>JADHXR010000112.1 GCA_016782865.1 Phycisphaerae bacterium
CATTGTGTTCTTGATGCGTGAAGATGTGAACATTGTGAACGTTCCTGAGAAGGTCTCCCCCGGTAGAGCATGGATTTGATATCCGTGCGAGACCAAGCAGGACGCGCCAGCCAACTTCTGCGTTTCTTCATCTCATCGACAGCCCAACTCCGCATAAAGTCGCTCGTGCCCCTGTTCTTCCTGGCAGGACTTGTACGTCAGATCATGGCAATCTCGGCAGACAAACTGATTCTTGCCCGGTGGCAGATGCAGTCCAGCAAAACACCAATTTTGCTCTCGGAGCACCAAATTGCTTCACTTTTCTTAAACTTTCTTAACCTTCTTGCCCTGTCTTGCTACCGTTCGGGCAACTTTGACACCACCATTCTCACGATTTTTCAGATTTTGCATCTGTTTGTGTCGAAGATTGTTCCGGTTTAGCGCCTCAGTTGAGTATGCGAGTTTCAGAAGTTGCACCAAAGAGATTCCGTCATTACCCGTTTAGAAGCACTCCCGCTCACCTTATTATCGATTTCTCGATCATGTCTATTCCAGTTGTGAAGAGTCCGGTCATACAATTCGTTGGGATAACCTGAAAGCATGACACTCCCATGACACTGCTGAATCGTTGACAGCAGTTCATTATGCGCAGATTCATCCATTTCGTATTGGTATGCATCAGTTGCGGCACGAGTGCTATGAACATAGGGCGGGTCCAGGTAAAAGAGCGTGCGTTCACCGTCCTGCTGTCTGATTACCTTCAAAGCATCGGCACGTAGTATCACCACACGTTTTAGGCGGTCATGTACATCGGCCAGACCTTCAATACAACTCAGCCAAGCCGAGGCCTGCTCATTCATGCGCCGACGGGTCCGATTTCGCGACAGGGTCGCAAAAACCTTGAATCCCCCAGCACGAGACTGCCTGCACCGAACAAAGAATGCCACTGCCGCTTCAATGTCTGGTTCATGTCGGGGCAGCGTGCGCGTCTGAGCACCATCCCACTGAGGCTGTGCAAAAGGCGTTGCCTCCACGATCCGCTGAAATCGTCTGAACGACTCTTCGTCTTGAAGCACCTTCCAGAAGTTCATTAATTCTCGATTCAAATCGTTCACCACTTCACTGATACCCTTTTCAAAGGACTTTTCGCTCCATTGATGCCGAGGGTCAAACGGGTTCTTGGCCAGCAGGACTGCCAGGCCGCCGCCAAACGGTTCGACATAGTGCAGGTGCTTTGGCATCAGATCAATAATCCAATCAGCCAGGTAAGACTTGCCCCCGTGCCATTTCAACGGTGGTGTTAATCGAGTTCTGGATTTTTCTGTCATAGTGCCTCTTTGTAACAAGAACAAATCAAACAGTCAAAAGTAAGCATTTCACTTGCAGCCTCCTCTTTGCCTACTCATAACGCCCTTCGATTACAGCTCGGACAGCATGTTATTCGCAAAGACTCCGGTTCACAAGTCTCGCCAGTTCACTTCGCGGTATTCTTGTCTCAGCGGCCAGTAGCAGCAAATGCTCGACAGCTTGGTCTCTTATGATTTGGTCCATCAAATCAACTTTCCCGCTCTCCGGTGGTCGTTCTCTGCATTCGCGCTCAAACTTGACCAGTAGCACGGCAAGACCGATCTGCACGAGATAGTTCACTCGCGCTTGTTTCGACCACACCCCTTTCGGGAACACGTCGTACCACTCAATCTGTTCGAGCAGTGATTCGTCTATCCGGACTTTCTTCATCGGCCGGTTGTTCGATTCTCTAATGTCTGACATCTTTGACTCCTTATTGTTTGTGGACAGGTTGTGCCCGTTTATCTCAAAATTTGATACGCTTTCAGAGCGGTCCTGATCCCCGCCCGGCGGCCCCCGGTGGGGGGTTTCCGCTTTGCTTCTTGGCTTTTCAAAAAGCAATTCATTCACAGTCAATCTTCATGTTTATCAACAGACGCCCGCACGAGCGTCAGAATCGCCGAGCGAATCGGCTCGGATAGTTGGGGCCAGACCTCGACCACTTCGGCCAACTCATCTGGCTTGTTGCTGAGCTTGTTGTCTGGCTTGTCGGAACGGGTTACTCTGATAGTGTCGGGGCTGTCATCGGCTGGCACTTCGACCGGCTTTTCTGAGGGTGTTGAACCGTCTGCTTCGGTTGCTGTAACTACTTGATTCTTGGCAGACTTAGACTCTTGTTGACTACCCGTGTCATCGGTAGTCTTTGAACGGAGCAGGAGGGATTCGAACCCCCGGTACCTTTCGGTACAACGGTTTTCAAGACCGTCGCCTTAAGCCGCTCGGCCACTGCTCCATACCTTTGTTAATAAATAAGTTACAGAAGTTCAATAATTCCTTTGATTTCCATTACTACAACCTTAACTACAACCAAACCATCGTGTAAGGTCCGGGCATACGTTGGATTATTTAGTTGCATTTAAGGATGTCAACCATGGCAAAATCAGAATCTGAGCGTAAAACACGCTCTGACAGATTCCCACTTACTCTACACAGAACGGGTCAGTTTTGCAAGAAGATCAAAGGTAAGCTGTATTATTTCGGGACAGACAAGCAAAGAGCTTCGCGGCGGTACCTGGAACAGGCCGCTTGTCTGCGTGCCCACAACGACCTCAAGCTCACCGATATCGCGCCGCCAGCCCAAATGAAACTTAGGCACTCTAACAAAACCATGATCTACTACGGCCGGCTACAAAGCCCAAGGCCCGTGTTGTCGGCGGAAAAGGTCCTCAACGTGCCTCAGCACGCCTCCGGGCCTTTTGGTGCCTGCCGCCTTGGCCTTCGGCTTTTCGCGCGACCTCGTGACGAACCCAGTTTTGTTAGAGTGCCTTTAAGCTGTTGCGGCCCCGACAGGGTTATTCTCGGGGATGCTCGGCGCCCGGGCCTTTGAACCCCAGCCTCAGTGACATACGACTGAGCATCACGTAGAGCGAGGGGACGACAACCAGCGTCAGGATCGTTGCGAAGCCCAGGCCGAAGATCACGACGACCGCCATGTTGCGCCACCACTGGCTCGATTCGCTCTTGGTGGCCCAGCTAAAGGTGTGGAAGTCATAGGAGATGCCGACAGCCATCGGGATCAGACCGATGATGGTGGTGGTCGCGGTAAGCAGCACTGGTCTAAGCCGCGTGACGCCGGCTTCGGCCGCGGCAGCAATTAGATCCAGCCCCTGCCTCTGTAGCTCGCGCGTGTACGCCAGAAGCACAATGGCGTTGTTGACCACCACGCCGGCAAGGCTGATTACGCCCAGACCGGTCATGATGATCCCGAACGGCAGGTCGCAGATCAACAGACCCGCGAGCGCGCCGATCAGCGATAGGACTACCGTCGTCATGATGATCACCGGCACCATGAGAGAGTTGAACTGGATGACCAGCACCAGGGTCACGAGCAGAAGGGCGATGCCAAAGGCTTTGGACAGGAAGGCCTGGGCTTTGTCCTGCTCTTCCTTCTCGCCCGCGTAGCGAATCTCATAACCCGGCGGCAGTTCCAGCCGCATGCTCGGAGCAATAATATTCGGCCAGGCCGAGGCCAGCAGCTCACGGTTGAGAAATCGGACTTCTTCTTCGGCAAGTGTCGCCGGACCTCGTTCGAGCAGTTGGGCGGCCTTCTCCGAAAGGTTCGGCTCTGGGAAGGCCGTCGCACTGTAGAAATCGGGCTTGCCGAGCGCTTCGTTGATAAAGGCAAGGATTTGCTGTTGATTTCTTTCCTCTTCTTCTTTATCTTCTTCTTCAGATTTCTGCTCCGAGAGAGCCACCTCCAGATTGTCCCGCTGTTTCTCGGACAGCACCTCCCAGATGCGCCGCGTCGGACTCGGGGCCGATGACGACTTACCTCCCATCCGGAGAATTCGCAGGGCCGACCAGTTGAGTACGTCGCCGGCGCCCACGCGTGTGTCCCCGAGGGGCAGCAGCGTCCTCTGCACGTCCGCCAGCACCTCCGAGCTGAGGCGCCCCTCGGCGTCGGCCGTGATTGTGACGACGCGCTTCTGATCCACCCGGTTGATGGTGCCGAATCCGCCCTGGTATTCGAAAGTTCCCAGCGAGCTCAGCGGCACCGCTTCGCCGGCGGCGTTGGGAATCCGGAGCCGGTGAAGGTCGTCGACGTTGACCCGCTCGGCCAGAGGCAGCCGCACGGTTATGTCGTACTCGTCGTTGAACTGCCTGTATGTTCCGACCTTGGTGCCGAAGATCGCCATCTTGAGGAAGTTGCCCACGATGGCGGTATTTACGCCCAGAAGCATGGCGACCCGGCGGTCCACAGTGAAGGCCAGTTCGGGACGTGTGGCTTCCAGGTCGCTTCGCAGGTTGACGATATTGGGCACGCCGGCGATCATCCGTTTGGCCTGCTCACTTAGGTTCTCGAGTGTCTTGAAGTTTTCTCCAACCAGGCGCACGGAGACGGCCGCACCGGTTGGTGGACCCATTTCCTCTTTCTCTACCTGTATCTCAGCCCCCGAGATATCGGATACTGCCTGGCGCACTTCCGCGATGATCTCGCTGGAGGGCCTTTGCCGCTCGGCAAAGTCGTAGAAGACGAGGGTCACGTTGGCCAGGTGTGGTCCGCCTGCGCTGGCGACCAGACCCGTGCTGGCGCCCCCGGAGGATCCGACGTTTGTAACGACGTGCTTGAGCCACTGCCTGTAGGGCTCGACGCGCTGCTCGATCAGGCGAGCGATCTGGTCGGTCTTGTGAATATTTGTCCCCTGCGGAGCGCGCACGTCGATGACAGCCCGCTCCGGATCGCCTTCCGGGAAGAACTCCGTGCCTTGCCCGATCTTGCCGTATAGAGTGGCCACTCCTACGAGCAGGCAGAATGCCAGGAATAGGGTCAGACCGGGATTGTTCAGTCCTGCTTGTTGAATCAGACGATAGCCCTGGATGAACCAATGGTCTTTCCGCCGTGGCGCCGCCGATGAGCGGCCCGTCCATACCGAGCAAATAACCGGATTAAATATGAGTCCGACGAACAGCGATGCCAGCAATCCGAGAGTCAGGGTGATGGGCATGTACTTCATGAAATCGCCCATTATGCCGGGCCAGAACATCAGGGGAAAGAAAGCGCATACGGTCGTAAGTGTGGAGGTGGTGACCGGCCAGGCAACCTGTCGCGCGCCCAGTATGGCGGCCTCGACACGACTGTGACCGAGCTGAAGATGTCGAAAGATGTTCTCCACTATGACGATGGCGTTGTCCACCAGCATACCAAGCACCAATACCAGGCTGAACAACACGATCATGTTCAATGTGTAACCCAGCAACTGGACGAGGAAGAAAGTGATCAGCATGCTCAGTGGAATAATCATCGCGACGATCGTGCTCGGACGCCAACCGAGGAACAGCAGCAGGACGAGCGTGACCAGGACAAGCGCCGAACCGATGTTGTTCTCCAAGTCGGCGACCATGTTGCGAACCATCTTTGACATATCGTAGGTGATGTCGAACTTCAGCACGCCTCCTGCCTGCTCTTGAGCTTTGGCAACGACCGCTTTGACATAGTCGGAAACGTATACGGCGTTGGATCCGACGCGCTTGCTCACGCTCAGCGTGATGTTGTCAAAGCCGTTGAGTCGTGAGTAGCTGAGTCGGTCCTTGAAGGTGTATCGCACCGATGCGACATCTGAGAGATAGATGGGCTTGCCGCTGCGGACGGTGAGCAACAGATGATCCACCTCCTCCGGCTTGACGAACTCGGCGGGAATGCGAACGTTGAATTTCATTCCCTCGGTCTCCAGGCCGCCGGCGGAGATGTTCACGTTTTCCGATGGAATCAGGGCCAATATCTCCGGTATCGTCAGATTGTACTCGGTGATGCGGTCGGGGTAGAATTCCAACCTGATTTCGGGTTCCAGATCACCCGCCATATTCACCTTAAGCACGCCTGGCACCGACTCGAGCGCATCCTGCAGATCGTCGGCGATTTCCTTGAGCTGGATGGGCGAGACATCGCCTGCGATGCTGATCAGCATTATGGGCATCTCGGCGAAGTTGATCTCGGTGATGACCGGTTCCTCTGCATCAAGCGGCAGCTCTGCCTTGGCCAGATCCACGCGGTCGCGGACGCGCTGAAGCGCCACCTCGCTGGGCACGTCGGGCGTGAATTCCACGCTTATCAACGACATGCCCTCGGCGCTGCTCGATGTGATTTCCTCGACGCCTCGGATCCCGTTAAGCTCCTTCTCGATCTTCATCGTCACGGACGTCTCCACGTCCTCCGGTGAGACACCCTCGTATGTCGTCGTGACCATGATGAAGGGGATCGGGATATCCGGGGCCGCCTCGCGGGGCAACGACATGTAGCTGTAGCTGCCCATCAGGATTATGATCAGACCCAGCACGGCAACAGTGGTCCGGTTTCGGATGGCGACGTCGGTTAGCAGCATTGTGGACTATTTGCTCTCTGATATGTTTACTTCTTGTCCCGGGGCGACGAAACCGTGGCCGGCGATGATCAGCTTGTCCCCGGCCTTCAGGCCGCTCTTGATCTGGACGCGATCACCCTTGAAGATCCCGAGTTCCACCATCTGACGCTTCGCCTCGGTCGAGTTGACCACATACACGGCGTTGCCTTCTTCCATCGGGATCACAGCCAGCAACGGGATCATCACCGCATCTTTCAAGACTCTGCGCGTCAGTTTGACCAACACGATCTGCCCGCTGCGGACTAATCCCTGCTCGTTCGCGAGGGTGACTTCCATACGAGTCGAGCGCGTCTGATGATCGGCCAGTTCGCTTATGAAGGTGATATTGCCCTCAAGCCGTTTGTCCTCGTCTCTGGTGTGGACAAGGACCTCGGCTTGGCGGCCGACTTCGAAGAATACGATGTCCCGCTCGGGCACTTCCACTGCGACCTTAACGACTTTGGTCTCTACGATTTCGGCCACCGGCGTGCCAATCGATACGTACTCTCCCTCTTCGACCAGAAGGTCGTTCAGCACTCCATCCAGTGGGGCAAGGATACGTGTGCGCTTCTCGCGGGCTGCGACCTCATCGAATTGCGCCTTGCTGATCGCCAGCTTGGTCGTGGCGTCGTCCAGGTCGCGCTGAGAAGTAGCGTCGTCATCGACCAACCTCTTCATGCGATCATACTCGATCTGGTCTCGGTCGACTTGGGCCTTTGCGATTTTAACTGCCGGCCCTATGAGATCGGCGTTGAGCTGTATAAGCAGGTGCCCGGCTCGCACCTCAGAGCCCTCTTTGCAGGGAATCTGTTCGATGCGTCCCTCAAACTCGGCCGAGACGGTAACGACACGATTGGGCTCGACTACCGCCGGCAGTTCGAGTGTATCGACAATATCTTCCGAAGGAACCGCCATAACCGTGACGTTTACCGGCGGCGCCGGAGCCGCCGGTGCCTCGCGATCCTGCTGAGGAAGTCTTGCGACCAACACCACGCCCGCTATCGCGACGGCTGCAATCACAGCCTTCAAGGCGTTGCGCCTGAGCCACTGGCCGGTACTCTTACCTGTTTTTGTTTTAGGCGATTTTGCACTCATTGGCCTTGCCTGTCTCCCAATGGAAATGGCGGCCCACTCGACGAGCCACCTTCAGCCTATCCAGTATAGCGTTTGAGACGGTGCAAAGCAAGAGTTGAACGTGGTATTATGTCCGCTGAGAGCAGAAAGTTAGCCCGAATTTTTCACAGCCCTCCGGCTGCAATCGCGTATCTCATGCCATCTCCCGGACTTGTCTTGATCGCCGACTTCGACGTATTTCAATACGCCTTCACCCCGCTCACTGCGACAAGTCCAGGATCTGTCACAATCTACGCGATTTCGCTACGAAGTTTGTGATAAATCCGGGCCAGAGATTTTCGACTGTATCGGCAGGCGACGGCCGCGACGCTCGGGCATCATTGCCGGCTGGGCGCTGGCTGTAACACGGTTTCTCTCCAATCCTCCTGTCGGGCGCCCTGATAAGTTCGAAGCGTATACTCGAATCTCCGGATCGAGCGGGGATGGAGCGTCAACGTGAACTTCACCGTATCGAGGTCGACCTTCTCGAAGCTGCCGGAGTCGCCCGCTCTTGTAATATCCCAGTATTGGGTATTGAAGTTGCGTTGAATCTCGACTTTAACAGGAATTTCACGCGTGTTTCTCACCTCGATGCTGAACGTGTGAATCTCGTCCCAGCCGGAGACGTTGCCGCGACTATCAAACGTGTAGTTTTCGCTCTCGAAATTCATGAGCTTCGGCTCGACGACAACATTCGCTACGGCCCCGAGGTTAAGCTCGACGTCCTCATCCACGGGGACGTACTTGAACGAAGATTGGCCTGTGTAAGACAAGTGCCCGGTATCGGCGACGCCTCTGTAGACCTTCAGCATCCCGCCGGGGATGGGCGTTTCGCCGAGTTCGTGTTCCTCGTCGTTCTTGAAGCTTAGGAAGCGGACTACGGAATTGCCGTATCGCTGCTGCTCATATTTGTACAAATTCACCACCGGAACATCCTCTATGTCGAAACTCATCAGTCTCTTCGACCATCCGGTCGCAATCGTTTCCGTGCCCTCAATCGTATAGAGAAAATATTCGCTCAAGCCTTCCTTGGCGATCTGCTTTGGCTCGCTGGGGTCGGCATCTTGAAAAGCGACCGCTTCCATTTCCATCTTTGCTTTGCGCCCTTTTGCCGGTCTCGGCATGTCGAGGGGAAGCTGAGGCATGGGGGCCGGTCCCGGTCGGCCATAGGGGTATTGGCGTCCGGCGAGTTCTGCGATTTCATCGAGCAAGTGGACCTTGCCGACGATCAGGCGAGTTTGAGCGTTCTCATAGTCCTCGCCGCTGCTGTTGGTCACGCGAACGTAGCCCTGAAGGCGCATCGTTTTCTCGTCCTCGGTCAGTGTCCCCATATAGAACGCCCGCCAGGACAAGCCGCTGGTCAGGTAACTGATCTGAACCTGCACTTTGCCGCTGACGCCGCTGTCGATATTCCACAGGCCCAGATTCCTCACCCTCGGCGGATAGACCAGTTCGGCAATGTCGATCTTGTCGGCATTGACCCTGGGCAGCATCTCAAGACTTGTCGGGTCAATGAGCGTATTGGCCCAGGAGAATTGCAGCTTGTTTAGGCCGTCTCTGAGCGTTAGCGCCCTGCTCTCGCGCACCAACGTCATATCCGCCGAGTTGTAGATCGTAAGCTGAACCGTGTCCCGAGAGGGCAAAGTCACCAAATCCACCTTGGCCTGTGCAGTAGAAGTCAGCATCAAGCATGCAAGCAATGTTAGTACGCGTTTCATTTTTTCGTCCTTTTTATCTGACATAATCTCGCCTTATGTTATCGCAGTTGCGAAGTTGCTTTCCAGTTCTCTTGCCTTTGGCCCTGATACGTCCTGACAACGTACTGGAATTGCCTCCCCGACCTCGGCTCCAGGACAAGCGTGAACTTGACCGTGTCCAGATCCTCCTTTTCGAATTGGCCCGAGTCGCCGCTTTTGGTCAGATCCCAGTATTGAGTGTCGAAGTTGCGTTTGATCTCGACCTTGACGGCGATATCACGCGTATTTTTTACCTCGATGCTGAACGTGCGAATCTCGTCCCAGCCGGAGACGTTACCTTCACGGTCAAACGTATGATTTTCGCTCTCGAGATTCATCAGCTTCGGCTCGACGACGACATTTGCTACAGCCCCGAGGTTCAATTCGACGTCTTCATCCACGGGGATGTACTTAAACGAAGATTGTCCCGTGTATGACAGGTGCCCGGCATCACCGGCATTCCTGTAGACCTTGAGCATTCCGCCGGGGATGGGCGTATCACCGAGTTCGTGCTCCTCGTCGTTCTTGAAGCTCAGGAACCGGACTACGGAATTGCCGTACCGCTCTTGCTCGTATTTGTAGAGATTCACGACCGGCACATCGTCGGTGTCGAAGCTCATCAGTCTCTTCGACCACCCGGTGGCAATAGTCTCGGTGCCTTCAATGGTGTAGAGAAAGTACTCGCTGAGTCCTTCTTTGGTAATCTCTTTGGGTCTCGCAGCCATTGGAGCCAGGGCCACGCCAGCGGCCCGTGACCGACTCAGCACGCGCTTGGCCCCTTCAAGTGCACGCTCTTCCATCTCTTCCATTTGCCTCCCTTCAGCCGGTCGGCCGTATGGGTACTGTCTTCGTGCGAGCTGGGCGATTTCATCGAGCAGATGGACCTTGCCTACAATCAGCCGCGTTTGAGCGTTCTCATAGTCCTCGCCGCTGCTGTTGGTCACGCGAACGTAGCCCTGAAGGCGCATCGTTTTCTCGTCCTCGGCCAGTGTCCCCATATAGAACGCGCGCCAGGACAAGCCGCTGGTCAAATAGGTGATCTCCACCGGGACTTTGCCGCTGACCCCGCTGTCGATATTCCACAGGCCCAGGTCCCTGACCCGCGGCGGAAAGACCAGCTCGGCAATGTCGATCTTGTCCGCATTGGCCCTGGGCAACATCTCAAGACTTGTCGGGTCGATGAGTGTATTGGCCCAGGAGAATTGCAGCTTGTTCGGACCGTCTCTGAGCGTTAGCGCCCTGCTCTCGCGCACCAACGTCATGTCCGCCGAGTTGTAGATCGTAAGCTGAACCGTGTCCCGCGAGGGAAGCGTGACCAAATCGACTTTCGCCCAGCCGACATTTGCGGTCGCAGCGAATATCAGTAATGCAAGTATTATACGTTTCATTTTGCTGCTCCTTTAGTCTGATGGGTTCCAAGCTTACTATCTTGTCACCGCCTGGCCCGGTTCGGCTCCTGGTCTCAGGTTTCGGCGATGGTAGGCCATTTTCAATTCTTTCACCGCCGGGCCGTCCTCGGTCCGGGCGGGCAGCTTGATCTCGAACTCGAGGGTATTGGCGTCTTTCTTCTTGTATTCCATGTTGCACGATTGCATATCCCACTGGCCCGGGATGTGTTGTATCATCGTAAGCACGGCCTCGCTGTCCTTGAAATTTTCGATCTTCGCGATGATTTGCTCATCGGTATCGTAGAGAACGACGACGCCGCTATTGTTCTTGGCCTTGACGACGCGGCGGTCCTGCATCTTCCGCTGTGTGACGACGATGTCGCGACTGTCGCCTATATACAGCTCCATCTTCTCGCCGACCGGAACCAGGCCGGTGTTGTCCTCGCCCAGGAAGATGGTGCTCTCGTGCCCGTCGTCCTGGAAAAGCCTAGCCTTGCCGCCCCAGAGGGGGAATTTGCCCAGGCTGCTTTCGGTGTTGTTTACGATGCGATAGCTCACCGGAATCCCCACGTTCTGATTCTCCAGCTTCTCCGGATCCCAGGGCTGCTCGGCGGCGTCGAACTTCCAGATCTTCGTGATCGGCACCTTCGGGGACTTTAGAAACAGCATCTGCTTGGTCTCCTCGTGGTCGATGCCCTGCTCGAAGGCCTCGCCGTAATCCAGGAGCACGCGAGCCTTGTCGAAATCCTCGCCTGAGAAGTTTCGCAGCACAAGGTAGCTCTTGAGATCGACAAAAGTCTCCGCCTTGTCGGCGACAGCCTTGTATGTGATGAGCCTGTCGATGTTGCTCAATAGATAGCTGATTCGCACCGTCTCGGCATAGTCGCTGTCGCTGCTTATGTCCCAGACAAGAGCAGCTTCGTCGGGCGGATAGCTGACGCTAAGAAGCGTCACATTGTCCGGGTGGTCGATTGCTCTGAGCCTGATCGAGTCGGCGTCGATCAGGACGCCCTTCCATGAGAAGTCCACCTTGTTGAGCCCTTTCTGCAGGGTAAGCACGCGCTCTTCTTCGATCAATGTCGCCCGAGGATTGTCCAGGCGAACCACCGTCGCCGCCCGCTCGGGCAGAGTCACCAGCTTGATGCGGGCAAAAGCCCCCGAACCGATGCTCAGGATCACAAGTAATGCGATTGTCGATTTTGTTTTAGTGTTCATTTTTTGTCTCCTTATGTACTTCCAGGTTTCATTGATTAACTTGCTCTTGGCGCCTGCCGTGATATGTCGTCACCGTATATGAAAGCGATTGTCTGCTCTGCGGCTGGAGCTGCGTCTTGAAGCGAGCATGTGTGGCGTCGTGTTTCTCATAAGGCATTTCGGTTTGCAGCGTCCAGTACGCCGTGCCCAAATCGCGGGTGATTTCGATCTCAATCGGAAGCACCCGGCTATTGGCTATCTCTATTCGCCAGGTTCGTATCTCATCCCAGCCGGCGACGTTGCCTTCATTATCGAAAACGTGATTCTCCGTCTCGAACGCCATCAGTTTCGGCTCGACCTCAACCAATCTCGCCGGTCCGAGATTCAACTCAACCTCTTCGTTCACCGGGATGTACTTGATACTCGTGCCGCCGACGTATGATAGATAACCTTGCCCGCCGGCCTGGCCGTATATCTTGACGGCGCCATCGGGAATAGGCGTATCACCGAGATTGTGCTCATCGTCATTTGCGAACGAAACGAACCTTATCGCCTGCTTTGACCAGCGATCCTCATCGTATTTATACAGACTCTCAACCTCGATGTCCTCAACGTCAAAGGAAGGCAACCGCTTGCCCCATTTGTCGGCAATCGTCTCGGTTCCTTCGATTGTATAGAGGAAATACTCGCTCAATCCTTCCTTCTTGATTTCCTTGGGTTTCAAATCGGCCAGCACGCCACTAGTCTCAGCTCGCCCTTCAAATCTGGGGACAGGATAGAATTTCTCATGAAGGCGTTCGTCGCCGTCAAAATCGACACGCGCCCCCGGTCTGTCGTACGCGTATTGTCGTTTCGCCAGATCCGCTATTTTATCGAGCACATTGACTTCGCCCACGAGCAGTCTGGTCTGGGCGTTCTCGTAATCTTCGCCGCTGTTGTTGGCGACCCTTACGTAGCCGGCCAGTCGCATCGTCTTTTCGTCTTGCGAAAGCGTACCCATGTAGAACGCCCGCCAGGTGAGGCCACTCGTGAAGTACGTGATCTCGAACGGTACCTGGCCGCTGATCTCAGAACGAATGAGCCAGCGGCCAAGCTCCCGCAGCCTCGCTGGAAACACTAATTGTTGGACGTCGATTTTGCCGGCCTGCGCCACCGGCTCCAGGCTCAGCGACGTCGGATCGATCAGGGTGTTGGCCCACATAAGCTGAAGCCAGTTCCAGCCCTGCTTCAGCGTCAAATTCCGTCTCTCCCGCACCAATGTCAGGTCCGCCGAGTTATAGATTGTCAGTTGAACGTCATCCCGCCGGGGCAGCGTTACCAGTTCGATCGCACTGGCCGGCGCGAAAGGCTGCACTTCGGATATTTCCGCGCTGGCCAATTTACGCCCTGCGGCGCTCGCAAGTTGCGTGACCACTCCCGGTGTGCCCTTAAGGTCGACCTCTTGCTCTGAATCTGGTCGCCGGGCAGGTCTGTCCGGCGCCGGGGCATACGCGTACAACTCCGCCTCTGTCGGGGTATCGGGCCGAGACGTTGGGTCTGCACTGAGATCGTCTGTGGAACTGGCCGCGTCTGCAACCGGCGGTGCGGCTGGCAATTCTGTTGCTACTTGTCTGCTGGCCAAAGCCTCCTCTAATCGCACGCCCCTTTCGTCGGCGAATTCCTTCGCAACCAACATCATCTCGGGCTCTTCTTTCACCTGCGAAAGCGACGCCGATCTCCCGCCAGCATCCAGCGTTGACTCTGCGGCAGATTCCCGCCGCGCAGCCCCCTGCCTGTAAAGATTGCCCATCATCAGTACGAATCCCACGACTAACACCGCCGCGGCGGTTCCAAGCCAATGATACTTGCCGAATGGAACAATTCTGCGCGGCGCCGGGTGTTTAGTCTGCGCGATCACTTGAGAAATCAGTTCCTCGGATGCCGGTATGTCTTCGGCCAGCAAATCCAGCGCGGCGAACTTCTGACCAAGAAGCTCCAGCCGCTGACGGCACTCGGCGCAGCCGGCCAGATGCTCGGCGGCACCGGCGGCCTGCTCGTCCGAAGCCAGCTTGAACTTCTGTTCGATAAGTTCTTCTTCTGTAAGATGACGCTTCATTTCGCCACTCCCGATATATCAGGCAATCTCTGCGCCAGCGTCCTGAGTGCCCTGAACATCTGTGTCTTTACCGTTCCGATAGAGCAATCCAAAGCCGTCGCCACCTCCCGATAGCTCAGGCCCTGATAATATGCCAGAACGAGCGTTACCCTCTGCCTGTCGGGCAGCGATGCGACGGCCCGTCGGACCAACTCCTTCTGCTCGGCCTTCACCGCCTCCTGCGAAGGATCGTCGCAATCGGCGGCCACCGCGACCGCCCCCAGCTCCGGGCAGTTGTCGCCGTCGCAACCGACCGATTGATTGAGCGAGACCATGCGCACGCGATTGTCCTTGCGAAGGCCGTCCATAGCCACGCGGGTCGCAATCGTATACAACCAGCTCTTGAACTGGTTGCTGCGAAGCGTGTGGGCCTTCTCGTGCACCCTTTTGAAGGTCTCCTGGAAAAGGTCCTTCGCCTGCTCTCGATTCCTGCATATTTTCGTTAGGTAGCCCAACAAACTATCTCCGTATCGGCGAACAAGCTCGCCGAAGGCCATCGGATCGCCCTGCAAATGGGCGTCTATTAAACTCTTGTCTGTTTTTTCCATCGAGACTATATGCTCCAGCTATCTGTTAAGACGCTATCGCAACCAAATGGTTGACAAAATTACGGAGCAATTTGTTGGGCAACTCTGCCGCTGCACGTTATAAATATCGGCTGGAACACGAGTTCAGGATTGAAATAAGATCAAAAATCAAAGTGCAAAATGGAAAATTGCCGAGCCGCTCTGCGGGCCATTATAGAGACTACCGCCGGGGGCGATTCCGAAATTTTGATATTTACACTTTGATCTTTGCATTTCCGCAGATGTTATCTCGGCAGCCACGGGATGACCACATCATGGTTCGGCTGAGCATTGCGGTGCCATCTGAGGGTCCACAACTCGTACAACCCGACCTTCCGCAGCGAACCGTCCATAAAGCACATATTGATGGCCCGGCTATGCCGGTCTATGGCGAAACGGCACATACTGCTGCTCCACGCCGCCGTGGGGTCGGTCTCCCACCAGTCGCGCATGATAGGGGGCTGACTCTCGCTCGCAAAGCTGGGGTGGGCCGGATCCGGACCATTGGCGGGCTGACCTCCGTACCAGGTGCAATCGCCCAGTATGGGAATGCCGGCGCTGTTCTTGCTGATGTCGGTCTTCCAGTGAAGCTCGGGAGCATTGAGCCACCCGTCGTCGCCCGGCTCAAGAGTGTTGATCCAGTGATTGACGCCGTAGCTGCCGTAATCGCCTTCGAAGAAGTATTTCGTAGGAATCCCCGGCCCCCATACTCGCTTAGCGCTGCCGTAACGCCTCCAGTTGGGGTCTCCGGATACCGGGTCCTGCAAAAAGCACGCCTGGGTCGCCGCCGGACAGACGCGAAATTTCCCCATGTCGCCGTAGAGCAGTTCCATAGCCCGCATCCATGTCCCGGCGGGATCCTGCCTCTGACAGTACTCGATCCAGTACTCGTTGTCGTTATCCATCGTGTACATCGCCATGATCGTCGCCCACTGCTTGAGATGACTCTTGCAAGCCGCCCCCCGAGCCTGAGCGCGAGCCTTGTTCAGAGCCGGGATCAACAGGCCCATTAATAGAGCAATCACAGCAATCACAACCAGCAACTCAATCAGAGTAAAGGCGCCTCGTTTTTTCATACTCACGTCCTTTCCTCACGATCACAGCAGATTGCCTATCAGGCCACCAACAAACGGCATACTCAGGCGAAAGTTCAGCCTATGCCAGGTCCCAACGAATCATACCACGCCCAGCCAGAAAAGCGAGGGAATATTGGGGGAGTTGGTGCTTGATTGATGGCACGCTCACAAATCGAACAAATCTATGTATTGCAATGTGCACGAACATGGGATATCATGCCGAACAGGATCATTGTTGCTAAGATCGCATTGTAAACAGCAAGAGGTTATCGGTGAAAGTCCTCGAAAACATTGACAGGGAAGTCTCCAGGGCTGTTGCCCTCTATTGGAATACTCGAAAGGCACAGAAGGAGAAACAGGCAAAGGGAGGGAAATCCGATGCCGGCCTAAGGAGTGCCGTAACAGGTGGCGCCCAGTTGGATGGATTTGTTTCCCTGTTCGCAAAGATCGTGGAGCAAGCAGGCATAGCTGCAGAATGTATCTTCTAC
The DNA here is from genome assembly GCA_016782865.1 of Phycisphaerae bacterium. Classification (GTDB taxonomy): domain Bacteria; phylum Planctomycetota; class Phycisphaerae; order Sedimentisphaerales; family Anaerobacaceae; genus SG8-4. The sequence continues at coordinate 16,079 of JADHXR010000112.1, forward strand.
AACAAATCGCTTCAACTTCCAGGTTTCTTCAGGCCCACCAAAGAATGGGATCTGCTTGTCATAAAAGACAAGATGCTCATTGCGGCAATAGAAGCGAAGTCTCAGGTCGGCCCCTCGTTCGGCAATAATTTCAACAATCGGACTGAAGAAGCGATGGGAAGTGCTCTTGACCTCTGGACGGCTTTCCGCGACGGTGCATTCAATGGCGGCACATCGCCATTCCTTGGATATTTCTTCATGCTGGAGGATTGTGATGCATCCAACAAGCCGGTGGCTGTAAGAGAACCTCACTACAAGGTCCTCCCTGAGTTTGTCAGGGCGTCTTACACGAAGCGCTATGAGTTGTTTTGCAGGAAGTTGGTGCTGGAACGTCACTATACATCTGCCGCATTCATTACCTCGAAGAGCGACTTGGGACTTGACGGAATATATAGCGAACCGGCCCAGGATATCGCGGTAGGGAAACTCGCGTCAGTTCTGGCTGCAAGTGTTGGAGCTTTTGTCTGATGGAAGAATTAACGACGCAGCGTCTTGTCAACGGCGACGCACGCGACTTATCGTTCATCCCCGATGAGTCCATACATTTGGCTATCACATCTCCGCCATATTGGAATCTGAAGAAGTACAACGACAATCCAAGTCAGTTGGGCCACATAGACGACTATGAAAACTTTCTCGGAGAACTAAGAAAGGTGTGGGAACACGTATTCAGGATTCTTGTTCCCGGAGGTCGGCTTGTTTGTGTGGTTGGAGATGTCTGCGTCTCCAGGCGACAGTTTGGCAGACATCTTGTCTTCCCTCTTCACTCGGACATCAGCGTGATTTGCCGAAAGATTGGCTTTGACAATCTTAACCCTATTATCTGGTACAAAATAGCGAACGCCAGCTTCGAAGTCGAAAACGGCTCGAAATTCCTCGGAAAGCCTTATGAGCCAAACGCCATCATAAAGAACGACATAGAGTTCATATTGATGCAGCGCAAGCCGGGTGGCTACCGAAAGCCCACTGACGAGCAAAGGCAACTAAGCCGAATCGACAAAAAGGATTTCGGTGAATGGTTCAGTCAGATTTGGACGATTCCAGGCGCATCGACGAAGAAGCATCCTGCACCATTTCCGATAGAGTTGGCGATGCGATTGGTCAGAATGTTCTCATTTCAGGGCGACACCGTGTTAGATCCCTTTTGTGGAAGCGGGACATCACTAATCGCGGCTCTCAGGAACAGTAGAAATGGAATAGGAATAGAAATTGACCCTGAGTATTGCCATATCGCAGCTAAATCTTTGGGCATCGAATGCGGTGACTTGTTTCGCAAAACGGATCTGGTGTTCGAAAAGACTGTGATAGGATCTGACAACACCGTTCAATTGCGTGAAGATCCCACGTTTTACCAAGTGAAAAGACAGAAGAAGGCAGTGATATAGGCCGCCGTCGGCCGAATCGGGCAATACCATATCCATTTCTCTTTTTCGCCAGCATGATTGTCTCGTCTGTAACCATCCACAAGACATATGGTATCAAACATGAGGTCGTTTGTCACCAAGAAAATCATTCTAACGGTCAACGGCCGGGAAAGGACCATAGTTATTGACTATTTACGATTTACTATTGACTATTGTACAAGACTTTAAGAAAGAATCTGGCTTCGGCTGGGGGGTGTTTGAAAAGGGTTTTCTTTTCTTGAATCGCTATTCCCATGGGGGTACACTCACCTCTGTATGTTGAAGTCAAATCTCATATCAGTTGTAGGGCTCCGTCTGAAAACTCGATCTGGCTTCGAGCGGCTTATTTTCCGCCTGACTGCATCCGGCTGCATCGACGATAAAGCCAATATCGCCTGCTTCGCCGTCTTTGCCAGGCGAAAAACCGCTCGCTCTCGGGCCGACGACGGAGTTTTCAGATAGAGCCCAGTCTATGGAGTATTTTCCATGACCAGTCAACATCAGAGACGTTATGATCTCGACGCGATACGAATCTTCGCTGTGCTGACTATATTCTTCTTTCACTGTGCCAGATTCTTCGACCCTTTTGGCTGGCATCTCAAGAATGCTGAAACAAGCACTGTCGTATCGGTATTTGTAGGGTTTATCAGTATGTGGTCCATGCCGCTGTTCTTTCTCATTTCCGGGGTGGGCACCTGGTACGGGCTTGGCGCTCGGACACCGGGACAGTATCTGATTGAGAGGGTCAAAAGGCTATTGATCCCTTTCTTCACCGTGGGGCTCTTCCTGCTGCTTCCGCCCCAGTATTTCTTTGAACTCACCACAAACAGAGGCTTTGCCGGATCCTTTGCCGAATCATACGCCCTCTATTTTGCTCACATCTTCATTGACAACGGTCCAAGTGCCTTCTATTGCACCGTCTGGTCCGGCCATCTCTGGTTCCTCCAGCAACTCTTCCTCGTATCCCTTTTTACCTTACCACTTCTTATTTGTCTAAAATCGGATTCGGGCCGAGTAAAGATTCGCAGATTGGCAGCTATGTCTGACAGGGCCGGCGGTATATTTCTGTTGGTCATCCCGATCGCCGTGATATCGGTATGCCTTCAATGGATTCCCCAGAAACAGGAGCACGGCTGGCCAAATTTCTTCAATTACACGGCTTTCTTCTTGATCGGGTATGTCATTTCCACGGACAATCAATTTCTTGAAAGTATAGAAAAAAGCGGCTGGATTGGCATGTTTTCGGGGATCGTCGCTTTCCTCGTCGCCGCTCTTCTGGTGTTGAAAGGCGGATACGACCCTGCTGGAGTCTCATCGATATCCTGGGCTTATCTCTGCTTTCAAGTAGCCGCAAGCATGGGTGCCTTGTCCTGGATCGTCTTCTTCCTAAGCCTGGCCGCAAAGTATTTGAACCACAAATCCAAGACAATCGCCTACGGCAATGAAGCAGTCCTGCCGTTTTACATACTGCATCAGACTATAATTCTGATGGTTGGCTGGTTCATAATTCAGTCAAAATTGTCAATTGCGCTTAAATATGTGATCATCTGTATAATTTCGTTTGTCCTTATAATCGCCTTGTATGAATTTCTCATCAAACGGATCAATGCGCTGCGATTTCTGTTTGGCATGAGACCCAAAAGCGCGCTCCATTGACTTGGCTTGGGGGCCTTGTAATTGATTATTGACTATTGATTCCCGATGGGTCGGGATCTTCGATATTGTTCTTGTTCCTGATTCTTCGTCCTTCCCCTTGCCCTCAGCGAAATCCGTGAAATCTGTGGTTGCTTTGCCTTTTGCCTTTGTCCTTTTTACTTTCTCAGTGCCCTCTGTGGCTGATTCTGCCGTTTTCGGGGATTTCTTGACTTGCGGGGTATGTTGTTCTAATATGAATGGTAGAAGATGGCTTATAAGTCGATGGTGCTATTATGAATAGAGTATATACGGCTCTTACCAAGCAGGACAACGGCTGGTGGATCGGATGGATCGAGGAAGTGCCCGGGGTAAACTGCCAGGAGCGAACACACGAGCAGTTACTGGAAACTCTCAAAGTAACGCTGAAAGAGGCCCTGGAGTTCAATCGGCGAGACGCTATATCTGCTCTGGGAACGGATTTTCGTGAAGAGCAGATAGCGATATGAAACGCAAGGACCTACTGCGGCATCTTCGATCTCACGGCTGCGAATTTGTCAGAGAGGGGGCAAAGCATTCCTGGTGGCTAAACCCGTCGTCAAATAAGAGATCGGCCATTCCCAGACACAATGAAATTGTGGATGTCTTGGCAAGGAAGATATGCAGAGACCTGGGAGTACCGCGCGTGAAGTAAGTTGTGCAACGCGAAGGCTCTCTGTCCGCGCAGCTAGTCTGAATCGGGCAGTTTCTTTTCAAGTTCTTTCAGAACGTCGGCTGTTACGGTCTCGGCATGACGGTCGCCGAAGATCACACGATACTCATCATCCGAGACCTTCCACCGCATCAAGACCAAATCGGCGTCCTTTGGTGTAACAAACTGTCCATAGTAGGCTGGATCTTTCTTGCCCTGCACGAGACTCTGGTAGAAGGCGACCAGGCCTCCTATTGGCGTCGTGACGTCCGACACTTTCTTGTATTTTTCACTGGGTTTGCGGTCTCTCGTCGGGCCGAGGAGTTCTCCAAGCTCCTTGAAGAAGGTCTCGCCGCCCAGATTGTTCGGATAGGCTCCCGCAAGATCGGCAAACACTTTAAAGCCTTTGATGGCGGTTTCTTCAGTGAAAGCCGGTACGGTGATGTCTCCCATGCGCGTGGTGTAGTCGTCCGGTATATCGGGTTCAAACTCAGCGGCGTCCACCGGTACATTCCACTGATAGTTGTCGAGGACGCGATGTGTACGCACCTCGCCATCTATCTGCTCTGTGACGAAGATCTCTGATCGAACGGGCAGCCGCGTCTTTACGTCCACCCACACCTTGACATCGGCCTGCCCAAAAGCACTATTCTCGGAGTAGGCGGGATCTGTGGTTTGGAATCCTTCTACATTAATCCCGTCAATCACCGATTGTCCCAGGCTGCTGTACTCGCAAATCAGCATCTTCTTTATCATGCTGCGTGGATCATTGCACTGCTCCCTGAAACGTTCGATCATCGTGTCGTTGAGTTTGTAGCGCTGGTACGACTTCTTTTGAGGCTCGATCATGACCATGGTTCTTTTCTGGGGCAAGACATATATCTCCCGGCTGGTACTTTCATTGTTGGGATCGATCGTTTCTGTGGTCATTTTCATGCCATGATCACGTGAGATCAATGCAGTGCCCGTAGATTTCGTGCCGGTCGCTGATTGACTCGGCCTCGTCCTTGTTATGCTTATATCATACGTGTACGCGGTGATCTGTTCAATCTTCGTCAGCACTTCGGCCAGGGCCACACCCGAGCCGGCATCTTGCCAGAGCAACAGTACGACCGCACTGACGAGCACCAGAACAATGGCTGCAATAGCTGGTTTTGTTCTTGGACTGTTCATAATGAATCTCCCAAAAATCGGCGTTGGCTGAGTCGATCTGTCTTCTATACTCCTTTCGTATGCTGTCCGCACGTTTTCAAATACAGCCTCATCAGACGCTGAACGGGTACGCACAACGGCACTCTTGAACACTCGTTTCATGTTGTCTGCGGATTTCATCTTGTCACCTCGCTGTTCATCAGCGAGCGCAGCTTTTCTATGCCATACCGATATCGGCCTTCAACCGTATTAACCGATCTATTCTGAATCCTGGCGATCTGCCGAAATGGCAAACCCGCCTCGAACCGAAGCGAAATGACCTCTCTCTGCTCGAAGGACAGTTGTCTCATAGCATCACTGAGCTGATGCATCTGTTCATTCAAGACCGCCCACTGGTCAGGACGACTGATTTGGGATGTCCGTATTGCCGGCTGATCACGTTCTTTCTTTTCGTGGCGTCGGTGATCGCGTCTGAGAGTGCGAATCCTGTTTATGATACATGTGATCAGGTAGTTCCTGATATTACTGTGAACACCCAGCCTGTCATAGGACTGAGCCAGCTTGACAAAAACGTCCTGAACTACATCCTCTGACTGATGGACGTTGCCCGTCAGGAATATAGCCAGTTTGAGCAGATCACATTTGTACTTGTCATAGATCTGTCGAAGCGCATCGCAATCGCCCCGTTTGAATCTCAAGATAAGCAGCTTATCTTCCAGCATTGTGCACGATAAGTTCAATGAATGGCCATTCTTTGCCCTATTAGACTCTAATGCACGATGTTTGCGTATACAAGAAAATGAAATTTGCGACTATTTGACGTACCATTCGTTGTCCCCAGATTAGCCGGACTGCAGAGGTGAGATGTCTGTGGTCTGTTGACCAAGAGGCGAAACCTTGAATTATGAGCACACACTCTGTAGCATATGGGCAAGAAACTCGGGCGATGTAGCGGAGCATGATTATGCGTAGGAAAGCTTTAGCGGTCGCTATTGTTGCGGCAGTGCTGAGCACCGCGGCGATTCTGTACAGAACGCTGCGGCCAGACACATGTCGCATTGATGACATACTTGCAGTTTATCAGCAGCACGGTGATTACGATGCCATCACTATTGAGTATCCCCTTGATGAAACGCTGTTTCCACCTGAGATGATCCCACCCAGGTTCCACTGGAATGACGGCGCCTCGGCGTCGAGAGCATGGTTGATCCAGATCAGGTTCGCCGATGGCAAACCGTCCATGCACTTTCTGGTGCGGCGGCAACAATGGGCGCCTCGGCTTGAAGACTGGGATAACATTAAGAACAGGTCACTGGAGCAGGATGCGCAGGTCATCATACTCGGCATTAATCCCGGCGCACCTCTGAGGATCCTGTCACGAGCCAGGATGTCGTTCAGAACGTCGAAGGACCCGGTCGAGGCACCTCTGTTCTATCGTGAAGTCAAGCTGCCGTTTATCGACGCGGACAAGGATCTGTCCAGCATCCGGTGGCGATTTGGGTCTATTGCGTCTCAGTCGCCGCCGGTTGTCTTGCAGAACCTGTCCGTGTGTGGTAATTGCCACTCGTTCAGCCGTGATGGCAAGACACTTGCGATGGACGTGGACTATGCCAGCCGCAAGGGTTCGTACGTAATCACCCAGGTAAAGGAACAGACGGTGCTGGTCCCTGAAGACCTCATCACCTGGACCGATCAAGATGACAGCGAACAGAGCCATGGCCTGCTGTCCCGGATATCTCCTGACGGCCGGTACGTCATCAGCACCGTCAAAGATATGTCTGTCTTCGTTCCCATGCCATCGTTGGCCTTCTCGCAACTCTTCTTCCCTGTCAAGGGCATCCTGTGCGTGTTCGACAGAGAGACGGGTCAATTCCGCAATTTGTCCGGTGCGGACGATCCCCAATTTGTTCAAAGCAATCCGAGCTGGAGCCCGGATGGAAAGTATATCGTCTTCGCCCGAGCCAAGGCCCCCGATCTGCGAAACACCAAGCATCAAGGCTTTATATGGTTGACTCCGGCCGAGAGCATAGAATTCATTGACAAAGGCGAGCCTTTCCTTTTTGACCTGTACAGAATTCCTTTCAATGGTGGCAAAGGCGGCACTCCGGAGCCTGTTGAAGGGGCATCCGACAATGGCATGAGCAACTACTTTGCACGCTATTCGCCCGACGGCCGCTGGATCGTGTTTTGTCGGGCGAAGAGCTACATGCTTCTTCAGCCCGACAGCGAGTTGTACATCATTCCGGCAGAAGGAGGCAACGCACGCAGGCTCCGCTGTAACACCTCTCGGATGAATTCATGGCATAGCTTCTCACCAAACGGCAAATGGCTCGTCTTCGCCTCCAAGGCGTATTCAGACTACACGCAGTTGTGCTTAACTCATATCGACGAGAACGGCTGCAGCGCGCCGGCGGTACTCCTGGCGCACATGACCGAGCCTGGCCTGGCGGCCAACATCCCTGAGTTTGTCAACGCACACCCGAAGTCAATCGCCAAGATCCATGAGCGATTCCTGGATGATTGACTGTTAATGAAGCGTCTCAAGTGCGGTAAATCGTAAGATGGGCATCTCGATTGCCCATACTGAATGGCAGGAGAGTTGTGATTAGGAAATGGACCCATGTACTCCGCGCTCTCCCCGGGGGCTCTGTGGTCAGTAGAGAACCAGGTTGTTGCTTGATTGATGCCTCCGTCTTAGGTATGATTTATTGAAATACAGAAAAACGCCCAGCCCAAAGTCATAGATGAAGCAGAAATAAGTAAGGTCCCTAGATTACGCCCAGATTACAAACAGATGTTTTGAATTGCTCATACAAGAAAGAAAGGGCCGGCAGGCGCACGCCTACCAGCCCAACTATGTTTTACCTACTTCTTTCCTTTGCCCTTGTCGTGTGGGACGGTGACTTCCACCGCTGCGTCAGTGAAATTGCCCGAGCCGTCTGTACATGTCACATAGATCGTATAGACCCGCCCGGTGCCCCCTCCGTTTCGCTCTGCTCGCAACAGAACTGTCAGGTCATCGTCGGTGAACTGCCAGTCCGGCTCGGTATTGCCGTCTCCCGGGCCGTTCGAAGCTTCGTTACTCTTGACCCTCACGACTACACACATGGGGGTTTGGTCGGAGTTATCCTTAGCATCCACGGTCACTCTGACTTCCACCATCTTGTGATCGGCCGGCCACAGGACGTTGGGACTGGCCGAGATGCTTTGGATCTCAGGCGGAGCATCATCCACAAAGATGGCGAACAGCGAGAATGAACTGACGGTACCCCAGACGATGTTGTCTACGATGTCCACCGAGCTGGGCAAGGAGACCCACCCACCGCCCTCGAAGTGATACAACGTCAGCGCATTTTCCTGCTCCGGCGTCATCCCAGTATCGTCGGATCAAGACCTTGTGCCCGGTTTCGGTTACGAGGATGTCGTTTTCTATTCGGACGCCGAGCTTGCCGGGGATGTACATGCCGGCCTCGATTGTGATTACCTGACCGGCTTCGAGTTTGCCTTTGGCGTCGGCCATGAGGAAGGGTGACTCGTGGATTTCCAGGCCGAAGCCGTGTTCTGTGCGGTGGACGTAAACGGGCAGATCGGTTTTGGCGATTGTCTCGCGAGCCGCCGCATCAATCTCGGCGAGCCTGGCGCCGGGGAAATCGGGGGACCATACCTATCCCTCTCTTTTCCGCCAGCTTGATTGTCTCGTCTGTAACCACCCACAAGACATATGTTAGCAACCATGGGCGTATTTGAAAAGGGTTTTGGACAGGATCTACGGGATCTACATAGATAAGAACCCTACCACAATTTCCACCACGGCTTCTTCTTTTCGACCTTCTTCTTATACCTTTGGTATTCGTCCGAGGCCTTTTTAGTTGTCTCACTTGAGAAGAGGTCGCTGATTCGACCGCGCCGGGATCCTCTGGCCAACTGCTCTCCTATGTCCAACGTTACGACTTCATCCCACTGGTGCCAATGGTACAGATATTCGCGCCTTGTTACGCATAATTGAACAACTCCTGAGCTTTCTATGAACTCTCAATTGTATTTCTGTTCCAGGCGGAATTGGCCTTTGTCCATTATTCTTACGCCGTCGGCAATAATCGTCGGGCTGTTGATGACCCCATCAACGTGCGATCTGCAGTCCCAATCGGCGCCAGTCTCGCTGGGCCCGGGGCCGCCAAATGCGATATGAACACCGGGGAACTTCTCGTCCTGGAGAATCTCGTAAATCAACTCGGTCAGGCATGTATTCGTACCGATGGCGAATTCACCTATTCTGTCGCTGTCTTGGTCGTTTTCAAAGAGGTACTCGGTGAATTCCTCTCGCAATTGCTCATCGGCGCATTCGATGCTCGCTCGTATCGCTCTGCCGTTCTCGACTTCGATGGTGATCGGCGTCTCCTCGAGAGAATCATACTTCTGAGCAAAGAAATCGCCCAGACAACCGTCGATGACCACGGTGCCGTTGACGTCAATCGGGCAGGTGGACACTTCCCCATCGGGCAGATTCCTCACTCGGCCCGGCTCAATATTACCGTCCTCGATGACCCATTTGAGTTCCGGACTGAAACGGGCTGTAAAATTGCAGCCTTTCTCGGTAATCACTTCAATCCTCTCGGCGCTGCTGACCTTCTCGTAGACCCTATGAATGCAAATAGCGTCTGGATCCTTTAATAACAAGGACTTACGTGCGTTACATCTTTTATACATGATCATTTCTGTTACCTTAATGACCCTCTTGTCACTAACTATTTCATTTCTCTTGTATTGAGATGGATTT
>JADHXR010000236.1 GCA_016782865.1 Phycisphaerae bacterium
CGTATCACCAGTGCCATTGTTTACGTCCTCAAAACTCTCGCCGAAGTACACATTGTTTGAGACCGCGTAAGCTCCCGGCAACCACAAAAGGTCCGTTTCTGTAGTATCAATCGCAGTGCCATTTCCCGGATTGGAATGAGAGGCCTTTTCCGATGGCGGACCATCAGAAAACATCAACTCCCCTATTTCAGCCTGCGACAGCGCCCGCGTGAACAAATAGAGTTCGTCCATAACGCCGGTGAACGGCCTTGCGTTGTCAATATTATATCCTACGCGAGCACCCGTCCCCCAATCGGCTATAGGCTGACCAGGAGGTACATCTATCTTTGCACACACTTCCCCGTTGATATACAGGATCCCCTTGCCGGTCACACTGTCGTAAGTTCCTGTATAATGGAGCCATTCATCCCACCCATGTGAACCAACGCCATTCAAATTAAAGATTGTAGTTCCGCCATAAGTACGAAGCAGCCATCTAAAGGTTTCGTCATCATTAATCTGAGGGTGCATGACCCATGTGTTGTCGGATGCTCTGGTACTCATTAGGGCGTGGTGCTGACCTGTCTTGCGACATTTTGCCCAGGCGGCGAGCGTAATAGCAGACCTTGGAATATCTTCAGCAGGATAATTCGGGCTGTCCAGATCGAGATAACTATAGCCTGTCGGCCCCCATATTCCCTGGAATTCGGCAGCTCCATACCACTTGATGCCGCTGAGACATTCCGAGATGTCGCCGTTTACAGTGCCATGGTGGCCTCTCCCCGATTCGTCGGGGACGATCATGCCGACATCTTCATAGGAGTAGAATATAACCAGATTCGGATCCCTGGGAATCTCAGCAGAAGCGTTATTAGCCAGACCCAGCAGACAAACAAAAGAAACTAAGTAAATCAATTTCCTACACATAATAGTGCTCCTTCCAAAAAAGAGTTAGCACAACAATTTTTCTGCTTTGGCTATACACCAAAAACAGAAGACAGAACCTAGAATACAGAACAATCTTCAATTCTAAATGCGGACTCCGGGCTTTTGTATCCTCCCTATACTTCTTGGGGTCTGATTCCACCTCCTTCCGTTAAAAACCTCAACTCTGCGGCGGGTTCTGAACATAGACTGGCACCGAGTGCAAGTCGAGCCTTACATTGTAAGGTACCCAAGGGCCGACCATCTGTCAAGCAGAATCTCCCGGTACGAAACCTTCACGATAAGCGGCACACTACGGGCAGAACCTGCAAAGCGGTTCACATGACTGGGCGACGGGGGCTGCTTCGACAGATGACGCTTCTGCGGCACTCTTATTTGGCGAATCTGGCCTACCCCTACCTATGATACCCCTTCGCCAAATTCGCATATTTCTGTCACCTTACAGTTGTGCCACACAAGGCCCACAGAATTTCTACAGTGGCCCCCGTGCTTGGTTGTGCCGACGATCCTCCATCGAGGCATACCGTAAGGGCTTATTCTCAGAGATCGCGTTCAACATCGGCTCTGAGCAAAACAACCGGGGCCTATACCGAGTCAATCAGTACAGGCCCCGAATTCTGAACATGACAGCGGATCAACCGCATTCCGCACAAACTATTGTGTCAAACCTAACGAATCAGCCCAATGTCGTCGAAGTGCACCGTCCCCGTGCCGCCGGTGGGCGACGGAGCGTTCTTCGTGCCGATGCCGATGGTTATCGTGTTGACATTCGTAAGGTCCGAGCCGAACGCCACCAAGTCGATGATCCACTCAGTCCATCCTGTGGTTTGTGTTGCGGCAGGATCGTCGTGATAGACAACCGACGCACCATTAAGAGCGACAAACATTCTGGCAGCAGCGTTGGCCGTATCACCGCGGAACCAAAGGGAAAGCTTCGTAACACCTTCGGTCGTCCAATCGCGCGGCCAAACCAGCGTAAGGGTTGCCTCACAGGTCTTGCTGGCGTTGTCGTAGAGAAACGGCATGGACTGGGTGCCGCCGTGAACAGTGCTTTGCTCGGCGTAAGGCGGAAGGTCGTTGCCGACCAGGGCGCAGTTTGTTGTGGTCCCGAAGCCGTCGATCCACTTGTCAAATATCCTGTTGCTCGCCGGATCCGGCGGATCGATGTCATTGTAGGACTCGAAATCGTCCACAAGCAGGAAGTCGGCCGTAGTGAAGTTCCAGACAAGACCTTTCACCGTACCCGTGCCGTAAACCGCGTCGACACGCCAGAAGTACTCGCTGAGCAAGGCAAGTCCGTCAGGCTCGTAGCTCTCCGAACCGATTGACCTGTTACCTTTGTACTGAGGTGAAGCGGTGGTTGCGCTCTGAACCAAAGCCTTGTTGGTGCCGAAGTACAAATCATGCGAGTTGGCGGTGGTCGCCGGCGCCCAGATTAGCGTCGTGTTTATCTGTACGTTCGCCGAGCCGTTGATCGGCTCCAGGCTTGCAGCAGCGCCGGGAGTTGTGAAGCCCCAGACATCGCCCTTGTGCGTTTCAACAACGTCAAACTCATCGACGCGCCAGTAGTAGACCTTCTCTTGTTCGAGGGGTCCTGGGCTGAAGGCCGCGGCAGCCTGTGAAGTGCCTCCTGCGGCGTCATTCACGTCGTCAAAGCTGGTGCCTATGTAGACCGTGTGCAGTTTTGCGTCAAAACCAGGCGTCCAGGTAAAGGTTGCATTTGGGTCTACGAATTCGGCGCCGTCAGCCGGATCGGGGTCATAAGCGGTCTTGGGCGGAATTAGAAAACTCCAGATATCACCTGTCCAGGGACTGTTCGGATCGGCATCGTTGACCTCGTCAATGCGCCAGTAATAGGTCGTGCCGGGAACAAGACCCTCAGGAAAAGCAAATCCGGGGAAGCCTACAATGTAAGACGCCGAAGTCTGCTTGCCTCGGAATGTCTCGATGGTCCCATCGTTGACGTCATCGAACGTGTCCCCGAAATACACATCGTGCGAGTCCGCGTAGGCTCCCGGCATCCATTGAAGATTCACCCACGTGTCCGGATATAGGGCACCGTCGGCGGGATTCGGCTCGGTCGCTTTTGTCAGTCCGGCCAGTTTTCTCACCTCTGCTTCGCTCAGAACATCGCTCCAGTAGCCCACCTCATCGATAATGCCATCGACCCACAAGTCATACCCTGGGTCCAGCCATACTCCGATCGCGAATCTCTCAGGATAGTTGCCGCTGTCGGCACTGATCCACCTTATGGGACCGCCGACGTTTGTCGGGCCCACGGCCAGAGCACCATCGACGTAGATCCTGACATCCTGTCCGTCGTAGGTAGCCGCCAGGTGATACCAGGTGTTCGGTTGGTAGATATTCGGAGTCTCGACATAGCTCATCGCGGTTTCCGTTCGTATTGCCAAGCCGAAGTCCTGCTCGTTATCATCCACCCAGCCCCAGTTATACAAAAAGAATCCGCATTCATCGCCGCCAGTATCCATGCCATTGCCGACGAAGCTACTGAAATACGCAAAGTTGTCGAGTTTGGTCCAGCAGGACACGGTGAAGGTCTGGGGCATCAGACTTTCCGGATAGACGCCCGGTCCGGTTCCCACCCTTTCGGCACAAAGTACATAGTCATCGACTCCGTCAAAATCCAGAGCGGATCCCACTTTTCCCGTCGTCCACGTTGCTCCGTTGATTGTTCCGTCGTGTCCATTCCCTGACGAATCTTCAGCAATTATTCCGCCATCTTCATCGAGATTCCAGTAGCCTAACAGGTCCGCCGAGGCATAACTGGTCACAACCATCGCCAGGATTACGGGAACCAAGCAAATCGATCTCTTGCACATTATGATCCTCCTTCCAAAACGGTTAACATAAAGTGACCAACAATAGTCCTTGCTCTACAATGCGTTCTTCCCTTATTTGCTGAAGCTACTCTTCCACGAATTGAGACTGTCTCCTTCCCTAGGGAGTCCGAAAAGACAAGCAGGACCCTGCTCAGATGACCTCAAATCCACGGACTTAATCTCATCTCACTTATACCAAATCAGCCGCCTCCAAGTCAAGAAGAGTTCCCAGATGATTGAGATGCCGGGACTCTATGATTTCATCACATAGGCTTCGCGGATGCCCGATTCTACCCATGTTGCTGGCGGATGATTCTGACGCTTTTAGACCGCGTTCTTGGCGGATTGGGCCTACCCCTACCTATGGATACCTCTCAAGCCGCGTTCGTCGATTCTGTGACCGTAAGCTGCTGCGCAAAGCTGGCCGGCCAGGAACATCCCAGCCGGCCCTGCCCGTACTCAGACTCAGACGGCCTCGAAAAACCCCCCTTGACTATGATGCGTTTGTAACCCCTTTTTTTAGCGAATCTGGCCCACCCCTACCTATGATACCCCTTCGCCAAATTCGCTAAATTTCTTCGCGGTTTTCGGGGCCAAGAACGGTGATTTTCGGAACACAAAAGCGCTACATTAGACCTACACACTTTGAGCTTTTCGGTAAGACCGCCGCCGCCGTTCCCGATTCGACTGTTTCTTTCGCCTATCAGCACATTTTTGACAGTAGCTAAACCCCGGTAGACGGCCATCACCACACTGACGGCACTGGAGAGTATTCTCTTCGATAACCGGCTCCGCCGCACGGTTCTTCCTGTCATGGTAGTACTGCTTCTTTCGCTGTCGCTCCCGCTCGATTGCACATACCCTACAGAACTTGCGCCCGGGTAAGCGTTCCCTGCCACAGGAGCAGCGGGCAACGTCTTTCTTCACTACCGGCTTGGGCAGTCCAGGTGGCCTTCTGAAGCCGAACTCCTCGAACAGATCAAAGCTGTCCTGTTTGTCCTTGTGTCTGCGCCAGTGCTGTTCGCAGATCTTCCGGCCAAGCCGCTCAGTCAAAGGCCGCCAGCCCAGATGGGTTTGTCCGCTGCATCCTGTTACGTCACATGACATAATCACACTCCGTTCTCGGTCTATCAGACATCCAACCATGGCTGCAAGCCCCTGCTTTCTCATCCAAACTCTGCCGTCACCAAATCCCCCTTGTACTTCATCGCCGACGCATTCCTTCAAATGGATCATACTGCCACGGGTCTCGACTGTCCCCGTCGTCGTAATCCGCGTCGTGGTCTACATACTGTCGTATTTCAGTGACGGCAAACGCCAGGGCTTCGATCGAAGGAAATTGGCCAAACTCCATAGACGCAATCTCATCCGGCTCGATCTGGGCCATATAGTTCACGATGCGGCTGTCCTTTAGGAATAATTGCCGGTAATCTTCCAAAAGCAGTTGCTTGAGGGCTGGCAGCATGTACTCGTAAGGATGCTCCATATCCAGAATGGGCGTCCGAGTCAGTGAGAAATCCCTGTAGCGCCTTCGCCCTTCTGCCTGTTTCGCGGACTGCCTCTCATCGTCTATTTCGTTTATAAAGCGTGCCGCTGCGCTGTTGGCTTGGCTGCCTACCCACACCGTCGGGCGATACTTGAAGTCCATAACGCCGCACTGCCGTAGGAGCTGGCGCAAGTCAGAAGATTCGTACTCGTCGAGCAAGCATATCTCGGGGTTGCCGACATGCTGGTCATGAGCCATAGCAACCACCACAGCGAAGCCCGGCCGCTTGCCGGGGAAGGCCACACCGCCATAGACTGCCTTGCAGCAATGCTTCAACTCCTCGATTTCAAACGTCTGGCCCAATTCAGCCTCTTTCAAGTCTTTCCATTCAAGCATTCTTGTAGCCCTTTACTTTGTTTCATAATCAGACTCCATTATCTTCTTCGCCTTAATCCCGACAAGACGGGGCTGTAATTTTGCCTGCAAGGTTTGTTAAACTGGTTTCTGTACTCATCTTTCGCCCAGCGGTGCATTTCGATAACGGCGAATGCCAGACTCTCCACGGCAGGGAAATCGCCAATCGCCAACTCGGCTAACTCGCTATCCCCAATTTCGCCCAGATAGTTGACGACCTTGCTGTCATTGAGGAACAACTGGCGGCGGTCCGGGTCCACAAGGGCCTTGATTTGAGGAAGGATGAACGGATAGATGTGCTACATTTCCAGTATCGGTGTTGGCTTGAGAGTAAACTTGCGTCTGTGCACCTTTGAGTTGCTGTGGTTGCCCTGTTCGTATTCAGCATTCATGTCCTGAATAAACCTGCTGGCTGCATCGTTGTTCCATTCGCCAATCCATCGGTCTGGTGAGTACTTCAAATCCCGCACCCCGCACTGCCGGACGAGCTTTCGCGTGTCGAACGACTCGAACTCATCGAGAAGGTAGACATCGTGGCTGCCAAGGTGCATCTTACGGTCCATCCCTATCACGACTGCACAGCCCGGGCGCTTTCCCGGCCATGCAACGCCGCCCCAGATTGCCTTACACTGGTCCCTTAATTCTACAGAGTTTAATGTCTTTACATCCATGTCATTTGCTCCTAACTCAAATCACTGTGTGAAAAATAGTAGTTCCCTTTGGCCAGTACTCGATATCGTGTCTCATCGGCTACGTGCTCT
>JADHXR010000113.1 GCA_016782865.1 Phycisphaerae bacterium
GGCCAGCAGTCCCTGGCCCAGGCCGTTGTTGAGCTTGTGGGCGCCGCCGTGCATCAGATCTTCCCGCTTGAGATAAACGTGACAGCCCACACGCTTACTCAGGGCGCCGCTGCGATAAAGCGGCGTAGGGCGCCCGGCATAATCCCGGGAAAGCCGAGCCATTTGCGCCTTAAAGTCATCATCGTCGCGCAGACGATAAAAGGCCTCCTCCAGCTCCTCCAGCACGGGTATCAAGACCTCAGGCACATAGAAGCCGCCAAAGTCACCAAACCTACCCTTATGTTTCATAATCAACCTCTTAAGTGCCGTATATTGTCGAACAATTTCTTCATCTTCTTGTGGTCTTTTTTGCCCGGCTCGGCTTCGATGCCGCTGCAGACATCGATCCCGTAAACTCCGAGTTCGACCGCCGCGGCTGCATTATCCGGATTTATCCCGCCGGCCAGAAAAATGCGCTTGGTGCTATGTCCTACGACGCTCCAGTCAAAAGTCGCCCCAGTGCCGCCGTATTTGTCCGGATGGAATGCATCCAACAAAACAGCATCCGTGAAAAAAATATCCGCCCTTTCGATGTCCGCCTGATCTCTTACACGTACCGCCTTCATGGTTTTCACATTGTGCGACGTGAGCGACCGGCAGAACTCGGGGGTTTCGTCGCCGTGCAGTTGGATCCAGTTCAATGGGCACAAGTCCATGGTCTCGCGGATTTGGTCGATCGACGCATTCACGAAAATACCGGCTGTGTCTATGAACGCCGGCAGTTCATTCACTATGTCCCCAGCTTTTTCACCCGTCACAAACCGGGGGCTCTTTGGATAGAAGTTAAAGCCCAGCAGGTCCGCACCCATATCCATCGCTGCCGCAGCATCGTCGTAATTGGTGATACCACAAATCTTGACTTTCACTATTAACATATTTACTGGAACGCCGCCTTAGATGCGAGTCGCAGCAGGCGTCTTATCCTTTGTTCGAGACTTCGATCAGTTTCTCCAGGCAATCTTGGGCGCTACCGTCGCTGATCGAGGCCTCGGCCAGCTTCAAGCCCGAGGCAAAATCTTCAACCAGACCGCCGGCTATGATCGCCGCTGATGCGTTTAGAACGACAATGTCCTTTCCGGGCCCCGTCTCTTTGCCGCTCAGGATGTCCTTGACGATCTTTGCGCTTGCCTTGGCATCGCCTACTTTCAACTTCTCTATATCGGCCGGTTCGATGCCCAGCTCTCGCGGATTCAGCTCTTTGTATGTAATCTTACCGCCGCTTAGCTCGGCTATTTTCGTAACTGACGCCGTGCTGATCTCATCCAGCCCTTCACTGTGGACGACCATTGCATACCGAGCCCCGAGCATGTTGAGAGCTTCAGCCATCATCTGCATCAGCCCTTGTTCGGCGACACCCAAAACCAGAGACGGCACCGCGGCGGGATTGGACAAAGGCCCCAGGATGTTGAACACGGTTCTAAAGCCGAGACTTTTGCGTATCGGCTGAACGTATTTCATCGCCGGGTGGAACATCGGCGCAAACATGAAACCGACGCGAGCCTGCCTTATGCACTCGGCCACAACTTGGGGGCCCGGGTCTATCTTAACACCAAGCTCGGCGAGCACGTCCGCCGAACCGCATTTGCTGGTGATCGCACGATTGCCGTGCTTGGCGACGTGCACCCCCGCCCCGGCCGCAACCAGAGCGGCCGCCGTCGAGACGTTGAACGTCTTGACCGCCGCTCCGCCTGTCCCCACAACATCGACAAGGTTCTCGATTCCGGGCTTGACTTCGACTGCGTGACTACGCAGGGACTTGGCAAGTCCCGCGACTTCCTGCGCCGTCGGTCCCTTAACGCGCATCGCCGTTAGAAACGCCGCAATCTGAGCCTCGGGCACCTCGCCCTCGAAAACAACATCCAGCAAGCTCGTCGCCTGCTCGAAGGTGAGGCTCTCACCCTTCAGTAACGGATTAATGTATTCGATTATCGTCGCCATTCTCAGCTCCTTACTGTCCGCTGTCCGCTATGTCCTGATCTTCTCCGCTATCGATAAGGCATTCTCGATTATCTTGCCGCCGGCCGGCGTTAATATGCTCTCGGGATGAAACTGCACGCCGTATATCGGAAGCTCCTTGTGGCGGACTCCCATGATAACTCCCTCGAACCAGGCGGTCTTCTCCAGGCAGTCGGGCAGCTCCAGGGCGCAAAGACTGTGATACCTCCCGGCCTGCAGTGGATTTTCCACACCGGCGAATACGCCCCGTTCGTTGTGCGTGATTCTCGATGGCTTGCCGTGCATCGGCTCGGGCGCGTGGCCGATCTTTCCGCCGAAATATTGTACGATTACCTGATGCCCCAGGCACACGCCAAGAATGGGCAGCCTATCTTTGAAACAGCCTACCGCCGAGAGCGAGACTCCCGCCGCATCCGGAGTGCCGGGCCCGGGCGAGATCACGAGCAAGTCAGGCTCAAATTCCGCCGCCACTCGCTCAAGCTCTTCAATCGCCGTGTCGGCGCGGTAAACTCTGGCCCGGCAATTGCGCTTACAAAAATCATCGACAAGATTATATGTGAACGAATCGAAATTATCGATGAACAACACTTTTCTGCCTGTCTCTTCCATCTTGTCTCAAATCCAATTCAATTCGTCTCAAACCGATCGGCTCATCAGCGTATCCGCTCACTTGCCTTGCGAAGCGCCGGCGTCGGACGAGATTTCCATGCCCTTACATCTTCCAACAAAACTTCAATTCTTCCGATGACTGTATCAATCTCTTTCGCATACGACTTCACCGCCCGCGAATCGCGCGCAAACAGGAATCTGCCTTGTGTTCGGTCTCCTCGAATTCGGTCTTGGGGACACTGTCGTGAACGATGCCCGCGCCGACGCGAATATATGCCGTATGATCTCTGACCTGCAGGCTCCGTATCGTAATGCAACTGTCAAACTGGCCGTCCACGGTCAGGTACATTACCGCACCGCCGTAGTAGCCACGTTTGGTCTTTTCAAGCTGGCGGATTATTTTCATCGCTTCGATCTTCGGGGCGCCCGTCAGCGTCCCCATGTTCATGGTGGCCAGATACGCGCTCAATGCGTCCAGCTCGGTTGAGAGCGTACCCTTGACGTTACTGACCAGATGCTGGACCGAGGCGTACTTTTCCGCCGTCAGCAACTCGGTGACGACTCTGGTTCCCGGCGCAGCCACACGGGCAATGTCGTTGCGGGCCAGATCGACCAACATTATGTGCTCGGCCAGCTCCTTGCGGTCGAGCTTCAGCTCCGCTTCGTATCTGAAATCGGTGTCCTGATCGATCGCCTCGCCCACCCTGCCCCGAGGTTTCGTGCCGGCGATAGGCCTGATTTCAACGTTTCGCTTCTCGGTGCCGCTTACCCGCAGATTCAACTCCGGACTGGAGCCCATCAGTATCGTGTTGGGCGTGTTGAGATAAAACATGTACGGCGAAGGATTCAACTCCCTCAGCCTCTTGTAAACGTCCAGCGGCTCATCCGGGCAAGGCTCGGTCTTCGTCCTGCTCAAAACCACCTGGAATATGTCACCATCGAGGATGTGCTTTTTGGCCTGGGCAACCATCCCTTCGTATTGAGGCTGGTCGGTATCGGTCGCCGGCTCGGACAACTCGCCCGAGAACTCTTGCGCCTGTGGCGTCTCGCTGCCGGCAATACTGAAATAGTAATCGAGGCACTCCTGCGCCTCTGCGACCGCAGCATCACGGTCTTCGTCGGTCACGATACAATTGACGACCACGTAGCCTTTGCCCTGCTCGTGGTCCATCAAAAAGATGTTGTCGGCAAAGTAGAGTTCGTAATCGGGATTGCCCAACAGATCGTTTTCACTGGCTGGAAGTTTCTCAAACTGGTCGATGAAATCATAGCTCAAGGCGCCGAGCAGCCCGCACGTTACGCGGAACGGCTTGCTGGCCAGGCTAAAGGCAAATGCAACCGCCCGCAACACGTCCATCTGGTTCGTGCTGCGCAGCCTGGATTGTTCATCCACCACGCCTTTGTTCCGCCTGATGCGACCGTTGATCACCTCAGGGCCGAATTCGACCGATCCGCAAAAGGCGAACCTGTCCTTGTCGGCAGCCAGATAGCTCAACATGCGCCTGCCTGTATTGCTCAGGGCTTTGATCGTAAAATCAGCCCCCGTGCCGCTAAGGTACAGCGCAGGCCTCGCCGTGCCGAAACTAAGTTCCGTAAAGCCCGCCAGGTGTTCCCTGGACTCGAACCAGCAGCAGTTCTTCGCCCGGCCGTAGTCGCTGAGCCTGGCGAAAAATCCAACCGGCTCGTCAACATCAATCTCTTTGACGATCGGCACGATTTGCCCGGGCTTGGCGCCGAGTATCACTTCTCTGTAATCATCCATATTTCAACCTTTTATGGTGAGTTTTTAGTCTCAAATTGTCAGAAATACAAACAAAAAAAGCAGCCTGTGTTTTCGACAGGCTGCATTGATCGCAAATCTAACAAAATTATAAGCAGCAATTTACCGCTCGCCTGCCAGGTTTTACCCCTCAGGCCACCACCAGTTACCAGTGTTCTTGCGGTTAACTTGCTTCATGACATGAACATTAAACCAGGTTTCTTCCCGTTTGTCAAGAGAAAAATGAAAAGCACCGTTCAGGACGACCATCCCGGCGCGCCGGGACCCCTACAGTCCCGCGGCTTTGCGGAGCTTGGCTGCCATGTCGGTCTTTTCCCAGGTAAAGGCATCGCCCTTGCGCCCGAAGTGGCCGCCGTGGGAGGTCTGGGCAAAAATCGGACGGGCGAGTTTCAAATGGTTCACCATCGCCTTCGGGGTCAGTGGGAATATCTTTCTAACGATCCGGCTCAGCTCCTGCTCGCAGATTCTTGCCGTGCCTTCGGTGTCTACGAGTACGGAGATCGGCTCGGCCACTCCGATGGCGTAAGACAACTGGAGCTCGCATGCATCAGCAAGGCGGGCGGCTACGATGTTCTTGGCGATGTACCGGGCCATGTAGCTTGCTGTCCTGTCGACCTTTGTCGGGTCTTTCCCGCTGAAAGCCCCGCCGCCGTGGCTGCCCCGTCCGCCGTAGGTGTCGACGATGATCTTGCGGCCTGTGAGACCGCAGTCGCCTTTCGGACCGCCAACGACGAATCTGCCAGTCGGATTGATATGGTAGATCGTCCTGCTGTCGACGAGTCGCTTTGGCAGAACGGGAAGGATTACCTGCTCGATGATCTGCCTTTGCAGCTTGCGATAGGCAATTGTAGGTGCATGCTGCGCGGAGACCACAACCGTGTGGATGCGTTTGGGTTTGTTGTTCTCGTATTCGACTGTTACCTGGCTCTTGCCGTCCGGCCGCAGCCAGGGCAGTTTTTTGCTCTGGCGCACTTTTTCCAGCCGGGTCGTTAAAGCGTGAGCCAGTTGAATCGGCATGGGCATAAGCGACGGCGTCTCTCGGCACGCATAGCCGAACATCAGGCCCTGGTCGCCAGCTCCCTGCTCCTTGTGCAGGCCCGTGCCCTCGGTTACGCCCTGAGAGATGTCGGGGCTTTGATTGTCAATCGAAACAATTACCGCGCAGTCATCACCATCGAAACCTATGGTCGGGTCGTCGTAGCCGATTTCTTTGACTGTTTTTCTGACGACACCTGGGATGTCGACATACGCTTCTGTTGTGATTTCACCAGCCACGACCACCATGCCCGTTGTCACGAGTGTCTCGCAGGCGACCCTACTTTTGGGATCCTGCGCGAGCATCGCATCGAGAATCGAATCGGAAATGCAGTCGGCCACTTTGTCGGGGTGGCCCATCGTTACGGACTCGCTTGTGAAAAGATACTTATCGCTGTCAAAAGAATTGCCGCTCATCGATTTCTTTGCCATTTGTGATTTACCTTTCTACGAACCATAGTTAATTGTCCAGTCATGTTTCATATATTTAACAGAATAATTTCCAACTTCAAGAAAAGATACGTCCTTTTGGGAAATATAATTAGTGATGAAATTCAGAGCGGCCCGGGTCGGCGGCGGATGGTCCTTGAACTTCTTGTCCGTTGCGAACTTCTCGACAAACTCGGCGCCCCGCGAGGACAGTTCGAACATAGCCGACAAATACACCCTCTGCTTTTCTCTGTCTATGATGAATGCCAGGGGGCCCGACAGAAATCGTTTGACCTGGTCGTCGAGCTGTTCGCTGAGCTTGCGCCCGTAATACGGTTCGTTGCGCAAAGGCGGACTCGACAGGCTGGCGCTGGTCAGAGCAAAGAATATCCTGGGATCGTCGAACTGATCGCGGAAGAAACGCTTCTCCACTTCGGCAAAAGTGAACTGCTCGTCCATTATAAGGAATTCGTGCCTGCTGATCTTTGCCTCGATGTGCCTGATGTTAAGGGGCCCCCAGTAGGCGGCGAGTATTCGAGACGACGGCGTAATAGGATAATTGTCGGCGACCACCTTTAGCTTCTGGAGATTGTACGTGTTGATCCAGAACGCTATCTTGTCGGCTTTCGGCCAGGACCTGTACTGACGGCGATCGAGCTTGCTGAATTCCTCCAGCACGGTTCTCAACCCATATCTTTCTCGCCTGAGCCCCTTATAGTCGACCATGCCCCGGTCATCGACAAAATCCTTCAGCACACCCGCACATTTGTCATGAAAAGACACAGTCGCTTGCGGCTGTGTACGATCAGCCTGAACCTCGATAGGCTCGACGACCTCGACCTCCGGGGATTCGACAAGTTCAGGCTCGGCGGGTCGGCAACTGCCAACTAAGACAAGAACCGCCAACGAAATTATAAGAACAACAAGGCCTTTAGCCACGTTAACCTTCCGAAACACAATCATATAACTCGCCAATTGCGAAGATTACCCAATTTCATATTAGCATAGGGAATCGCCTGACAAATGCAACGATTTGTTCGTCGTTTCTGTCGCATTTTTGTTCGGGGACGTCGCTTCTGAAGAGGAGAAAGAAAAATCTTGAAATCTCTTGCACTTGAGCTTATATAGGAATTCCCGGCTCAAACATTGCGTCAACAAGACGTTCACTACAGTTACTTGAAAGGGCTGCATCGTGGGTGGATTTCAAGCGTTGGACTGGATAGCGATCGCGGGTTATTTCGGCATCATGCTGGTAATTGTCTGGTGGGTGGTCCGGCAGAAACAAAGGACATCGACCGATTATTTCCTCGCAGGCAGAAACATGCCATGGTTCGTGGTCGGCGCTTCGGTCTTCGCCTCGAACATCGGTTCCGAGCATATCGTCGGATTAGCCGGTCAGGGCTCCACCAGCGGCATGGGGATGGCCCACTGGGAATTACATGCGTGGGTGGTCGTAATGTTGGCCTGGATATTCGTTCCATTCTACTACCGCTCGAAGGTATTCACCATGCCGGAGTTTCTCGAAAAGCGGTTCAATCCGGCCTCCCGCTGGATACTGTCGATAGTCTCGCTCATAGCGTATGTGTTCACCAAGGTTTCGGTAACAGTTTATGCCGGTGGTGTCGTGTTCAACGTGCTCTTGCCCGAAATCAACATTCAGTTGACAGACACCTTCGTTCTCGATGCCTTCTGGATCGGGGCCCTTTTGACGGTGACATTTACCGGAGTGTACACCGTTCTCGGCGGTCTGCGCGCCGTGGTTTATACCGATACAGTCCAGACGGTGGTATTGCTGATCGGTTCGTTCTTTATTACATTTTTCGGCCTGAGCAAGCTCGGGGGCTGGGGCGAGCTTCAGGCAATATGCCGTGAGAATGCGGCCAATTTCGCACTTTGGCGGCCAAATTCGGATCCGGACTTCCCCTGGTTAGGCATATTGATCGCCTCGCCTATCATCGGGATCTGGTACTGGTGCACGGATCAGTACATCGTACAGAGGGTACTCTCGGCCAAGGACCTGCGCAACGCCCGGCGCGGCGCTCTCTGGGGCAGTTTCCTGAAGGTCTGGCCCGTGATGATCTTCCTTGTTCCGGGTCTGATCGGTTACGCACTGCATCAAAAGGGACTTATCGCGATCCCCACGAAAATGGTGAACGGCCAGGAAGTAAACGATGGGGACAAGGTCTTCGCGGTTATGGTCAGTTCGTTATTGCCGGTCGGCATGCGCGGCCTGGTGGTCGGAGGTCTGCTGGCGGCATTGATGAGTTCTCTGTCGTCACTGTTCAATTCCTGCTCCACACTTTTTACCGTGGATATTTATGAGAAGATAAGACCAAAGGCCTCCGAACGGCATCTCGTCTCGGTCGGGCGAGTCGCAACGGTGGCAGTGGTCGCGATGGGGATAGTCTGGATTCCGGTGATGCAACGAGTCTCCCAGGGGGGGTTGTACAAGTATCTACAGGATGTCCAAAGCTACCTGGGGCCGCCCATCACGGCGGTCTTCCTGCTCGGCCTCTTCTGCAAGCGGATTAACGGCAAAGGCGCCGTCGCGGGCCTGCTAATCGGTTTCGTCGCCGGGATGGGCAAGCTCACGCTTCAGGCCCTCACGGGCGGAGGAACGGAAGCGATAATCGCATCCCCCACCTGGCTTGTGTACATCGGACAATACAACTTCCTCTTCGCCTCGGGCTGGCTGCTCTTGATAAGTATTGTGGCGATAGTCGGAGTCTCGCTGTCGACCGCCGCGCCGGATTATGAACGGATCGCCGGTCTGACCTATGCCACCGCTACGCCTGAACAAAAGAAGGAACGCCGAGAAAGCTGGGGCGCAGTGGATGTGCTGATAACTGTTGTGGTCTTGGGCCTGGTGCTTGGCCTGTATGTGTATTTTAGTTTCTGGTTAAGATAACGACTCGATAGAGTTTCTGTGCAGGAGATCATTTTATGCCCTATACGATTGGCTTGGATTACGGAACGAATTCAGTGCGATGCCTGATCGTCGATGTCACTAACGGCGATGAGGTAGGCAGTTGCGTTTACGAATACGAAACGGGCGAGGCCGGCATTATTCTCGATCCGGCCGATCATAATCTGGCAAGGCAAAACCCGGCGGACTACGTCAAAGGGATCGAGGTCACTGTCAAGGCGGCAATCACCGAGGCGAAGAACAATGCCGGGGACTTCGAGGCGAGCTGGATTATCGGTATCGGTGTCGATACAACCGGCTCGACGCCGATTCCCGTCGACAAGGACGGCACGCCTTTGAGCATGCTGGATGAATTCAAGGACAATCCAAATGCTCGCGCCTGGCTCTGGAAAGACCACACGGGCCACGCCGAGGCCGCCGAGATTACCGAACTGGCCGAGAAGGAACATCCGGAATACCTCGCCAGATGCGGCGGGACATATTCTTCGGAATGGTTCTTCAGCAAAGTTCTTCATTGCCTGCGAACGGACCCGCCGGTTTTCGATGCGGCCTACAGTTGGGTCGAATGTTGCGACTACATCCCCGCCGTTCTGACCGGCACTGAGAAACCTGAGAAGATCAAGCCGAGCCGATGCGCTGCGGGGCATAAGGCGATGTTCGCCGACCAGTGGGGAGGATTGCCCGCCAGGGACTTTCTCTCGAAGCTCGACCCCAAACTCGGAGAACTCCGCGATCGGCTCTACGAAGAAACCTACACGGTCCAAACCGAGGCGGGAAAGCTCACGCAACAGTGGGCGCAGAAGCTCGGATTGGCCGCCGGCATTCCCGTCGCAGTCGGCGCTTTCGATGCGCACTTAGGCGCCGTCGGCTCCGGCATCGCGCCGGGCAAACTCGTCAAGATAATCGGCACCAGCACATGCGACATGCTCGTATCGGAATCGACCCGGGAACTGGCGGACATCCCCGGAATATGCGGAATCGTTGATGGCTCCATCTTGCCGGGTTATTTCGGCCTTGAGGCGGGCCAGTCCGCCGTGGGCGATATTTTCAACTGGTTCGTCAACTACATCGAGCCGGGGGGCAAAGACGCAGGCTCTCACGAGGCACTCACCGAAAAGGCGGCGAAGCTCAAGCCGGGCCAGTCGGGCCTCTTGGCGCTCGACTGGAACAACGGCAACAGAACCGTACTCGTCGACCAGAGATTGACGGGACTGCTGGTCGGTCAGACGCTGCACACAAAACCGCAGGAGATTTACCGGGCACTGATCGAGGCAACCGCCTTCGGCGCCCTGACCATCATCAACCGGTTCGAGGAGTACGGCGTCAAGGTCTCGGAGGTCATAAACTGCGGCGGCATCGCCGAGAAGAACCCTCTGCTTATGCAGATTTACGCCGACGTGACCGGCAGGCAGATGCAGATATCGCGTTCGGCCCAGAGCTGTGCACTGGGTGCGGCAATCGCCGGCGCGGTTGTGGCAGGCGCTGGAGCCGGAGGACACGATGGTTTCGCCGAGGCTCAGGTCGCCATGTGCGGGATCAAGGATGTCACGTACAAGCCCATTGGGGAAAACCACAAGGTCTATCAAAGGCTCTATGCGCTGTACAAGCAACTCCACGACGCTTTCGGCATCCAGGACTGGTCCGGGAAGCTGGCCAACGTCATGAAAGAGTTACTGAGCATCAAAGACAGCGTTCAGTGTTGAGGATAATGTATGCACGAAGAACTCAAGAAGGCCGTCCTCGATGCGAATCTTGAACTGCAAAGACGACAGCTTGTCATTTACAGTTGGGGCAACGTCAGCGGAATGGACCGCGCAACGGGCATTGTTGCAATCAAGCCAAGCGGGATTCCGTACGAAGAGCTTGCGGTCGGCAAGATCGTCCTGGTCGATCTGGACGGGAACTTGATAGAAGGAAGTCTCAATCCTTCGTCCGATACGCCGACACATCTGGAATTGTACAGGAGTTTCGACGCCGTCAGCGGCATTTGCCACACCCATTCGCCCAACGCGACTATGTGGGCACAGGCATGCAGAGCAATCCCATGCTTCGGGACTACGCACGCCGACTATTTCTACGGGGATGTGCCGGTCACCAACGTGATGACGAAAGAACAGATACAAAGTGACTATGAGCTGAACACGGGCAAGATAATTGTCGAGCGATTCACCGGAACCGATCCGATGCAAATGCCCGCGGTACTCGTGGCAAACCACGGACCCTTTACATGGGGTGACGGCCCCGCCGCCGCCATCGAGGCGATGGTCGTGCTCGAGCATATCGCCGCCACGGCTCTGGGGACGATAACGATAAGCCCGGATAAGGGCCCGGTCAGTGACACACTTCTGGACAAACACTATCTACGCAAACACGGCAAGAATGCCTATTACGGCCAATCTCAGGCTTGAACCTTTTCCAAGGAGAGAAGAATGAAAAAGACCACATTTGGCGCCATCGTCGGAAACCGCGGATTCTTCCCCGACGTGCTGGCCAAACAGGGAAGAAAGAACATACTCGAAGTGCTCAAGACAAACGGATTCGGCTCGGTTGCCCTGTCGATGAAGGAGACCAAATATGGAGCGGTTGAGACTTTCGACGATGCGAAGAAATGTGCCGCTCTTTTTGCGGCGAATGCCGCCAAGATCGACGGCATAATCGTCACACTGCCCAACTTCGGCGATGAAAAAGCCGTTGCCGAGACGATCAAGCGTTCGGGACTCAACGTGCCGATTCTGATCCAGGCCGAGCCTGATGTGCAAGGTAAGATGACGATTGTCGACAGGCGGGATTCTTTCTGCGGCAAGATCAGCGTCTGCAACAATCTCAGACAGGCGGGTATTCCATTTACGCTGACCGCCTCTCACACTGTCGGTGTCACCTCAGCCCAATTCAAGAAGGAGCTGGACGATTTCGCGTCAGTGTGCAGGATTGCCAGGGGCCTCAAGAACGTCAGATTCGGCGCTATCGGCGCCCGCACGGGGGCGTTTAACACCGTCCGTTACAGCGAGAAACTCCTCGAGCTTTCTGGCATCTCAGTAGAAACAATAGACCTCTCGGAAATCCTCGGCAAAGTTGCGCTGCTCGCCGACAACAACAGGGCGGTCAAAAAGAAGCTGGACGCTATCACCAGGTACACGCCGACAGATTCAATTCCCACCGAGAAGCTTTTGAAGATGGCCAAGTTCGGCTACGTAATAGACCGGTGGGTCGAGGACACCGAACTCGACGGCACCGCAATTCAATGCTGGACCGCCCTGGAGGAATTTTTCGGCATAGTCCCCTGCACACTCATGAGCATGATGAGCGAATCGTCCGTGCCCAGCGCATGCGAGGTGGACGTCACGGGGTTGCTGGGTATGTACATCCTCCAGTTGGCCGGCGGCACGCCGAGCGCTCTTCTCGACTGGAACAACAACTACGGCTCCGACTGTGACAAAACAGTCCTGTTTCACTGCAGCAATCTGCCGAAATCATTTTTCAAGAGTTCGAAGATGGACTACCAGGAGATTATCGCCGGGTTTGTGGGCAAGGAAAATACTTACGGCACAATTGTCGGTCGCGTAGCGGCGAACAAGGCGACATTCTGCAGGCCGACCACCGACGACGCGGCCGGCATCATCAGCGCTTATGTCGGCGAGGGTGAATTTACGAATGACAAACTCGACACTTTCGGCGGCTACGGCGTGATGAAAATCCCGAACCTCCAGCTTCTGTGCCAGTACATCTGCAGGATGGGTTTCGAGCATCATGTCGCCGTCGCCCTGACCGAGAAAGCCGATGCGATCGCCGAGGCACTCGACAACTATATGGGCTGGGAAGTCTACCGGCACCAGTAGGCTTTGTCGGAAAACTCCGTCGTCGGCCCGAGAGCGAGCGGTTTTTCGCCTGGCAAAGACAGCGAAGCAGGCGATATTGGTTTTATCGTCGATGCAGCCGGATGCAGACAGGCGAAAAATAAGCCGCTCGAAGCCAGATCGAGTTTTCCGGCACAGCCTAGAGTTCGGCCTGCCGCAGCAATTGCTCCGGCAAAACCCTGCGGCCTTGGACGCTACGATTCGCTCAGGGCGGTCAGTCTTGCAACCAGAAAAGCGGTGAGACCGACATTGTCACTGTTCCTTTCAGCCAACGGCGCAACATATCGGTCTGCGGCGAATATCACCGATTCGGCTATGGAAAAGTCCATTTCACTGCTCAGGGTGCCAACATACGCGGTAAGATAATCGAGGTATTCTCCGGCCATTGCATAGTGGCTGTTGGCGTCGTCGTTGTTTGATATCGCGGCAATAATCGATGCGTCCTGTTCCTCGGACGGTGGAACCGCACTCGAAGTGAACTCACTGATCACCCGCGACAGAGCGGCGACGCGAAGCCCACGGTTGTCGCGCAAAACCGTGGCCGCCTCCTTGAGCCTGGCACAGGTATCGCACGGTTGTATGCCCCTGGCGGAAGCCACGCTGTTTGTCATCCAGATGTCCATCTTCGTTTCATCAACGCCAAGTTCCACCGCCGCCCACTTCATCAAAGCAGAGCAACCCGAATATTCTAATTCTACTTCCTCACCAATTGGTGCCACCGATGCCAACAGAGCCGGCTGCTCCGTGGGCGCTTCGGCAGGCTCTTCTTCGGTCTGGTATCTGCGCTTGCCCTCCCGTTGCCACGACCGCTGAAGATTCTTAATCAGCAATTCAGGCCCATCTTCAAGTACCCCGGCTCCCGTGCCGACATCGGGATTGTCTCCGCCGCCATTACCTCCTCCGGCTTGAATGACGATATCACCCATAGTCGTCGTTATGGCATCGTCCTTGTCGACAAAGATGATGGAGCTGCCTGGATTTGTCGTGCGAAGACTGATGTCGCCTGCGCCTCCCGTGATTTCATCGTCTGGTATATTTTCCACGGTGATACTGTTTTGGGCTTCCACAAGAACATTCGTCCCGGCCTGCGATTGATCTTGAATATCGTTTTCGTAAACCGTATCCACTGCTCCGGCATTGGCGCCGCCTGCGATAGTGACATCCAGAGGGTCTATGAATAAGGTTCCCGGCGTGCCGTTTTCGGCGGATATGTCTATGTCGCCGGCAAGAACAAAGTGCTCCCCGCTTACTTCCACGAAGCCGCCGTCACCCGACTCGCTGCCGCCCCGGGCTTCGACCACTGCATCCTGGCTGACAACGGTAGTACCCCCGGACTTGAGGATTACACTTCCGGCGCTGCCGTTTAGCCCGGCGTTGGCAGTCGTCCGACTGTCCGGCTGGAGCACAATTTCTTCGGCTGCTGTTACATTGATATTGCCCCCATCGCCATCGGCGGCATCGGCCGTGATCAGGCCGCTGTTTTCCACCCGGCCGGCATCTACAGTCACTTCGCCCGCAGAGGCCGCAAGAACGCCGACGTTGCTGACAGCCCCGGAAAAGGTGTCACCGGCAGCAAGCACGATCTTACCGTTGCTGGCACTGAGAAGACCTCTGCTCTGAACATCGGCGCCAGGATCGAGAGATTCGACGCCAAGCTCGACCACAACGTTACTGCCGTCCTGGCCGAGATACACGTTGTCACCGGCAGCCATTACGACCAATCCGTCGGGCGCTTTGATCGAGCCGAGATTTGTAACCTTCTTGCCGATAAGGTAGACGCTGTCGGCCGAGATCGATCCGAGGTTTCGAACTTCTCCCTGGCCCCCCTCGAATGCCATTCGATTGGAAGAGTCAGCCAGCACGGCGCCGAACGCATCGTCCGACATATTGAGGCCACAGGCAACTAACTGTGAAACATTGACGACCGAGCCGGCGCCGAATATCACTCCGGCCGGGTTGACGACGAAGACGCGACCGTTGGCATCGAGCGCGCCGTTGAACTGCGTAGGAATCGCCCCGGAGCTTACCCTGTTGAGCACTGCCGAAACGCTGCTGAGTTCCCCGCCCAAATACTGATTGAATCGGATACTCTGGGTCGAGTTTGTGTTGAAATTGCTCCAGTTAATGATCGCGCCGTGATCCGTGTTTATGATCGTGTGATCGCCCCATGTCGTGCCTACAACACCGGTAGAACCGGTAACGTCAACAGCCTCGAGCCCAATCGCCAGCGGCAGCGATGTGTTGACGACCATACCGCACGTGAGAAAGTATATGAGGCTCCTTGAGAGATAGCGTCTCTTCAGGATCTTGCTTATAATTTTCATTGTTCTCTTCCTTGTTAAATTGAGCTTCGGATAAACCCCTCAGCACCGTATTGTTCATCTAACCTTCCTTATGACCACTAATGTCAATCGGCAGAAACATTTGAAAATCTTTGGTCTTTTATGGGACGACCGAAGCCGGATTTCGCCGATAATATCGCCGCGCCGAACGGCCAATTTAGAGGTCGCCGGAGAAGCGACGCAGGGTGGCCCAACAACAATACGACCGATAAAGAAAGTGGCCAAGAAGCAGAGAATGCTCGGCCTGATTTGGAGGACTCGCTGCCAACACTGATAATATCTTCGACAACATCCACAGAAATCCAGGCCCTGCTCTTGCCTCAGCAGAGGGTGCTGCCTCCGGCGGCCTCCAGCGAGACAAATCGCTCTTGTGACCGCGATCAGCCGCCGACCGGGTTGCCATCGCCATCCAATTGATCCGGAGGGATGCGGAAACTGCATTTTCAACGTTGATAGGGCTTCTTTGCCTCGCGAATCCGGGTTGCTTTGCACGAAGAAAGTCGTGAACAAGGCTGCTTGAGCAACTCGGAGAACACCAGGGGATAAACCTCGGAAAAATGGTGAAAAATTCCTCCAACCACGCCTATATTGCTGCCATTTCGAGCAATTGGCGCGTGAAGGAGAATGAGTATCATGGCATGGGTGTTAGCCCGTAAATGACAAATCGCAAAAAAAATCTCTGGACAACGCCGCAGCCGACTGTTAGAATTGTGGTTTTGAGAAATCGACAAGAAGTGGACATTAATTAGAGGTAGCTAACTATGGCACATAAAAAGGGACAAGGCTCTTCGAGAAACGGCAGAGACAGCAATCCGCAGTACAGGGGTGTGAAACTGTACGGCGGCCAGACGGCCAAGCCCGGGGCGATTATCGTCAGGCAATGCGGGACGAAGTTCTTTCCCGGCAGCAATGTCAGCATGGGCAAGGACTATACGCTTTTCGCCACTGCGGACGGGAAAGTCACTTTCCAGGGCAGAAGAATCCACGTAGTCTGACAAGAACGAGAATATCCGGCAGAATCAGGATGGTGCAATCACCATCCTTTTTTTATGCCGAGATACGATAGCCGAGATAGAAAGCAATGTTTGTCGATCAGGCACAAATCTGGATCAAGGCTGGAGATGGTGGCCACGGCTGCGTCAGCTTCAGGCGGGAGAAATTCATCCCCAAAGGCGGCCCCGACGGCGGTGATGGCGGCGACGGGGGCGATGTCTATTTCCAAGCCGTCGAGAATCTCGATACGTTAATAGATTTCGCCGGCAAGCATCACTGGCAGGCGCAAAAAGGCCAGCCCGGCTCGGGCAACAACAAGCACGGAGCAAACGGCGACGACCTGATAATCAAAGTCCCGCCGGGCACGCTCATCTACGATACCGACCTGGACCTGCTGCTCAAGGACCTCAGCGAGATTGACGTGAAGGTGCGCGTCTGTCGCGGCGGAAGAGGCGGCCGAGGCAATAAGTCCTTCGCAACTGCGATCAATCAGACCCCGAGAAACGCCAAACCGGGCAAGCCCGGCCAGCAGCGAAATATGCGGCTCGAACTCAAGCTCATCGCCGACGTCGGTCTGGTCGGCATGCCCAATGCGGGCAAGAGCACGCTCATCTCCCGCTGCTCGGCGGCAAGACCCAAGATCGCCGACTATCCATTCACCACGATCGAGCCGGTGCTCGGCATCATCGAATTGAGCGACTTTCGCCGGTTCGTTATGGCCGACATCCCCGGCCTGATCGAAGGCGCCCACGCCGGCGCGGGCCTGGGTCACGATTTTCTCAAGCACATAGAAAGAACAACCGTGCTCGTCCACATCCTCGACATAATGCCGACCGACGGTTCCGACCCCGCGGAAAATTACAGAGCCATCCGCAACGAGCTTGAACAACACAGCAATATCCTGGCGCAGAAACAGGAAATCATCGTCGCCAACAAAACAGATCTCGATTCGGATGGAGAAGCAGTCGAAGAACTCAGAAAGAAACTGAACACCGAAGTCCACGCAATCTCCGCCGTCACCGGCTCCGGGATGAAAGAACTCAGCGAATTCCTCTGGCAAAAAGTCAAAGAGCTAAGATAGTGTGATTATTGCAGCAAACTGCTTTCGTCAAAAATACCCTGCTCAAAGACTGGTCTTGTATCCAAAAGAATACGTTTTTCTCTCGCTCCTCTTTGTTTTTCGCCATTGCTCCTTAAACGAATATACTCCGTGCGAATAACTTTCGGGTACCATCTGCCGTCGGATGTTTGGGCCGCTGCTGTGACTACTGAACGTGAAAACGGAAGTCCACCTTTCTGGCCGACCTCTTTGCGGCTTGAATGCTCCACCAGTATGTAATCTCTGGCAGGGTCAAACCAGTAATCATCAGTGCCCTCTCGCGATTGATTGTCCGGACCGGAGTCCTTGCTCTTGTCCTTCGCTGCCGTCCGAACTCTGAGTCCGATCAGTTGCGCATGATTGGGATCGACCGGCACAGACTCAACTACCTTCTCCTCATTTGCATTTCCCATTGTCAACATAAATGGATTTGTCCACACGATTGCCGGCAGACTCTCCATCGTAAGCTGGGAAGCGTCACCCCGCCATTTGCTCTTGTGGACTTCGCCGCGTATTTGGTTGCAAGATATGCTGTACTTGCCGTCAAAGAGCACCTGCCCGATAAGAGCTTTTTTGTCTTCCAATTCTAAAATTCGTTCCACCGCCGGATTCTGCCAGATGTCTTTGATGGCCTCATACAAACTCTTGGTTTTATCGCCTTTACGACGGCTTGTGTCAGCAGCTATGTACCTGTCCAGTCGCCAAAGTTCGCCCGAGCGACGCATCACTAACACCATGTTGGGATGACGTGGGTCATTCGGATCTTCTCTGGAACCGGAGGATTCCAGCACTACCGCTATATAGTCACCAAAACCTTTGTTGAATCGGCGCTGAATCTCCTTGGTCAAATCCTTCAGGTTGCCCTTTGGCCGGGTGTCAAAGACATCTGCGTCTTTCGGAGCACCAACAGCGTAAATGTCACCAGGCCCCTGTTCCGGGTAGTCGAGTATCATCCTTCCGCTAATCCGGTCGGGAGCGTTGTCTAACGCCTTGTACTCGACACTTATGGGCAGGTTTCGCTCAATGTCACGAATCACAGCAACATCCTGCACGTCCGAAACAGCACGGATTATCTCCACTGGCACACCGTCCTGTTCGGTTTTCTCTCGGGTGATTTTTGTTCCGCTTGCTTTTACCGAATCCATCATGAATTCAATCATTTCAAAAGCGGTCTTTGGCCCCATATGGCTAAATGTGTCAGGCACCGTCGAAACGGTTATCCTGTTGCTGTCCCGACTGTAGACATGCTGTACTTCCTGACTGAAGTTCACGTACATGACCGTTCCATCTCCATCAAGCCCCTTGAGAATCACAATAGACGGGTCGAAAGATACCCAAGATTCTATGGGTTCCTCGGACTGGTCAACTTCCATTACCGAATGGACCCAAGGTATCTTTTGCATTTCTTCAAGCATGGAGGCAAAAACCTGGCTCGACCCATTGATTGAGCCACCGAACTGACTTATACCGATAAGTACTGCAATTATTATCGCCGCTGCTGCGGCTAACTTCGTTATTCTGTTTTTCATAATCATTCTCCATCTATTGGGCCCGGCCGAAATAGATGTTGTCTGTGCAGATTTGTCTAACGCTGCAAGAGCGTCGCCGACAATCCTGTCGTCAACTTTCGAGTGGACCGCAACATTTGATTTAGCAAACAATCTTTTCAACTTTTCTGCTGAGTTCATTCTTATATCTCACCATTTAAGATCGATCTCAATTTGCGAATTCCATATCTGTATCGACCCTTGACTGTATTGACAGAGATGCCCAGAGATTTAGCTATTACGCGAAATCGCATTTGGCCGTGAATATGCAACGCAATCACTTCTCTTTGCTCATAAGGCAGTTCGGCCAACGCCGAGCTTAACAGCCGCAACTCTTCGCTGCAGGCTACGAGCAAACTCGGCTCGTTTAAATCCCGCTCGACCGCACATGCCTGCTCCGGACTGAGAGCTTTGGCCCGGCTTCGATTCGTACGCATCAAATCACGAACCCGGTTGGCAACACATTTGGCCAGGTAAGCTTTCAGACTGCCGGTCAGCTCGAAGCTCGCAATATTCCGAGCAAAAGCAACGAAAACGTCATGAACGGCATCTTCTGCGAGACTAACATCATGCGAAAGAGCAACAGCCAGGATCAACAGACTATCTCTGTGCTTTTCATAGATCCGGCGCAGAGCATCCCTGCTCCCTTGTTTACATCCGGTCACAAGCAACCTGTCTACCATTAAGGCAACCTCATGGTTGAAAAGCGAACGTTCACTACCCTTATAACGATCGGAGCCGCTGTTTGGGTATAAAGAAAAATCGGATTCATCAAAATCATAGCGAATTGCCGCCAGAGAGAACATATAAAAGAGCGACCAAGGACAGCCACTCGTGACTATCCCCGACAGACCTGAGCAATTTTCGCTTGAGAACGTTGTCCTTGCCCTGTATCATCCAGCGTAAGTGCGAAGAAACACAGTCTTGCAGCAGGGAAAACCATGACTGACGATGTCACAGGCACAAAGAGGTTCCGTTTCTTTGTTGTGTTCCTATTGACCATATCGCGTGGTCCACTGGCGGTTTCCTTTGCAGTCCTGTTTTTGACCGTAGGGACGGGGTGGACGCGCATCGTACTGGGTCTTTTCTTGCTCGCGACAATGGAGCTGACAGATCTGCTGGACGGATTTGTTGCCCGGCGTTTCGGCGTTGTCACCGAATGGGGCGCCGCTCTCGATCCATACATGGATAGCTTCTCCCGGCTTACCGTTTATTGGACATTAGCTTGTGCCGGACTTACTCTGCCACTTGTACCTCTGGTTATGGCTCTGCGAGACGTCACAGTCGCGTACTGCCGAGTCTTTCTGGCACGCGCCGGGCACACAGTCGCCGCAAACTGGAGCGGAAAAATCAAAGCTCTCGTCCAGGGAGTAACAGCCATGGTGATTGTAGGCGAGCCAGTATACAGACCCTTGCTCGGTTCCTGGCTGACATCTCTGGGCGCCTGGGTCGTGATAGTCGTTACGCTTGCCTCAGCGGCCGAATACGTCAAGCAGGCCGTGGTCGTCTCATTGAACTCGGCTGCTTCCGAATAACCTGGTGACTCCGGCCACACAGCCTCCCAAAAGGGACAAGCTTAATGGGGCTCTTGGGAATAATGCTCAGGTCCACATGGCGAGCCCAATGACCGAGAAGAATCGTTCGGGGCCCCAGAGGCTCAATTTCCCCCCAGCCGCCCAAATTTGGGCCTCTGCCCAAACTACTCTTCTCTCCAATTGACTCCAAGGCTACAATTTGTCCGATCCACACATCGATTTACCGCAAGAGTCATGAGATCAACATGCTGAACAAGTTTTCTTTTGGCCCTTCGCAAGAAGATGAGGGGCGAAAGAAGACGGTCCATTCGACGGAAGGCTCCTGCCTCTACTCACGTCACGTTTGTCCTATTGTCGGCGTTGGAATTGAATCCATAAGCCAAAAGAGTCGTTCGTTCCTCGGAAAAGCTACAAATGAATCCATAAATGTTGAAAACGAAAGGCAAGCCCATCAGAAACCGCCCCGAAGTCTTCGCAGAATCGCCGGCGAAATCTTAGCCGGCATGGCGACGGGGGTTGTTGTTGCAGTGCTGGTCCTCTACGTGGTCTTCTATATGGCCATCGGCGCTGCAGATTGCTTGAAGAAGAAAACCTTGGCCTTGTTATGCAGGGCTCTTTCTTCAAAATGAGTACACCACACTTGCACCTGACCGGCCTTACTGGTACAATGTGCTTGACTTGGGGGGGCAGCTTTTTTGGAGGAGTAGAGAGATGAGAAGATCAATTCTTGTGTTGGCAATTGTTTCCACAGTCGCATTCTCTGAAACAGCGGTCTTTGCCGACGTTAGTTTTCAGGGTTTGGGCGACGTGCCCGGCGGTGGCTTCAGAAGTCAAACGTTTGGCATATCAGCCGATGGCTCCGTCGTCGTGGGAAGGAGCGAGTCGAGTTCGGGGTACAAGGCATTTCGCTGGACCTCGGACGGTGGAATGGTGGGCTTGGGTGACCTGCTCGGCGGTGGTTTCTATAGCCAAGCATGGTGTATTAGCCGATGGCTCAGTTGTCGTGGGAACAAGCTACTCGACTTCGGGGACCGAGGCATTTCGCTGGACCTCGGACGGTGGAATGGTGGGCTTGGGTGACCTGCCTGGCGGTGGCTTCCACAGTTCGGCATACGGTGTATCAGCCGACGGTTCGGTCATCGTAGGTCAAGGTTATTCCGCCTCGGGCCATGAGGTGTTTATCTGGGACCAAGTCAATGGCATACAAAGCCTCAAGGATTCTATGATAAGCGACTACGGTTTGGTCATGACTGGCTGGACATTGACCTATGCAGAGGGAATCTCGTCCGATGGCTTGTCGATTGTGGGTTTCGGCACTAATCCAACTGGTCATACAGAAGCCTGGCGTGTCACAGTCGAAGGTGGAGTTGTCCCAGCCCCCGGCGCTTTCCTTCTCGGCAGCCTCGGCCTGAGCCTTGCCGGTTGGAAGCTGCGACGGCGTGAAGAGTTGTGGAAGCATATACCTCCGAGCCCCTGCTGTTGCTAATTTCCCTCCGCAGCAGGGACTTTTTTCATTGTGCAGTAAATATCTCTACAAAAGAACTTCCCATGCTCGACAGGGGTTGATATGATATGCCAGTGTGGCGAGGAGGGAATCTCGCCGCAGTCTTGAGCCCCTGCTGTTCTTAGATCCTCCTTCCAGCAGGGGCCTTTTTCGTCCTCGGAGCCACGCCAGAACTTATCAGAGAATTCCCATTTTATGATAAGTTTCGTCCATTTCAGCCCGATCGAGTGACATTGACCAGTGTTCTTGGGCGAATAATGAGGGTGTGTATTAGCAGGACTGATACCAGCGCTAATGAGTGTCTCAGAAAAAAGGTGAGAAAGATGCGTTCTTTTTCAATTTTCTGCCTGCGTTTTGTCTCTGGCAAACGCCTGCATTATAGAAGGACGTTTGTTCTCCGCTGTCGAGTCGAACCTGAGGGGGACTACTGAAAGAAGTGCTGTGTTATGGACATTTCTTGCATCTGTCGGCCTTGACCTTAGTCTCATTTCTTCAGAAGAGATTCATACTCAGGCTCCAGAAAATAGCCTGGCTTCTTGTTGCCAAGAATGCCTCGCTTACGGAGTCCTGAAAGGCTACTCTTGAACTTGAAATTGTAAGGATGACCAGTGTCCTTGGCAATTTTATCGCCGGTTAGCGTCTTATCCCCCAAAGCCTCAATTATGTCTTGCTCAATATCATTCAGGCCTTGTTCTGCATCATTCAACGTCAGCGTGATCTGCCCTGCATTCTTTACAATAGGCTCTAACATCAGAACAAAGTCTCGTGCGAGTCTCAGAAGGTTGGAATCTTCAAGGCGAGCATCATCGGTGTTTTCTTGTTTTAGAATATCAACCTGCGATGCCTTCCTCAGTAGCTCTTGGAGTTTAACGTGAACCACCCGCACTGTTTCTGGCATTCCAGGGGATAAGTCCATCAAAACAATGTTAGCCTGTGGCTCGACAAAGCGAATAAGCTGACTGTATCGGCTATAGTCCTTGATAGCGTGAGGCATATCACCCCTTTGCCACTTCTTCAGTCTGTCTGCAAGTTGCTCCACCTCTCCGATTTGCTCTGAAGTTAGTATCATTGAATTCCCTTCAATGCCTGTTGGTCAGTTCTTCACAGCCAACCTTGCTTCGATACAGTGTTTGCATGTCCGGGCTCTGTATTCCAGCGTTGCCAGAAGTGGCTTTAGCTCCTGGTCGTAAGTCTCATATATTGCGTTCATCAGACGCTCAATAATCACGTGGAGTTGGTTCAGATCACCGAGAGTGGGCGGGCCTTGATAGACCCACAAATCAAAACCCTCTTCCAGGTCCCCAAGATAGTCACCGATATGGTTGATTTCAGCCCTTCCCATATCAGGACAGTATAGCTGAAAACGGTCGAAAAGGCAAGGAATAGCCCTGTTTTTCCTTGCTTGGCAGTCACCGGTCAGATATAGTGGATGAAACTAGTTGGCAACCCTGCCGCACAGAGATTTTCTTGCTCCTGTCCAAATTGCTGAATTCATAGTCTGACACGGCAAATGAAAACAGGTATCTGCACAAGCTCGGCAAAGAGCAGGAGAACGCGGTCCGAAGGAGCATCGTAGATGTAGGTCAGGTTCTGAGATAAATGGGAAAACCAATTGTGACAACAAGACAATTTGCCACAGAACTGGCCGACTGGGTTTATGATCACGGCTTGGGCAATGAGGAACTCAACTCGTTGGCAGCGTCTATAAGGTATCCTATAGGTCTCTTCACACCTTTCAGGCGAATCAAACTAAAGAACGAATTAACCCTTTTGTACGCATATATTGGAACTATAATGCTGAGATTGTGCTTTAGCGACGATCCCAATGCGCCGGCGAATTGCGCTGAGGAAACAGCTCAACTATACGTTCAGAGACTGCTTAGTCGCGAGATACCGAAGTCGAAGCTTTCAGACTATGAGGACAGACTTGCAACTTGGAACCGTCTCTTTGCCGACGTCGAAGATACTGAGGATCTTGGGGAAAGCTGGGTTACACT
Organism: Phycisphaerae bacterium; assembly: GCA_016782865.1. Lineage (GTDB taxonomy): Bacteria > Planctomycetota > Phycisphaerae > Sedimentisphaerales > Anaerobacaceae > SG8-4. Next base: position 23,646 of record JADHXR010000113.1, read on the forward strand.
TGCGGTCACATTCTATGAGTCCTTAACAGATACGACTTGCGACCAAATGCGCGGGGCTATACTGATGGGACGCTTCAGCACCTATGCGGCACGTTTCGTGGGGACGATTAACAGTATGCTGATAGATTTGGAATTGTCGGCATCGGGGCAAAAACACCTGCGAAGAATTGAAGAGGCCGGTTTGCTGGCAAGGCTGCAAATACGACAACTCTCGGGTATCATCAGTGCCACCACCAGCACAGCTTGGTTGTTGTTCAGTTTCTTTGCCGGATTTGCAGCTGGAATCTGGCTCCTCATTCTGCATGATTGGCAGCTGGTTGTCTTTGGCTTTGTTGCCAGTCTTGTTATGCCGAAAGCGTACGCCTTACTAACTTTTTTACCTGTACTTTTGTTGGCGAATCTGGCAGAGTCCTCTGCCGCTAAGGGCTGGACAGTTGTAACCTCCATAATGGCCTTCATCAGCGCACTGTTCGACTATTCTATCCTGAGTTTCTGGGTGCTTCTGGTCTTTGTATATTGTACCATACAGAGAGGTGACAACAATTGGACACCCTACGCCATATGGGCATATTCCACAACATTGGCCCCACTTGTCTACTTGGCCTCAAAAGAGTCTTCAAGCAATACAGCTACAGTCCTTGCGTTGTTCTTTGCGATGCTATCAGTTGTCTTGTTGGTCATCGTGTGGCAACTTGGCTTTTCCCTCAAATCATCCGTTATCCTGACCGGATGTTTGGCTACAGTCTTTTCTTTGTGTACTGGGATCCTAACTGCCGCAATGACACACACGTCCTCCGCCCAACAACCCACCTAGGCGATCTCTGAAGCACGGTTGGGAGAAATGCTCAAAGGTTCCGGCAACAAAGCCTTACCAAAGAATGCGAATTCACCGCGATAGATCAGCCGCAGGAAGAAGCCATAATTCACGTGTCGTTAATGGGCTACAACATGGTTGAGAGCGACAATAAGAATCGGATAGTAGGAACGACGGAAGAATAGCTATGGTACTTTGTGTTTGTTCGTTCTCACTAACTTCTATTGCTGTCTCGTATTTGCTTGCACTGTAGGGGGTGGAAGAAGATACTAAGGACCAATGCTGTACTGATGTGGCCGCCGCGATAATGAAGGGCGACTAAGCCAGATTGAGAGATAAGGATTATGGCACGAAAGAAACGTTTTCTGGACGGTCTTGCGCCTGGAAGAACAGAAATCAATCCTGCTAATGTTGTCTATAGGAAGGGCGCGGAAAGACCCAGCGATGAAGAAATAGTCAAAGAGATAGAGAAGCAAGAGTTCAAGTATCAAAGACTGGCAATCTGCACGGCAGGGACAACAATAGTCGCAGCGGCAAGCAAAGCAGTATTTAGAGTAGAGCTTTCGCTCCCGATACTTCTTGGATTTGGGGCTGTAGTTGGCACTGCGTTGTTCTTCTTGGATAGATGGATAGCACGGTGTTTCAAGAATCGGCCCCGGAAGACAGATAGGGAGTGAAGCGGTCTGGCTCATCCTGCGCGATTTGGCATTCACAATTTCAAGTTGGTCCAACCCACACAATCTCCCACAGTAGCCCTCAGAGGTGTTTCTCGCTCGTAGAATCGACGATCTTGTCTTGATGGGTATCATAAGTCATGTTTTCAGAGATCGCGCTTTCAATCGGTTTCTGCGGTACTTTGGGCTTGACTTGGCCAGCGAAAACAAGGTACGATCAATATATCAACTGTGCCTCTAAGCCCCTGCGGATATCTCGCTTTTTCCTCTCCCTCCGCACCGCAGGGGCCACTTTCATAATTACGTATTTATCAAAGAAAGACAACAATCCGCATTAATACCATAGAGAATGAGCCTGACGAATCCCCTACGTGTCAGACTAACGCGATTCATCGTCGTTCCATAATGCGTAAGGCCTGTTCGACCAGAAAACTCCCCGATCTATTGAGTACTCTTGAAG
>JADHXR010000114.1 GCA_016782865.1 Phycisphaerae bacterium
CAGCGGGCTTTCGAGCTGTACGGGCGAGGACATCGCGCATCTTAACAGTTTGCCGAAACTTAGAAGTCTGACCTTGATAGGCGACATAACCAATTCCACCCTGGCGTCTCTGACGGGCCCCTTGTCTCTGGAGTCGGTCCGCGTTGACACCGACGAGCCCATCCGCAAGGAGACGGTGACCGATCTGATAAAAAGTCACCCTGTGATTGAGTTTATTCATATAAGCGAACTGCAGAAAGTGCAGACTCGACCCCCGCAGCAGCGAGAACGCACCAGAGTCAGTCAACCTCGTACTAATCGGCGAACCCCGACGAACCGCCGTCGTGAAAGGAGATAACATGATACACAAGCGAATTGTCGTAGGAGCGATTATGCTCGTTGTCTTAGGGTTTGTCGCGGGCTTGCGAGCTGATGAGATTACCTTGTTGAGGCCGAACCAGCCGCCGGGCGCAACCAGGGTTCTGTCCTTTCCGCCTGGTCAATGCACGGGCAATCTTTACCTTGAGCCCGAATCCGGTCCGGGTTGGGACCCTGAACGTGTGACCTTGTCCACGCTATGGGAGTACCTTGGCGCCGCACAGGGCGATGTGCTTGTGCCCGAAGGCCGAAACGTCCAACTGATGGTTCAACTGGGACTTAGCCCGCGGGAGTCGGCAAAACTGCGTGCACAGGATCCTCTGGCTCACCAACTGTTGATTGCCGACCGGACCCGCAAAGACCCTGAGGATCTGTCAGGGCTGTCGGAACTCGATCCGAACGACTTGTTTAGGCTCTCAGTTTGCTCCGCAATGTACCTAAGGGCTGGTATAGACCCACGGATATTTGAGCCGATCAGCCGTTTAACGGGTCTTCAAATGCTTAGTCTTAACGACACTGGTGTGACCGATGAAGGTCTTGAGCACATCAGGTCGTTGCGTTCACTCAGAGTCCTGGAGCTCAGAGAGTCAACTGTCGGAAGCCGGGGCCTGGCTGTCTTAAAGGACCTGCCTGCTCTGGAGTACCTGGACCTCCATACGGGGGTGACCGATGCAGGCCTCAAGCACGTGGGGGAACACCCCAATCTACGCTGGCTGAGGATACGGACCGGAAATATGTGGGGTCCGGGCCTGGCCGAACTGGTGAATCTACCCCGCCTGGAGCGTCTATGTATCTGGGGTACCAGCCCAATTTCCGACCGACACGTCAAATACCTGGAGGGCCTGACACGGCTCAAGAGCCTGACCCTCTGGGGCAGGGCCTGCAATACCCTCACCGACGCCAGTCTTGCCTCCATAGGTAGACTCAAGAACCTTGAGGAGCTGCACTTTATCCGTACCGGCCCGAGATTCACCGTTGCAGGGATCGCCCACTTGAAGGACCTGAAGAACCTCAAAAAACTGGACTTTGCGCAGGCATGGCTTAGTCCTGAAGGCATGCGTCATGGCGATGTCTTGGCACGTCAACTGGCAGCGAACTTTCCCAATCTCGAATCCATCAAAGGGATTAGTTTTCTATCGGCCGAAGGCATGAAAACGCTGACGACCTTCCGTAACCTCAAATGCCTGCACGTCGCGCTGAAAGATCGCAGGCAGGGCTACTATGGCCCCACAGGCTTATCTCACCTCGCCGGCCTCGGTTCCCTCGAGGAACTCCATATTAGCAGCGAGGAATCATTGTCCGATGCAGACCTTGCCTGTCTGGAGCCATTGGTCCGTCTGAGGGATTTGCTCATCTTAAGCCGAAACGTGACCGACCGAGGCCTGGCGTCAATCGGCAAGTTGAAACAGTTAGAAAGCCTGCACCTCTCGAGCCCGGTAACCCGCAGTGGACTCAATCAATTGAACGGTTTGCCGAATCTCCACTACCTGAAAGTGACCGCATGGGGAAATGCTGCTGAAACAGACCCGGCCGACGAGCTGATGCTGGACCTGTCGGGACTCAAAAGAATGAAGGACATGAGTCTATCCGGGCTATCATTGCAGGACAGCGACCTTGCGTTTCTCAAACACCTGCCCTTGCTTGAGAACTTGTCGATTCAACCGGATTCCCCCCTGACTGGAGCGTTCTTACGTCACCTCAGGGAACCGCCTGGACTGAACCGTCTGTATGTCAGCGGGCTTTCGGGCTGTACGGGCGAGGACCTGGCGCATCTAAACGGCTTGCCGAAACTCAGACGTTTGACCGTGATAGGCGACATAACAGATACCGCCCTGGCGTCTCTAACGGGCCCTTTGTCTCTGGAGTCGCTCAGAGTTGATACCGACGAACCCATCCGGAAGCAGACGGTGACCGATCTGACAAAAAGTCACCCTATGATTGAGTATATCCGCATCAATGAATTACAGAAAGTGCAGACTCGACCTGTCAACAGGCCAAAACGCACCCCAGTCAGTCGACCTCGTACTAATCGGCGAGCCCCGCCAAACCGCCGTCGTTAGCCTTTCCCTTCAAGGAGAGGAAACGGGCTGATGTCTGCGGACGGGGGATTTGACGTGCTCGGTACGGGTGGCGATTGCCCGCGCGCGCAAACAAGAAAGACCTTTGGGCACTACTTCAGTTCCGCCGGCCAGCAAGCCTGGCCGAGGGAGATGTCCACAGTTGACTTGCCGGCTGACTTGCAGGAACCCGGTGGAAATGCACGGACGCCGGTGGACGGTGGTGGACAGTCACCCCCCAATAACAAGCCAAGACCCCCGTTCTAAGGCCGCAAATAACCCCCTCTCGCGGGTTTGAATCCCGCTTGTACGCCCCAGCCGGGATTTATCGCCTGCCCTCCAGATTCGTATGCGCCCACATCGAACGGGGCCTTTCTCAGTGAGCGGTTGAAATCCAGCGCCGGCGCATAATCCGCATCAGCGTTATTGCTCAGCACGGAGTCAGGTCGCAGCCAATAATCATTCCTCGCCGGGTCGGCAAAGACCTCAGGCAGAATCTTGCCGTCGTGGAACCTGGAGCCATCGATAGTCGCACCTGTCACGCGGCCCTCGACGAAGTTGGCGCTGAATGTGCCGTTGCCGACCCCTGATACATCGACGGCGGTGGCACCGGGGCAATAGATCGCGTTATTGGCAAGAACCATATCGCTCGCCTTACCCCAGCGAATCAGGATACCTCTCGGACTATTGATGATGGTATTGTTAACGATCTTCGTGTTGCGCACGTGAGATACCGCAGCGTGTGGCGCAGCGGTAATGCCGGTCATCGAGCAGTCAAAGATGATGTTATTTCTAATGATCGCGTCGGAAACGACCTGGATGCCTTCGCCGGCGTTCCAGATGACGTTGCCCTCGACGATGTTGATGCCTTTGCCGCCGCCGTAGACGAAAATCCCCGGGTATTGCCTGCCGATATTGGTATCATGGATGACATTGTCGCGGACGACGTTTGCGTACGAGCCGAACTTGATTTCGACACCGTCGTTTCCGCCGCTGCTGGTCCCCCGCGTGTGATGGATGTAGTTGCCCTCGACAAGCGTATTGGTCGTAATACACGAACCACTATGGCAACCGATGTACATGCCTTCGCCCTCGGTCTGGCGAGTGGTGCTCAAGCCCGTATGGTGGATGTGGTTTCTCCGGATGATGAAGGAATCGCAGTCGCCGCTGTTCATCGTGAGCGCATTGTTGCCCGTTTCTGCGATCTCACAATCCTCGAACGTGATGTGATGGCCCCTGATGAACCGCACCCCTGAGCTGCCGCCTCGAAACCGCAAGCCTCGAATGACCAGATGCGAGCAATCGACAAACTCGATGTTGTTATACCTGTCCCTGTTATCGGCCGGACGTGTGAGCAGCGGATCTTCGCCGTCCGCGGCGCGAATGATAATCGGCTCGGCTGCCGTGCCGTTGGCCGTGACCGCTCGCCGGGCGTTCTGTGAATACGTCCCGCCGCGCAGGATCAGCTCCTCGCCAGCTCCGAGTGAATTGGCGATAGCCTCGAACTCTTCCCGCGAGTCCACAGTTGCCGGATTGATCTTGTGCGTGACACCTGAAGTTACCCCGCCACAGATAGGCACGAGCAGCAAACACGCAACTACACTTTCTACTCTGCTTACATAATTCATCTGGATCAATACCTCATCTTAACAACAAGTGAACGAGTGAAATGGGGCAGGGTAATTCTATTGCCTTCGACCCTGCCTCGTGTCCATCGATTCGACCAGGGATCGTAGAGGCCAACAGCGACTCCGTCAAAATCCCTGCCGGCATCCGTCACTGAAATAACTGCATCAGCGACCATCGCCGGTGGTTCACTTTGGGCCAACTCGGTTTCCCACGTGTTCTGCTTGTCCCTGCACCAGGCGAGCAAAGTATGCCTGCCCTTTAGAGCGTATATGCGCAGGCGCGGATGGGCAATCTGGATGGGCTCGAACGCTTCGGCTGGTGGGTCAACCCCCTTGATCGCCTCGGCGAAACGGTCGAACTGAAACCACAGGTTGTTGGCCGCAACATAATGGTCCCAATGCCAGTTCTGGCCCGTCCCCGCGGCTCCGGCAAAAAACGGAGCAAAGATTATATCGTGGAGTATGATGCCCGCTTTGTCGGCCTTGTATAATTTGAACGGACCTGTGTGACCGGGTTCGACAGCGCCGCTCTCGGCAAGGATGATCGGCTTTGTCGGCTCGAAGTTCTGCAATTCCCGTATCGCATCCGCCGCCAGCACATCCACAGGACCTTTGCATATCTCCAGCGACGCCCCGAGGTCCAGGTATCGATGCACATTGGCGAAATCGTTGTCCTTCATCAGAGACACTCTGCGATACCTCTGGCGCTTGCTCGCGTTGTCGAAGCTGCCCAGGCTCTGGGTCAGAAGGTTATTCGGGAAAAGCTCCTTCAGTTCGGCCAGCATCTCCTCGGTCCACTCCATGTACCCCTTGCCTCGAACCGTATCCATCTCGTTCCAGAGCTCCCAGGCGAAGATAACCGGATCATCGCCGTATCGGTCGGCGTACCACCGGAGTTTCTTCTTGAACTGCTCGCGACTCTCTTGACCCTTGAAGAAATCGTCGATGTCCTCGGCAGGACCGCCGCGCGAGACATGATGTATCGGCTTGGCCGCCCAGCTCTGAGTGTCTCTGAAGAAATGACGAAAGTGCTCGACCGTCATCTTGACTCGGACATTGTGCCGGCGGGCCATATCGAGGACGGCATCGATGCGCTTGGCCTTCTCGCTGTCGTACTGGCCACTGCGTTCGTGCTCAACGTCGAAAAAGTTGTGACTGAGCCAGAGGCGGATGTAATTGCCCCGATTCTCGGAAAGCGCCTTGATCCACCGCTCCATGGTGGCCAGCGCCTCTTTCTCATCTCTGCCCCACGGCGCGATCATATTCAACCCGATCGGAACATGCGGCGTACCGTTTGAAAGCTCGAAGTATCGCTCATCTCGGGGACTTACCTGAACGAAGGAAGCACTGTCACTCTTCTTCCAGGCCCGCACATATTCGATACTGTAGACGGAAGGCAGGTCGCTGTCTTTGGGCAAGCCGAACCACTCGGGCATCGTCTCGCTGTCGAAGTTCAAGGTCAAAGGCTGATGCCAGTGCGTGTTCTCGATCGATCGGACAAGCACGCCGTCGAAATACCATTTTATTTCGTCCGAATCCCATTCGAGCCCGTATGTGTGGTAGTCGTCCGCCAGATTCGAAGGGGCTACCCAAGCTCCGTGCCTGGACCAATGCTCTTTCTCGGTAGGAGTTTTGAAAACATGAACATTCATGTTGTACTTCTTCTCGAATCCAGGGGCCCCGCCGCCGATCTCGAACACGTCGATCTCCGTCCACAGCTCCGGCGTGCTGTTATAAAACCAAAACGAGCTGGAGCCGTGAGACTTCATCGGCCTGCACTTGGCCTCGAAATATCCGTACTTGACTTTGGTCTTACTCTGAACCGCGGCGGACGTGTACGTGTGATAGCCCTTGTCCTTAGGCATTTCGGGGACTTGCTGCTTCTTCATCGCCAGATGCAGCTTGCCGTCACTGACCGTGACATTGCCCGGATAAAAATACGCCGGCTGCCTGCCCAGCCATCTCGGATTCCTGGGCCACCATTTGTCGCCATCAATCTCAGCGCCCGAGAATTCGTCGCTCATCACTTCGTGCTTGGCCCAATTGCGCTCGTTAGCCTGGTCCGACAAGGGATAGTCCTCGGTGACTCGCCTCGGCGCGGCGCCCAATTGCCCCGTTTTCACCCAGCCTTTGCCCGGCCGGCCCTCTCCTGCCAAAGAGTCACCACACGCTGCAATTGCCAGCAGAAAGCAGAAACAGATCTGCAAAATGTTTTTCTTTTTCATGTCTCTATCCTAATCGAATGAGCCAAAGTCAAGTAGGATGGGCAGGTCCCCTGCCCATGCGGTTCGTGTCACGGTATATATTGCCAGCATGGGCAATCGAGCCTGCCCTGAGCGAAGCCGAATGGGTTGCCCGTCCTATTACGAGGTAAATCTAATGAATCCAATATAGCGCTGGCCTCCCTACAAACTCCAACCTTCCCGATACTGCGTACGGACGTATTTGTTCGCTTCCGGCAGATTCGTCACCTTCATGTTCGCCGCGTCCCATTCGATCCTGGCGTCCACCCGCCGGGCGACGTTGCCCAGCAGGCACATTTCCGTGAGCGGACCCGAATATTCGAAATCGGCGCCGGCCCGCCCGCCTCTCTTGCACGCCCTGACCCAATCCTGCTCGTGCGAGCCCTTGACCCTCGGGATCGTCTTGGCGGGCGTCTTGTACGCCTTCATCGCGCTTTCCGGTATCAAGCGAGGCCCTTCCCCATAGACTCCGGCAATGAGCTTGCCCTTGGTTCCCTTGAACAGCGAGCCACCCTCGCTGTGGCCCATCCGCCTGCCGTCCTCGAGTTCTTCAGGCCTCGGCGGGCGAAGGCCGTCATACCATGTCAGCTTGACAGGTGGCAAATCGCCGCGGGCGCCGAACCGGTAGGTGACTATAGACGCCACCGGATGCGTCTCAGGATTCAGATCCAGTGAGGTAGCTTCCACGCTCGTCGGATGCCCTAACTTCAGCGCCCAGAAAACCGGGTCCAGAGTATGCGCCCCGCGGTCGCCCATCATTCCGCAGCCGAAGTCCCACCAGCAGCGCCACACAGCCGGATGGTACGCCGGATGATAGGGCCGCTCCGGCGCCGGGCCCAGCCAGAGGTCCCAATCCAGAGTCGCAGGCACCGCGGGCGTCTCCTTGGGACGCCGGCTCCACTTGCTGCTCCACCCGGCATGGCCAAAGGGATAATAGGACAGACTACACCAGGCGTCGACCTCGGTGACCTCGCCGATCGCGCCGTCGGCGATCCATTCACAAATAAGGCGCCCGCCTTCGCCCGAATGTCCCTGAATTCCCATCTGCGTGACAACGCCCTCCTCTTTAGCGGCCTTCGCTAACATGCGCGATTCGTAGACATCGTGCGTCAGAGGCTTCTGGCAATAGACATGCTTGCTGCGCCGCATCGCCGCCATGCTGATAACCGCATGGGTATGATCGGGCGTGGCAATCATCACGGCGTCGAAGTCCTTCTGCTTATCCAGCATCTTGCGATAGTCGGTATAGACCTTCGCCTTCGGATATCGCTTGAACACCGGCGCGGCGTATGCGTGATCCACATCGCACAGAGCAACAATGTTCTCGCTCTCGAGCTGCCGCAGATTACTCCCTCCCATCCCTCCAATACCAATGCCAGCGATATTGAGCTTCTCACTTGGAGGGGTGTTTCCAACTCCTCCCAAGACATGCCTCGGCACAACCGTAACGGCGGCAGCCGCCGCCGAGCCGGCAAGAAAACCTCGCCTGTTAGTATGCTTTCCCGTCATCGCAATCTCTCCTGACAATTCGCCTGTGTAGAATGAACATCATCACAAATCAACATTCACCTCTAAGCATACTAACAAATCTACCTGGAAATGCTAACTCAAACATTCGGGGCCTGTGCTGAATTGATCAACACAGGCCCTGATCTTGTGTAAACTTATATTGGCTATCGGCTGGGATCCTATCGATACAACCGAATGTCGTCAAAGAGCATTTCACCCAAACCGCCAGCCGATCCCGGCGCGCCGGGAATCTTGTTGCCGAAACCAATGGTAATCCTATCAACATTGGTCAGGTCCACGCCCTGGTCCGCAAACGCCAGCAGGTCGATAACCCATTCTGTCCAGGTGGTTGTCCGGGACGCATTTTGCTCATCATGATAGACCACGGCATTGCCATTGAGGGCAACAAACATCCTCTCGGCGGCGTTGCCCGATTTGCCGCGAAACCACAGGGACAGTTTCGTGACGCCCTGCTCGGTCCAGTCACGCGGGTAAGCCTGCCCTGAGCCTGCCGAATGGGCCAACGTCATGGTCGCCTCAGAGGTACTAAGATTGTTGTTGTACGACAGCGGCATAGACTGACCACCACCGTGAACAATGCTCTGCTCGGCATAAGGCGGAAGCTCGTTGCCGACTAAAGCTCCGTTTGTCGTGGTCCCAAAGCCGTCCGTCCACGCCTCGAATATTTTGTTGCTCGCCATCTCAGGCGGGTCAATATCATTGTAGGGCTCGAAGTCGTCCACCGCAATGAAGTCGGCTGTAGTGAAGCTCCAGGCAAGACCCTTGACCGTCCTTGCCGGAGCCGAATCATAGACCGCATCAACACGCCAGAAGTAAGTCGTGTTCCACACAAGTTTGCCGGGATCGTAGCTCTCCGAACCGGGCGCTCTGGCGCCCACATACTCGGGTGAAGCTGTGGTGGCATTTTTCACCGCCTCTGTGCCGAAGTACACTTCGTATGAGGTGGCATTGTCTGCCGGCGTCCAACTCAGAATCTGGGCATGACCTATACCCACAGATCCGTTAGCCGGCCGCGGGTTCCCAACGGCGCCCGGAGTCGTAAAGCCCCAGATATCGCCCTTGTGCGTGTCAACACCGTCAAACTCATCGACCCGCCAATAAAGAATCTTCTCTCTGTCGAGAGGACCGGGACTATAGCTTGCGGGCCCCGCGGGGCCTTTGTATGTACCGCCGGTCCCGTCGTTAACATCTGCAAGACTATCGCCAATGTAAACGTGGTGCAATTTAGCACCGAAACCCGGCGTCCAGTTGAAGGTCGCATTCGGATCCACAAACTCGGCGCCGTCGGCCGGATCGGGATTGTAAGCGGTCTTGGGCGGAATCGAGAAACTCCAGACATCTCCTTTCCACGGGCTGTTCGGCTCAGCGTTGTTGACCGCGTCGATCCGCCAGTAGTAAGTCGTTCCCGGCACAAGGCCATCCGGAAAGGGGAATCCGGGTAAGCCGATCACATAATTCGTCGCGGTTTGATTGCCCCGGAATGCCGGCGCGCCGACAGTGGCGCCGTTCACATCGTCGAAATTGTCACCGACGTAAACATCGTGTGAGACCGCACGATCTCCAGGCGACCATGAAAGGTTTGCCCAAGTGTCCTCAACCAGAGAGCCATCGGCCGGATCCGGATCCCTTGTCTTCGGGGGCCGTACGAAAGAGAGACATCGTCAAAGGTGACCCAGCCGTCCCCCTGCAGCTTTATCCCGATCTTATTTCCGTCGTCGGCGGCAGTGGCGGTATATGCCAACGAGACCTGCTCCCACGAGAACACCGGTGCGCTGCCGCTTGCCTCGGCCAGCTCGTCCGTATAATCTTCTCCGGTAAAGTAAAGCCACCAACCGTCGGGGTAGCCGCTCCAGCCTGCTCCCACCCAGACACTCAAGGTGTACGTCTTGCCCGCAATGAATGTCTCGTCCAGAATCTGGTAGATATAGTCGCTGTCTGTTTCGTAGAATCCGTACACTTTGTTGTTGCCGTTGTAGGCCGGCCAGACCCCGTAATAATTCCACCCGATCCAGGCGCCCCCGGTGCCGGCAACACTTTTCCAGACATTCGTCGGGTCATCGGCAAGATAGAACCAATCAACCTCATCGCTAAGGACGTGGTCCTCGAAGCCCGCATCCGGCACTGTGAGGACCCGCTCGGCCTTCGCCGATGAGACCGCCAGACACGCAGCGGCGACAAATCCCACAATTACATAAGTTAGTGACTTCTTCATTGAAGCGCCTCCTGAAGGGTGAATTCCCGAGCAATTCTCAACACCACCTTCCCACAAACAATAAATGTAACCATCTATAGTTACCCGGCAGCCGCCGAGCGATGCAACCGACATCAAACACCCAATCCTTGATCACAAGTTACATCATAGCATATTGCAGCAACAATTCAAAGAAAGACACTCTCCTGACGACGATCTTGCTTGGCTGTTCTGTGGCCCGTGTGAACTACTTGGTTAACGAAGAATACCGCCTAATCCTTGATCGAACGCCGCGGCTCACATATCATCAGCAAGTGACGGATCTCACTTCTTATACTCGGCCGCGTGATCCTCGCACAACCACAGATAATGCCCCTCCGGCGTCAACACCTTCTTCAGCCCGCCGCAACTGCGCATTATCTATCCTCGTTCTGTTGATTCATTTGATACCGTCTAACGATTAGCTCGGCTACCTCACGTTCTGTTCGGTCTCTCGCATCCACGTAGCCGTCGATTGAGTAAGATCCCAGGATAGGCGTATCATCAAAGCGGATAAACATAATGTCCGATTCTTTTCTCTTCTTGATCAAGTCTCTTATCGCACGCCACTCAAGCCCGCACCATTCTTTCTTTTTGTACCCCGCGCAGAGGAAAACAACGATCAACTCCGAACCATCGTGATAGATATCCTGAACAAGTGTATCAGCATTTGGGCGAGCTAATTCAGCCTCGAAATGCTTGTCGTAGAAAACCTCATCCTCACCGAATTGCTCGCCCAAGAAGTCAGCCACTTTCTCAGCGAAGTCCCTCTGCTCACCGGGAAAGGACAGTGCAACACGAAACCGTTTCCGTCCCTGTCCGCGCACTTTGCGAGACACCACATCATCGATAAGCCTCCGGACACTTACCATCTTATAGGGCTTCTTCTGGCACTGTATCACATCTTGTCCACCGGCGCTAAACTCTCGCAGGGTATCGAAAGAATAGAAATGCGGTTCTGGATTTCCCTTGCATCCCTCGCAGTTGCATGGAACCCATTTGTCCCTCTTCAACCGCGTGTAGCCACTGTGGATTCGGTCGAGTTCATACGCGACTATAGTGATCAGCTCCTTCTTGTGCCTGCCAGCCACCCGGATCTTAATCTCCCGCTTGCCGTAATTCTCTATGACCTCCGCCTGCGTCTCATCTTTCTTTAGGATAGCTCCCTCTCGCCATACCAGTTCTTGATCCGCAATTAAAGGGTGCACCGCCACGATGAACTGTGTAACAATCCCCTTTGGCATGAATTCATACGTGTAGCGCATAATCAAATTGTCTTTCTCGTTCCACTTATACGCAGGTTGATTCTTTGCAAGCAATTGAGGCGCTATATATTCGCCCCCGCCCTTTATACTGTAGCACAGCTTGAAGTTTATCATCAGTCGCAGCAGTTCCAAGTGCATGTTCGCGTACTGGCTTTCATCCCAGATCCGCGCCACATCTGCCTGTGTAAAGCGTCCCTTGGTCTTTATCACTCCATCATCATCAAGCACCTTATAAACCGCATCTGTTCCCCACTCCGGTTTGAGTATGACAGTCTTCTTGAGAAGCAAATCGTTTTGAAAGTGCAGACACACCCCCAGATCATGCAAATACCCGCTCAACTGCAACTTGTCCTTCTCCAATCTGAATCCGTTGTTCTCGCAAATATCGAAATACTCCTCCAAGCTAATATAGTTGCGGTCTTCCTTCTCCAGTGCCTCACGCACCTTAACCCACGTCCTCGGTAGTTCGGTTCCAACATGTGGCAGTCCACTGAGATGATACCGTACTGCCTTGCAGACCTTGTGCAGCCCCCGGTTGGTCGCAAGATTCGTGGCGAGAATCTCCTTAATGTTCCCGAATTGTCCCCGTAGCGCACTTTCATTTATCTCTCGATGGCGGTCTTTCTTTTCGTTCTGGATTATCAGAATAGGGCTGCTATCACTTAACAACTCGACAACGTTAAGCCAGTAATCGAAATCGGTATCCTCTTTCCGCTCATCAGCAACCAAGGCATAGAGCGACCTCTTTGTCAGGAAGAATTGGTGCGTCGCATGATATATCTGCTGTCCCCCGAAGTCCCATATATTCACGCGAAAATCCTGACTTCCGTCCATCGCAAAGTGCCATTCAATAATGTCAATGCCCATAGTCGAGCCCTGATCTTCACGGAGTTCATAATCTGCGTTCTCAATCTTTTTCGCCAGCGAAGTCTTCCCTGCCCCTGCTTCCCCGACAATCAGCAACTTTGCCTCGTATAGATAATCCCTGCCTTCTTTGCCCAACTGGAGTAAGTAGTTTCTGATTCCGTCAGCACCCTTCGCCACGACCTCCGGCGGTGGCGACTCCAGCGGATTCCCTCCAAGGTCGAGTGTTTCTAATCTTGTCAGATCGCTCAACTCAACTGGCAGAGAGTCTACTCGATTGTTCTGAAGAGAAAGCACCTTCAGGTTCTTGAGCCGCCCCAATTCGGCCGGCACACTCGTCAGTTGGTTGTTGGACAAATGGAGCGACGTCAGGCTTGGCAACTGTGCCAGTTCCTTGAGAATGCTCGTGAGTTGATTGTTGTACAAGGAGAGAAGTACCAGTGCTGTCAGCCAGCCCAGTTCCTTCGGCACACTCGTAAGTTGATTGTTGTCCAAGAAGAGGTGGACTAGATTAGTCAACTGCCCTAGTTCGGGCGGAATACTGGTCAGTTTATTGTTGTCCAGATAGAGTTCCCTCAGATCTGTCAACAACCCCAATTCGACCGGCACACTCGTGAGTTGATTGCCGCTCAACCAGAGTTGCGTCAGATGGGTTAACTGTCCCAATTCGGCCGGCACACTCGTCAGTTGGTTGTTATCCAAAAAGAGTTCCGTCAGATTGGTCAACCGGCCGATCTCGGGCGGCAGCGACGTTAAGCCCTCGCAGGACAAGTCAAGCGATGTTTCATTCTCTCTGGCTGCCCGTTCGATTTCTTTGAGCACTTCTTTCGCGTTCATCCGGCTGCCTCGAACTAACAAATCTGAAATCCCACAAAGACCTCGCAAAGAGTCCGTCGGTTCATTCTACCGATAAACGCCGGGGGTGGAAAGGCAGAAGGGACAGGTAAAAAGTAAAAAGGCAAAAGGAGAAATCGGTGGTCTTCCGGTAATCTGGCCCATTCGACTTCGCTCAGGACAGACTTCGGTTGGGGGGTGTTTGAAAAGCTTTTTAGACAGGATTTATGCAGATTTTTCTTGCCTGTTCTACGGCTCGGCTATCGGCGCTATTGATGAAGAATACAGACTAATGCTTGATCGAACGCCGCGACTCACGTATCACCAGCAAGTGAAGGATATCAATTCTTATACTCCGCCGCGTGGTGCTCGCACAACCACAGATAATGCCCCTCGGGCGTCAACACCTTCTTTGCTTATTCAAACATCGCCGACAAGCAAGGCTCATTCATTAGCCGAATCGTCTCCCCAATCGCAACAACAACCTTCTGGTAGTGGCGTATATCATCATACGAAAGCTCTCGTCCGCGCCGGTCCTTCAGCCACTTCTCGCAGACCTGATACCCCCCAATATGAGACTTCCAGACTTCCGGCTTCACTCCCTCAAAGTACTGGTCCTTATTTATGAATAGGCGTTCTTTTCCCGGCGCATCAGCCTTAGCCACATATTTCGGATACCCCTTTTCCACAACATTTTCGCCTTCTTCTTCAAATGCGGGCCATTTGCTCTCATCGTCCAAGATCCCGGCCTCCACCAAATGCAGTGCGACAAGCTGCCTCCCAACATCGCACACCTCCACGAACATTTTTATGTCCTGAGGCCATGATATCCGCGGAAAATCTATCTTTAGAAGCTCCGCATAGCGCTTCCGATATTCCGGGGAATGAAAAGACCCGTAAAAATAGTGAAATACATCTTCCGGGCCAAACGTTCTGGTCAAATCACCTACAGCATCCGACGAAAACTCTAACTTGACTCTTCGAGCGAATTCCTCCGCAAACTCCCGTGAGAAATTCGGTACTCGCCCCCCTTCTCCCGCAGGCCAAACCGAATCTTCAAAAAGACTACCATCCTCTCGTTCAGGGTAGAGATAGAGGGGGGCCAAACTCATGGTCCCTTTGTTGCTGTAGAATGCTCGGTTATCGACGATATGACGGGTTACGACAAAATGAGTATAGTCATCCTGCAAAGCCACTTGACGCATAAACACTAGCCCGAGATTCTCGCCTGATAGCATATGACGCATCACTCTGTAAATCGGACGACAAATAAACCCCCCAGATTTCCCAGTGTAGTACGTGTGCCGAATATCAAATGGTCTGTACAGAATTGGCGTTATCTTGTTCTTGCTGAGCGCTGATGTGTTAAGGTCAGCTTGTGCAAGCTGTACTTTCCAGCTTTGTACATCTTTCCCAAGTGAATATTTGCTACGGGCCTCTTCAGGCGGTAACGAAGCAAAATCGTTAACAGTGTCCCAGACATCGCCGGCTGTCTGGTGAATAGTGAGACGATCCCGTGCAGTGACAATGCCTACGTTGTTTTCTGTCAGTACATCGTTAATCTTCAAACTGGCCTCATATTCTTTTCTTTTTGACTCATCTCTTTCAACAAAGAAGTAGTATGGAGAATTGGGCGATAACTCAGTCCAGTCTGTGCGTGTAGGTCTGATGTCGTTCTTGCTTAACCACTCATATTTCCCATGCTTCCCGCTCCGGAGACCGTATAGATCAGCATGGTATACTTTGGCAGGTGTATGTGTATCAGTTGCCTTTACAAAAACACCAATAGCTACTCCCTGTTGAATGTCAAAGACATTCTTGTCAAGTGAGCCATCCGGGCAGGTTTCCTTCTTCTTCATGTTTCCATGGAGGTCCAAAACGTATATTTCATCAAAGGTTTGCATCAAGCTTTGGCGCATCCCTCGGAAAGTAGGATTGTCAAGATAACCATGATTGGTAATAAACGCCAAAACACCATAGCCACTTTGCTCAATACGCCATTGCCCAAAGCGAATGAACTTTACGTAATCGTCTTGCAACCAGACTTTCTTTTCACCAAGAGGCTTTCCATCAATTTCGTAATAGCTTTGAGCACCGCTTTCCCCAGGCAATTTTTGCTTTAGCAACTGTTCTATCCAATCATTCATATTTACAGATAATCCCGCATAGGGGGGATTACCGCATACGACCATGATCGGCAGGTCCTTCTTCACATTATTTGCCGCGCGTGCTTCTTCGCTGAGCGATTGGACGAAGACGTTCCTGGATATTCCCTCTGCTTCTTCAAGTGTGTTGGTGAGATAGATGCCGAGTCTCTCGTCGCTCTGGAAGTCGTACCCGGTTTCAGCAAGCTCAAGGCCGAGCTTCATGTGACACACAGCGTATGGGGCCATCTGTATCTCGAATCCAAACAGTCTCGAGAGCAAATGTTCTCTAACATACCCTGACCACATTCCCTTCTGCCGCTTAAACCTGCTGTGAATAAGATCGATAACTTCGAACAGAAATGTCCCTGTCCCCACTGCAGGGTCAAGAATCAATATCTTGTGCGTTTCTTTGCCGTCAACTGTCACCTTCGACTCATCGGCAAGCCCGCGCTTCACCCCGAACGTCTCCTTCAACACCCAATCCACGCTCCTCACGATATAGGATACTACCTCATCCGGCGTGTAATACACACCACGCTTCTTGCGCATCTTCGGATCGTATTCAGCGAGGAACGTCTCGTAGAAATGCACAACAGGGTCGCGTCGGCCCTTCTTTCTGGCAAAATCCCTCAACACGTGTCCCATGTCTGCTCGGCTCAGTAACTCGACTAAATCGTCTACCAACCACGACACCCTCTCATCGAGGTCGGGGCCTGCAATATGCCCAAACACACTCCTCAAAAACGGGTTAGTCTTTGGCAGCATGAATGCAGCGTGCTCCCTCGTGAACTCGTCGGCTTTGCCGTTCATCCCATGGAACACAGCCTGCTTGTCCTCGCCGAACAGCGTCTTTTCGTCTATGTGACACCGCGCTGTAAACAGCCCGTAGCTGATCGTCTGCGCATACATATCGGCAAACTCCTGCTCGGTCAGATCATGTAACAACACATCCTTGAATCCCTCGAACTGCCCATGCAGAGGCCCGGTCTCTTGCTCCTGGTCGAAGGTTCTGACAATCACGTCCCGCATCATCTGGGCTTTGTGCGCCATTTTCGTTGCAAGGTACTTAGCCGTCGTGACCTTCTCCGGCTCCTGCGCAAAGAAGCACTCAAATAGCTCCATTACCTCCTTCTGGCCGCGCTCGGTGAGTCTGAATCCGTCCTTCTTATCCTCCGCAAGCTTAGCCGTCATTCGTTTCTCTTCGTCAACGTACCACCAGAACTCGATGTAGTCTGTCAAGATTAGGTTGTGAAGGCTCGGCAAATAGCGTTTCTTGATCTGCTCTGTCTTGGCAGCCTGTTTCAGATCTGTCCCTATGTCTTTACATTCGATATAGCCAATTTTCTGGTCAACAACGCGCACTCTCCGAGAAATAATGAAATCAGGCGCTCCGCACTCGGTCCGTTTAGGCTCGTTTGTCGCTGTAATCTTCTTCGCAAGCACTTCAACCAGAGCTTTCAGTGCGGGCCGATGCGTATGTTCTGTCGAGTCGCCACGGAAATACGCCTTGTTTATCTCGCTCAGGTACTTGCTAAACACTTCGTTTGGCATAAAATCCCTTTGAAACACTTCTCTTGCTTTTCCACACCACTCAAGACCGCAAAAGGAGCTACCAATCCATTTTACCGCTGAACTCCGGCAAAAAGAAAGGGGAAAACCACAAGGAACAGGGCAAAAGTAAAAAGGCAAAAGGAAGAGTCTACGTTCTTCCGGCAATCTGGCCCAAGAAATTGATTACTGATTATTGATTCTTTCTCTGCCTTCTCGGTGCCCTCTGTGGCCAACAATAAGATGCAAAACAAAGCCAAACGCCGGCCTTTGGCCGGAAACTCTAAGCACTAAGCTCGAAACCTGTCCCTTCAACTCTGTTCAGGGCAGGCTCTGAGCAACGCCGAATGGATCCTAAACAAGCAGATTCGGCACAGCACGATTTGAAAAAAGCGACTCATGCAACGATTTGCATGAGTCGCTTTGATGAGCCATGCGTTCAGAATCTTGGCAGTTATTTCTTTGGATGTGCCTGTCCTGATAGGGCTTAAATGACTAAGGACAGAGCTGAGCCTGGGCTTTCTCGCTGGGCTTTCTCGGCTTTCACCAGAAAGAAGCTGCCTCTGGGCGTGGTTGTTCACTTCCTGACGATGTGCAGCAGCCAGTCACTGACTTCCTTTGACCCCGGATAGCCTCTGGGGCTGGTAAACAAGTGGCGGTCGCCACCGGACACTGTGGCGCTGCGGGCCGGCTTGGATGTGGTTAAATCGATCCAGGTGGTTTCGAAGGAGTCCTGCGCGCTTGAGGGACACAAGTCCACATGCGCTGAACCTCCGTACCTGAGATACACGAGATACTCGCGTCCGGGAACAGCCGCGCAGTACGGCGTCGGGTATTCCGTGACCAATTCAGGATGCGGCTCAAGCTGCCACCAGGCTATGGATTTCAGGAAGCCGGCCAGGAAACCCAGGGACACGGCACCGGGATAGTCGAGCGTGTTGACATCAAAGCTCATTTCCATGGGCCAGGTGTCTTTGCCGCTGGGGGCCTCCGGCACATGGGCCTTCCACACATGACCGCCGGCATAACTATGCCCGGCCGCGCCGGAGAGGATGGCCGAAAGCGCACCAAAGCGGATATCGGCGCCCGTGGGATTGCCTTGAATGAATTCGTACCACGGCTCCGTGACAACGATCGGTTTGGCCGGTGTGCGTGCACAGTCGGCCATCACGACCTGCGGTATCATTTCATTACGCCATTTGCCGTGCCCCACCTGGCTCTGATTGTAGTTCAACCAGGGTTCATTGTGCAAGACCGCGGAGGTGGACCACTGCGGAGCATCCTGGCCCCCGCCCCAGGCCGGCGGTGTGGGATGGGTCGAGAGCAGTCTGTCATAGGGATCCTGTTCGTCGATCATCCTGCCGAGGTCTTTCCAGAAGGCCAGGCCCAGGTCTCCATAATTGTACAGATTATACTCACCCGCCAGTGTCCAGATGACATTATACGCGCCCAAACGGGCCATCACGTAACGCCACCAGCGTCTGATGTTCTCCGCACCGATCTGGGTATCCAGGCTGCGCCCGCCCCACCAGGGATGAATCCAGACGGTCAACCCCCTGCTGTTGGCATAGCGAATCATCCGTTCGATATGGTCGATATGCTCCAGATCGGGAATCGTAAAGCTGCGGTCCAGCAGGGAGCTTTGACGGCCCCAGCCGCGTCCGGCAAAGAATAACTGGCCCACGGTAAACCCCTTTTCAGCGCGATCATCCGCCAGTTTCTTGAAGCTGGCCAATAGGATACCCCGTTTGGTCCAGTTCCACCACGTATCGGCGATCCATAAAAACGGGGTTCCGTCCGTGTATTCGAAATACCGGCCCGGCCTGGGACCGGTTTGACAGACGCGCACCCACCCTCTTCTGCAGGGATTCTCGTTCTTCTCGGAAGCACTCCATTTGCTACACGTCAATGTCCCCCGTGCTCCATTTAGTCCCGGATCGCTGGACGCACTTCTATAAGCCCACGTTCCCGGCAGAGGCGGAGCGAAGCGGCCCTTGAAGGTCTGTCCCCCGGCCCAGAAGCCGGTGATGGAGATACTCTGCCCCTGAGCCTCGCCGTCCATCCCGGTAAACGTGACACGAACCAGGGACTCAGCCTTATCGGGTAATGATTCCGTGTAGGGATTGGCGTATTGCTTTTGGGCCTCCATGGAGATCTCAAAGACATCCCATTGACCGATGCGTGATTGACCGACAGCCGCATCACCAAGCACCAATACGACTGCCGCCAACAACATGATTGAGAGCTTTGATTTGCTCATAACGCAGCTCCTCCTTCTATTATTGAACTCAAGGGAATGTCTTGTTTTGAACCGTGTCATTATGCGCATCCAACGCGAGGGATGATCGGACCGCTTTAGCGCGTACGATCGATCCCCAGGTTCTGAGTAAGGTTCGCTTAGCCCGCTGCCCATTTCATGGCAAGTTTGCGATGCGAGGCCATACAATCTTGTAAATAAAGATTGATGAGGCTTTGGTATGGGATACCCTTTTCTTCAGCCATATCCTTAAAATAATCTATGACGTCTGGTCGAATTCGTAATGTAACTTGTTTCTTGAGACGTTTCGCGTAGGGATTAGGACGAGATTTTAGTTTTGTCAGATCATATTCTTGTTTCATTGTATCACCTGCGGTACATCTTTGACTCATTCTTGGTTGCTTTCCGGGCTGAGATAATCCGGATTACGGAGTCGCTTTCGCGATAACAATGGCATACCAGCAAAAGCCGGAGGTTAGTGCTGAGGCCAAGAAGCAGCATACGGTCTTCCCAGTCGGAGTGGCTATCGTCGTAAAACTCAATTGCACGGTCATCAAAAAAACAGTGGCCGCCTCTTCAAAAGCAACTCCATGCTTCCTCAGATTAGCCTTAGCTTTTGCCGGATTCCATTCGAATTCTACTCTATCCACATTTACAATGTAACTACAATGTCGTCAGATGTCAAATCTTTAATTTGAATTGCTTTGATCAGAACGGCTTGAATGAAGGGCGGAGGCACGACGTCCCTCTCGATTCAAATGTTAGTATTTCTACTGGCATTTGCCAATGTACCCTGAATAAGCATAAAAGCCAGGTCTGACCCTAGTACCAGGCTATTGGTTATGGTTTTTATACATTTGCTATTCTGGCACATGGCATGCTTCAAAACAAAAGGCTTGGATGTCAAGAATGGCTTTCCATTGTTCCTTCTGCTTTTGACCATATAGATACATTGTTGGCTTCAGGTAGCGATTCCATTCATATTCGCCATTTATAACTTCATACTTAATTTCTTTGACATGAATGATCTTGTTGCATGCTTCATGCAACGTTAAGTCCTTGGTTTGACTACCAACTGGCTGCTCAAGCTTGCCAACATTAGGGTTCCATCTTTTGTTTAGTGTTAATTCCTCTAATGCCGATGTGTCTGCTGACCGGAAAAGCGCTGCTATTTGCAGTATGAGATGTTCGATCTCGGCCTTCTCATATTCATTTGCTAATATGTCAGCACCGCAGTCGTATTCACCATTACACAACTTGTGCAGATTTTCGCTTGCTAAGAAGATGGATAGTAAGCGAAAGGATAAAAGTTGAACACGAGCTTGGTCTACCCTTATGCCCTTATTGACAGAATGATCTTCGTAATAGTCTTCCATGACTGGACTCCATAACGCTGAGTTCAGCCGCGTAGCACTGTGCCAATGACGTTGATCGGCCGAACACCTTTCCAACCCTGACAACGTTGACCAATCGGACGGGTGCTACGTCGGCTGCAACGATTTGTTACACTGCTTTCGGACTAGGAATTCGCATTGTTCCATATTTGTACCGACATTGTCTCCACAATGTCCTCGTATGTCCAGTCGGGAGAAATCACCGACAAACCTCGAATGTAGTCCAATTTCAGTCCAGAGAACCGTTCTTCGCAGAGGCGCTGAAATTGCTCGGGGTTTCGCGCGATTACTGCTACGATGTCGATGTAGGAAAACTTGAAATTGCCATTGAAACGCCATTCACGTTCCCAGGTGAAGTCGTGATTTGAGCTAATGACATTTACAAGCGAGTAGTACTGAATGATCGATTCGTGGTACATTCGTTCGCGTTGTTTGAATCGGAGGAGAGACCGGATTCCGCTGAAATGTTGGCGGAACTGTTTAAGTAAATAGTCCCGCAAATGGCTGTTGCCGTTGATATAAATCGCCGGGTTTCCACCACGTTCGAGCACCGTGTCCTTGTAGAAGACAATGCCGTACGGTTCAAGCTGTATTTGCCGGCCAGGTATCTCGGCAGTCAGCCTGGCAATTTGAGTGAGCGGTGTCTCTGTAAAGCAGACCGTTTTGAAGCTGCGTTGAAGTACTTCCGTGAAATTGAGGCGAGCGATGTCGTGCTTGAAGAGGCAGTGCGCGTTTCTCGCCTTGATAAGCTTGGCATCGAGGATGGAAAGCAGGTTGGCGCGAGCCGATTGGCCATCGTGCCGCCGAGTCAGGTGCACCACGAATTTGGAGAGATCGTCTCGTGTTCTTGGGTCATTCATCAGGTTGTCGTTTCATGCAGCAGTGTAACGTGTTGAATGAGGGGCGGAGGTACGACGTCCCTCTCGATTCAAATGTTGGTATTTCTACTGGCATTTGCCAATGTACCCCGAAAAAGCATAAAAGCCAGGTCTGACCCTCGAAGCCCGCCAGAAGATACAGTTCATTCTCGTGTCTTGCCGAACGCCTGCCTCAGGGGCCGAGCGCTAAGCGAGGTCCCTTGCAGGCAAATGTTATCATTTATGCTTTTGTGCTTTTCCGTCAATTTCGCAGGCGCCTGCGAAATCTCCAAAGAATATGACGCGGCCACTCTGTCACTAAGATTTGGCCGCCGGCGGCCAAATTGATCTGTAAGGAAGAGACGTCAATGCCAGCATCGTCGGTACTGACGCATTCAATCGTTCTCCATTTGACTGAACTGGACCAGCACTAATATGTAGCCATGATTGGGCGTTGATAGTAGAGTAGAGCTTCAGTGCATATGTGCCGTCTGGTGGATTCTACCTTAGCGGTATCCCAGTGTCCATTAAGCATCTGGGGCGATGCCCACGTACAACATATTTCCTTAGGCCCCCTCGTCGAACCGGACGTCGGGTTTTCCCCGGTACGGCTCTCCGACGACCTTACCCGTACACTTATCAGTAACCGTTGTCGTTGAAGTATAACTGTCAGGCAAACTGGTACAAACCCAATCGAGCAGGTAAATTGCCCTGGACTCTCCAAGTGCCCCTGCCATCATCGTTATACTTCCGCCTCAGAAAGATTCGAAGTCGCTCACCCACAAAGCCATTGAGCTTGCGCATACGGGATCGATTGGGCTTGACCGACAGGTGGAAATTCGCCCATCCACGAAGGGAGGGATTCAATTCCGATATCATCTCTTCTAAAGAGAGACTATACCGTCGACCAATGATCTCACGAACCCGCTGCTTGACTCGCTTGATTGAACGATTGGACGGCCAGACTGCACAGGACTGTTTCACCTTCGCATTGGGACGAGTAATCGGCCGTAGTCGAAAGTGAATACCCAAGAAGTCAAAACCATCTTCAGCACGACTCACACGAGTCTTGTTAGGATGGAGCTCTAAACCCAAACGGGCCAGCATCTGTCGTACTTGCTCCAATACCTGCTTGCCCTTGCTCCACAGCAAAATCACGAAATCATCCGCGAATCGGACCAGGATGCCAGGGATCTTCGACAGCTTGAACATCATGTCGAAGGAGTGCAGGTATACATTACAAAGCAAGGGGCTGATTACTGCGCCTTGGGGAGAACCCAAGCCGTCCGGGGCTTGCCATTCGCCATCTTCCAGAACACCGGCTCGCAGCCACGCACAGATCAGCTTCAAAAGACGCTGATCACTGATGCGACGTTGTACCAGGTTGAGCAAGATATCCTGACGAATGTTATCAAAACACCCGACAATGTCCGCCTCTATCACCTCGGTCTTCTTCCCGAAGGTGATCTCTGAGCGGATCTTGCGCACCGCCATCTGAACACTACGTTTGGGACGATAGGCATAAGAACAGGCCAGGAAGTTCGTCTCAAAGATCGGTTCAATGACAAGTTTGACGGCCATTTGGACCACCCGATCTTTGATAATCGGGATGCCCAAGGGACGCTTTTCGGATTTGCCGGGTTTATCGATCCAGTGACGACGTACAGGTACGGGACGATATTGCTGAGCACGAAGCTCATTGCGGATCTCCCGTAAGAAGGCCTCTACGCCGATCACTTCTTCAATAGTCTTGAAGTTCAGATCGTCAATACCCGGGGCTCCATTATTGGCTCGGACGCGGGTCCAAGCCTCACACAATACATCCTCTCGATAGACCTTATCGTAGAGGGCTCCGAATCTCCTATCCAGCGACTGTTTCGCTGCACGGGAGAGTTTGGCCTGCAAGGCTGGGACTTTATTACGTATGTTCATAGCTTCAAAAGCACTCATACATCCTTCCCTACTAAACCAAACACGGTCGAAGTATGGCCCCACGCTCAAGACAGGTTATGTTGTCCTGTCCGTCTTCACTTCCAGGCCACTCCGACTTCCCTACGCCCGTCGTTGTCTTCTTGCCGCTATCAACGACTTGAGAACCACTTACCGTCGTTGGAGAACGACGGAGACGCTGGGACCTCAGGTTCAAAGCTCCGTTCTCTGTCACCGCATGCCATTAGCCTTACCCCGGGTTCTCTGCAGGTGCTTATACCCTTTGCTTCCCTGCAGACTATGGCCTTCTCCTACAGCGTAGAGGATCGGCGAATATCCCATCCAAGATGGGTTTATCCCGCACCCGGACTCTCCCAGTAATAATCGTCCGGTCTGATCTTACGAGGCTGCACTATTCGTTTTATACTACGGCCTGCGGTTTTGGCCGGCATCCCTGACTGGGTAAGACCCACTCCATTGGTGAGCCGTCGCGATGCCGTGTCGGGGCAAGTTCCGCCTGGATGTTACCACCCAAACGCGCCCCCAGCCTACACACCTAAAAGGGCAACTGGTGTGACAATTTCCTTTCAAATTGTTAGAGATCGGTTTTGAAACCTCGTACGCACTGAATCAGGGGCCGAGGTACGAGGTCCCGCTGAATTCAGATGTTAGGGCAATATTATTATCCTCTAAACACTTCATCTTCGGTTTCTTTGCTAAGACCATCCAAGCCAGGATAAACCTTGTTCTCATAAAATAGGGTGCGTCCATAATTAATCCTTCGCCTTCTTTTTCGCTTCGGCAGTGAAGTTAAGGAGATCAGATACTGCTGTCCGCAATTCATCCTGTTCGCCAAGTGCGAGCTTCAAACGTTCGGAAAGGTCAACCAAGACAAGTCTGATGCTATGGGCAATACGCAAGCATTGCTCATCAGGCTCGGCATGAACACAGATTGAGAGGGCATTGTGGAGGAGTTTTAGAGGATTATGGGAATCGACGAGCAACGACTCGGGAATAACTCCCTTGACAGCGTCGACCGCGCGGGAGAACTGCTTCTCTTTTTGGGCTGCCTTGAGTTTGTCTCTGATGTCTGCGGGCCCTCCAAGCTTTTCGGCGACGCGAAGGATCTCGGCTATCAGATGATTTTTTTGTGCCTCTACAACACGTCGATAGTAGGTGAATGCACCGATTCCCAGGCCTCGCTTCTCGCAAGTAAGGCCCTTAACGAACAGTTTGTAGTCATCGCCGAGGAGTTTTTCTACGCTGCGGGGTAGTTCGAGATGAAGCTCGGGAAACTCACCTATCTTCAAGGCACACCCATTGCCATTATCGCCAATTGCCTGAGAAATCACGCAGAACGTTTTGCTGGCGTCTTCACAGTCCTTGCAGGTATATTTCACGAAGTCGTGGACGACGTCACCATTGCTGAAAGTGTCATGGTGCGTCCAACGACCGGAGAAGTTCCTGACACCTTTGCATTTGCTGCAATGGAGACGCAGCGTCGGAGTCAGTCGTCTGAAGGGATCCCCATATTGAGAGTGCGTCTTTTCGTAGTACTCAGAAACGTTCTGAACGGAGTTGAGAGGGTAATCCTCGAGGAATTCTGACCACGGTACAAGGTCTTGCGGTGGTATCGCTTTGTCTTCTGCTGGGTTCTCATTTTCAGCCATTGTTCATCTCCAAGCGAACGTTGCGGATAAGTCGCGAGCGATTAGCGAGTCGAGCTTGATCCGCTTGTTATGTAAATTCTCTGTTTTTCCATCTATTTACCAGTAGGCGGAGCGTCGCAAGGTCGAGCGCCACGGCTACGGCTACACCCGCAGCATTCGCTGCCAAGTCTACCGTGTCGTACACGTTAGACATTACCCCAAAACCATCTGTTACTTCAAAGACCTCGACAGCCAGCAGAGTTGCCGCGACTGCCGCAGGCCGTCCGAGTCCAAACCGAGTTGTCGCCGAGACAGCGGCGAAGTAGAGGGCAAAGGATACCACGAAGTTGCCACCATACGAGTGGACGATCTCCGCGAGGGGCCCCTGATATGCATGTTTAAAAACCAGCCCCATCCCTCCAAGCAAGGCGAATACAACGTTGCGTATGGTTTCGACTCGATTCAACTAATCTCCTCTTGTAGTCACCTGACTGCGAACCACATAACGCGGAATTGAGCGGTTGCGAGTTAAGGAGCAGATACGTGGAAAACACAAAAGCAATAACACCCAACAAAATTTGAACTTGACAGCACAGGTAAGCAATCCGCTCAAATGATTGGTTATGCGGTCCTTGATCCCAAATTCAAAGCCGATTTTACCCACTACGCAATGCTTTAGCCACTCTGTCATTCCGAAATATGCAATAATCGCCACCCAATCCCACATTTGAGACCATTTTTCAAAAATCACAAGGAAAATGAAAAAAGGCTTGCA
>JADHXR010000019.1 GCA_016782865.1 Phycisphaerae bacterium
AAATCTGCCCAGGAGAGCCCTTGCGATGTCAACCTACCTCCTTCCTTTACAGACTGACTACAACAACTCATTTCATTGATTTGGCAAAAACCCTTATCCGCGAAGCACACGACTCCGGTGGTCGTCGCTGACACCGGGGCCTATCACAGGGGGGAATTCCGCGTCCTCACGCGCGACACCCGCCCGTGCCAAACCATGAGATCTTCAGCCTTATAAATTGTACGAAATTCATCCCATCCGCGTCAAGGATGATCTCCACCTCGGTTGAGTAACCTCCCTTGGTAACCTGGTGTCTTTATAGCCTTTTTTTTTAGCGAATCTGGCCTACCCCTACCTATGATACTCCTTAGCCAAATTCGCTAAATTCTTTCGCGGTTTTCGGGGCCAAGAACGGCGTTTTTCGGAACACAAAAGCGCTACATTAGACCTACACACTTTGGGCTTTTCGGTAAGACCGACGACGACGTTCCCTATTCGACTGTCTCTTCCGCCATTGCCTATTTGAAGAAGCTGCGAGGTGATCGCCAGAGGCTTGCGAGCATCTATATCGCGGAGACCAATGAATCGAAGAGCTAAAGACGATCTCACTTGAAATCCGTCGCAGGATACAGTTCAATAGCTGCCAAATCAATCGCACGTGAACGATTGAACTTGCAAAAATGGTCAGGAAAGCAATATTGGAGATCTAATGAAGGCATCGATTACTTTATGTAGCATAGTGATTGCGGCGGCATTGTTGACATCATGCGCGGGTTTAGAGGGGCCGGGCAAGCGCGTTGCGTTGTTTGATGGAAAAACCCTGAACGGCTGGACTATTATCAAATGCGAAGCGGCCGTCGACGACGGAGACATCCTGCTCACAGCGGGCAATGGGTTGGTGCAGACCGAAAAGAAGTACGGCGATTTCATTCTCGAATTCGAATGGAAGGCCCTTCGGGACAGCAAGTGGGACAGCGGTGTCTATTTCCGCTACGATACCGTGCCGGAGGGACGGCCCTGGCCCAATCGATACCAGGTCAACCTGCGACAGGGCATGGAGGGCAACGTGGGCGATCTGGAAGAAGCCAAAAGCGAGGGGCTTGTCAAGGACGGCGAGTGGAACAAGTTCAAGCTCACGGTGCAGGCTGCGAAAGCCTCGTTGGAGATCAACGGCAAAAGCGCCTGGCAAGCGGACGGCCTGGGTGATCCCGAAGAGGGTTTCATCGCTATTCAGGCCGAGGTGCCCGGAGGCGGGCAATACCGATTTCGAAATATTTACCTGACCGAACTGGACTGACCCATTGACGAGCATGGCGCTAGAGCCGGTCACCGGTTTCCGGCTGGATTTCTCTAAGCGTTTTGAGGGCGAACCTGTCGGTCATGCCTGCGATGTAATCGCATACGGCCCTTTGCAGACCTTGCTCGGGTATGAATCGCCTAAAGTAACCCGGCATCAGTTCAGGCTCCTGGGACAGCTTTTCAAAAAGTTGCTCGAGCCAGTCCTTGACCTCATCTGCCGTGCGCTTCAGAGTTTCATGCAGATAGAAGTTCTGCATCAGGAATTCTTCAAGCTCGGCAAGCTCGGCATCGCGCTCGGCTGAAAGCACAATCAAGTTTTCACTTCTCGCACAGACCTCATCCACTGTTTTCGCGTCGGTCTCTGCAAGTGTTCTCTTGCTTGCGTCGATACAGTCACTGACGAGCTTGTCGAGGATCGCCTTTGCGGTTCTTGTTCTGCGGATAGTCCGGTCGCCAATCGTCTCGGCGTCGATTGAGCTTTGTGCTTCGGCAAAGATCTTGATACTTTTCAACCGCTCTGCGCCGATCAGTCTGGCACGCATGCCGTCTTCAAGATCGTGACAGTTGTAGGCTATACGATCCGCGAGGTCGGCGACCTGCCCTTCGAGCGAGCAGTTCTCCTCACTGAAGACCTCTCCCTGCGGCTGATCATATGTACTCCTGTGCTTGGCCAAACCAAGCCGGGTCTCGTACATCAGGTTCAGCCCCATGAACGCAGGGTACGGATGCTCGAGCAAGTCGACGATCCGTAGCGTCTGGTGGTTATGCTCGAATCCGCCGAACTCGCTCACCAGATCGTTGAGTACTTTTTCGCCGTTATGCCCGAAGGGCGAGTGCCCCAGGTCGTGCGCCAGACATATCGCCTCGGTAAGGCTTTCGTTGAGACCAAGCTCTTTCGCAATGGTCCTTCCGATCTGCGCCACCTCGATGCTGTGGGTCAGACGTGTCCTGTAATAATCATCCAGGCCGGGGGTGAAAACCTGCGACTTGCCTTCAAGCCGACGAAATGCCGAACAGTGGATTATGCGGTCGCGGTCGCGCTCGAAATCCGAACGATAGGAGTGCGGCTTTTCCAAATGAGCGCGGCCCCGGCTGCTCTCGGCAGTAACGGCGTAAAGACTAAGTTCTTCCGACATGTTTCGCACCCCGTGAGATACCCCTTCACAAAGCGGGAAGGTTCTGTTCTTTGCTTACTTGCTTGAGCAGACCGAGAAGCTCGGTCAGGCTCTGGCTGATGACGTCCGTATCGCTGCATACGTGCATGAAATTCGTGTCACCGTCCCATCGCGGCACAACGTGGACATGTAAATGCCCCGGCAGGCCCGCCCCGCCGCATCGGCCGAAGTTCATGCCGACGTTGAAGCCGTGCGGCTTTATCGCCAGCGACAGGGCCCTCTGCGATTCTCGGATGAGCTTGGTCATTTCCAGCAATTCTTCGTCGCTCACATCACTGAGGTCGGGGATGTGCCTGACCGGCGCTATCAGCAGATGCCCGTTATTATATGGGTAGCGATTCAGGATTGCGAGATGGTTGTCCGTGCGCCACAGCACAAGATTCTTGTCGTCGTCCTCTGGGTGTTTCAGGTTGTGGCAGATGAAACAGCCGGAGTCTTCACTCGGTGCTATCTTGTTGTCATCTGCAGCGTTGGGCCCGGTACCCAGGCCCTGTATATATCCGATTCGCCACGGCGCCCATAAATTCTTGCGTTCCATAATCTTCTCTCGTATTTTCGTCTCCTGCCCGGCGATCTGCGAGGCGCGTAAATTCAATCGTCAAGCAGCTCCATTGTCAGACACTGATTGATAGTTATCTTCGGGTTTGCCCCGGGCAGAGGGAGCAACAACGAGGCGATCAATTGCAGCTCGTATTGCTGCCTGTATCGCTCGGTTCTGCCGGCGTCGATGTTGAAAAGCTCTTCGCCCCGGCCCCGCAAACTCAGGATTTTGTAATTTCTGTAGAAGCCGAACGGACCGGCCATCTGAAAGCTGCCCCAGTAAGGTATCGGCCAGCCCTGAGGGACCGAGTCCGCCTGTTGATATGAACTGGCAATCACCGCAAGCCTCCCCTTCTCGCTCGGGCGGATTTCAGAAAGCCTGTAGGTGACGTCCCTGGCTTTTCGCATGACCATGGGCGCCGGCACGGACAGTTTAGATTTCCACCTCTGTCCGGCCATTACGCCTTCGGACGGTTTTTCTATACTCGAGATTGCGTCCCACAGAAACCACTGCCAAGCAACAAAGTCCCCAATCATGTCTGGCTCTTTGATCCTGCCCTTCTCGGTATCGGTGCGGAACGCTTTTTCGCCGATCTGCTTGAGCAGTTTGTCCAGTTGTGAATAATCCTCTATCTTGCCCGTCGGCCCGACGGCGAGCGTGAACGTCTTGCCCGCCAGAGACTGCACGGCGTCTTTTCGCGAACCTCTGCTCCGCGAGACTTTCACCGATTCGCAGGTTGCCTCGATAGTTGTAAGTCCATAGTGGTTGACCTCAAGCGCTCTGTAGAGCATGACCACCTCCATCGACTCGGAGGATTTGTCGCCGGCGCGCCCGCCCGGTCGCGCGGTTGTTTCCGGTGCGTCCCAGCCAATCGTTATGTCTCTGCTTGAGACAAACTTGTAGCGCAGAGTCCGGCCCTTCTCGAAATCTACGGTCAAAAACTCCCTGCCGGCGCCCAACAGCCCTTTCCCTGGGCCTGGAGGCCCACATCCTGCGAGGACAGTCATTAACACAACCGTCAGAACTACTGGTGTGCGTTTCAACCTTGCTCCTTTCTAATCAATTCTCTCGATGCTGTGGAGACGAGTCGCGGCCATTCTCAGGGCGGCGGGAGGTTCATCGGCCTTCGGATTGGGATTGACTATGAACCATTCCACCAGGAGTCTTTCACGACATTTCTCCACTTTACCCTCGGTTAAATTCAGCCTCAACTCACCGGTATACGTCTCGGTATTGTCGAACATTTTTGAAAAGGACCCCGTCGCCTGTTCCTTGTGCAATTGCTTCGCATTTTCCGCCGAGGCAACGGCTTCCATCTCGGCGACCGCAATCCGGCGATTGCCCACATTTGTAATCTCTTTGAGCGTATAGACCTTCTCGTACGATTTTGTTCCCATCAGATCGAAGGAGACCTTCTTCATGCTGCTCCAGTTGTCACCTTTGCGCAATTGGTTCTTGCCCACAGCGGGCAGGGCTCGAATTGTGTGTTGTTCCTTGATGGCGTCGGCCGAAAGCAATCTGACAGCCACGTTGTTGGCCGCCGAGTCGCCCTTGACGGCTGCGAGAGCGTCACTCGTATCGGCGACCTTTGAAACCTCCCCGGACGGTGTGATCTCTATCGTATAACTTTGCCCTATGAGCTTGTTCAGGGGGTTGCTTCGGTCTTCTTCTCTCGAACTGTCGAAGTCCAGAGTAACATTGTTCTTGATCGTTGCCAGATACTTCAGTGCTTTGATTGTGATCCTTGCAGTGGCGTTGCCTTGATCATCCACACTCTGTATCCGCCTGGCGAAGGTCATTTCCATCTTGTTGCCGGTGTGTCCGCCCTGAAAACCTTTGGGCTTGCTCGCGCCACCTTCCCATTGGACGCTCTTGTCGGTCTCCAGCGCCACCCTGTAGGTCGTCGAATCGGCCGGGCTAAACTTCAGGACCAACCTTATAGATGGCCCCTGCTCTTCGGCCTCGACCTCGGTCTTGGCAGCTTCTTGAGTTTCAACCCGGGTCTCAGCCGTCTCTTGTTGCTCGACCTCGGTCTTGACAGTGTCCTCAGAAAGCTCGGTGCAGCCGGCCGCCAAGAACACCACGCACACAACGAGACTATAGATTCCGATTTGCTTCATCGTCTAATCTCCCGTAACTTCTCATAAAACAGCATTTTTCACAGGTCATTATATGTTTTGTCCTTCTCAAGACAATCGATTTTTCTTTATTCGCCTCTTGTCAGCGGTTAGAATACGGTTTTCGGATTTTTGAATAACTCTGCTATACAATTTTGGAGAAACCGGATTATGAAAAGTGACACGGTAAAGAAGGATTTCCAGCGGGCGCCGCATCGGAGCCTGCTTCATGCATGCGGTCTCAGTGATGCCGACATCAACAAGCCGTTCATCGGCGTTGCCAATAGCTTCTGTGAGATAGTGCCGGGCCACATTCACCTTCGCGAGGTGGCACAGGTGGTCAAGGATTCCGTTCGCACAGCCGGAGGGGCGCCATTTGAATTCAATACAATCGCAGTCTGTGACGGAATCGCCATGGGCCATACGGGTATGAAGTATTCTCTGGCCTCGCGCGAGATCATCGCCGATTCGGTCGAAACAATGGCCCGGGCGCACTGCTTCGACGCCCTCATCTGCATCCCCAACTGCGACAAGATCATCCCCGGGATGCTGATGGCGGCGGTCAGGCTCAACATCCCGACAATCTTCATCTCGGGCGGTCCCATGGCCGCGGGCAAAACGGACGACGGAAAAACGGTCGATCTTATCAGCGTATTCGAGGGTGTCGCCGCATTCAACGCCGGCACGATTGACCAAGAGAAGTTGAAGGAACTTGAGCGCACGGCATGCCCTGGGCAGGGAAGCTGCTCGGGGATGTTTACCGCCAACTCGATGAACTGCCTTTGCGAGGCGATCGGAATGGCACTGCCTGGAAACGGGACGATTCTCGCCGTTGATCCAAAACGCCAGGAGCTTTACAAGGCGGCGGGCAAGCAGATCATGACTCTCATCGAGAAAGATCTCAAACCGCTGGACATTATCACTGCCAAATCTCTCGACAACGCCCTGGTTCTGGATATGGCGATGGGCGGCTCGACCAATACCGTCCTGCACACGCTGGCGGTCGCCAACGAGGCCGGCATCAAATATGACCTCCAACGCATAAATGAGATATCGGCTTCATGCCCGAATATCTGTAAGGTGTCACCGTCGAGCGAGTATCACATGGAGGACGTCGACGCAGCCGGCGGCATAAGCGCGATACTGAACGAAGTAAGTAAGCTCGAGGGGCTTGTCAATGCCGACTGCCCGACGGTAACTGGCAAAACGCTGGGTGAGAACATTGCCGATGCAAAATCGGCGGATACGCAGGTCATCCGCGTGCTCGACAACGCGTATTCTAAAACCGGCGGTCTGTCAATCCTGACAGGCAACCTCGCTCCCAAGGGCAGCGTGGTCAAGACCGCGGGCGTCGCCCCGGCGATGCTCACCCACTCCGGGCCGGCGGTAATCTTCGAGAGCCAGGAAGAGGCCTGTGACGGCATTCTGGCGGGCAAGGTCAAGAAAGGTGACGTCGTAGTGATTCGCTGCGAAGGTCCCAAGGGCGGGCCGGGTATGCAGGAGATGCTGAGCCCGACCAGTTATATCGTAGGCGCCGGCCTGGGAGAATCGGTTGCGTTGATCACCGACGGCAGATTCAGCGGCGGCACAAGAGGCGCCTGCATCGGGCACATCAGCCCCGAAGCTGCCGTAGGCGGCCCCATCGGACTACTCAAAGACGGCGACATAATCGAAGTGGACATCCCCAACAACAGTCTGAGCGTAAAACTCTCCGACGCGGAACTCGCTGAGCGCAAGAAGTCGTGGACCGCCCCTGAGCCAAAGATAACCGAAGGCTGTCTCGCAAAATATGCATCAATGGCAACCAGCGCCGACACCGGCGCGGTCCTGAAGTGGCAAGATTCCCAGAAAGCTTGATTTTAATTCAGATAAATCGCATAATTATATAAACAGAAATTCTATTAAATTGACGCTTGCGTCAAAAGTCGAAATGAGCCGGGTCAATCGTTGATTTTGGGCGAACAATGAGGCTTTTGACGCGGGCGTCAAATTGTTTCTGAATGAGGTTTTCTAGTGAATTTTATAGACAACATTCTTATGCTTGGTGGTGAAATATTAGGCATCCCAGTCATTCTAATATTGATAGTCGCTTTTCTGATATTAGTTCATAATAAACAGGATCAGAAACAAAAGAGTTCACACGAAAAGGTTATGGAGCTAAAAGATAAAGGGCATGATGCTAAAATCTGTCCAAAATGCAAAGGAAAAGGAGGGACTTTGGATAATTGGACATGTTGTCCAGAATGTGATGGCTTGGGGTATATCCTCAAATTAAGAGAGCCTGAAGAAGGTCCCCTAAATGCTGGTAACAAAGTTGAACTAAGAAAATGCGCAAACTGCGGCGTGATGATAGGAAAGCTTGAGAAAACCTATGTTTTTGAAGGCCAGACAGTTTGTGGCCAGTGCCATCAGAGATTGAAAATTCAAGATTAAGTAATCCGAACAGCTATTTGCTGTTCGGAGCTAACTTATTCCTTTGGGAATGCAAAAAACAACGTACACCATACACCTAAAAAGGGCATATTATGAATTCGAATGCTTTTCCCCATGCTGAAAATTCTGTTCCGGCTTGGGACATTGACCTGCCTCCTAACAACGTTTTCGTAGCTACGGTATCCATGGTAGGTGACCACATGCACCTTGTAGAAAGCCCGGATGGCATTAAGATATTTATCAAAAAAGAGCTTACCGACGCAGGTGTTGAACTTGCTGAGACAGGCGATGAGGCCAAAATGCGCTTGATTTGCACAGTTACTCTTAATCCTGTCCATGAAAGTAGAGTGCTGACTGAGTCGTTACAACCGAATACTGAATACTCTTCGATAGTTGTGGAGATCCAACTGACGCAGGAGCACGACCAGCGACTTAGACAGCCGTATTACGATAGTAGCGGCATTAGTGTAGAGCCAAATGAGGACGTGATGGCGGGCATTAAGAACTGCCTTGATAAGCTCTTGCAAAAACTCACGAGGAAGAAAGATGATTAGTATATATTGGCACTGTCTTGGATTGACAGGAAATGATGAAGGGTTCGTAAATGGTGCTTTGCAGGAGTTAGTTCAACATCTGAGGGAAGACCCGATTAGACTGCCCGCAAATATCAAGGCACTTAATGATGAACCGAAGGTGGCAAAAGAAATAAATGCAATATTAAATCGATTATGTGAGCAATCATATACGTTCAAAGATGCTGCCTCACACATACAAGAGGTGCTTTTAGACAGCCTTCTCGACAGGGTGAAAAGTTCCAATCTGGGATTCTTTATACCAAGTTTGCTTGTATACTGCCATCGAGATAGTGCAATCGCTAGGTCTGCACTCAGGGAGGATGGGGCAGGCCCATGGGGTGCCGAATGCTGTGGATTCGCGGCTGTGTATGAATCCGGCAATAAATTCGTTATCTGGCATGAGGCACTGCATTTGTTGGGAGCACATGACTGTTACGAAGAGGACGACCCTTATCGGAGGAAGCCGGACTGCAACTGCAATTCTTGCACAATGCAGTACGTCCCAACCGAAGATACAGTTGGGAAATGGTCTCTATGTGACAAAAATGTCAAGAAGCTCAAAGACCTTGCAGAAGAGGCAAGAAAAGTACGCAGAGCCAAAAAGAACTCTTGAATGTGCATGGAATGGAAAGCTAAGATTGCTTCGCCACGTTCGCAATGACAGGCAAGTGGTGTTTGATCGGGCGAGAAGATTCTCGTCTTATGCGATCAAAGAAGACCGCAACATATGTTCGGGAACATATTATGGAAATAGAACCGATTCTTAAAGAGTTCAAGCAGAAGATAGCCGAACTTTACGGCAAACGGCTGAAGAAAATCGTTCTTTACGGTTCGTACGCAAGAGGACAGGCCAATGATGAACATTCGGACATCGATCTGGCCGTTGTGCTGGCGGGGCCGGTTGAGCCCTGCGAAGAGATTAACCGAATGGCTGATATATTTACAGAATTGAATCTTGAGCATAATGTTCTGATAGCGGTATATCCGGTATCCGAGAGTAATTTCGACAAAACCGAAAGTCCCTTGCTCATAAATGTCCGTAGGGAAGGTATAGCCGTATGAGCCAGATTCAAGCGCTTGTTGAAAAGGCCCGCAGATATTTGAGAAGTGCGGAGTTATTGATTCATGACGGTGATTATGACTCTGCTGTTTCGCGGTCGTACTATGCCATGTTTTATTTGGCAGAGGCAGCGCTTCTTAAGAAGAAGATGACTTTTGGTTCGCACAAAGCTGTTATTTCTGCTTTTGGTCAGCTTTTTGTGAAAACAGGGATTTTTGATAAACAGCTCGGTAGAGACCTGAACATCATTTTTGGTGAGAGACAATTGGGTGATTACGAGTCTAATTTTTCAATATCAGAAGATAATGCCCACCACGCGTTTGAAAGTGCCCGAGGATTTGTTGACCAAGTTGCAGAGTGGCTGAAATCAGATTTGTCGGATGATTGATCGTAATAGTATGCCTTGGTATATTGGTGGCTTGCCTTTTGAATGTCAGGGATGTGGCCGATGCTGCTCGGGACCCGGCGAAGGTTATATCTGGGTCGCCAAACCGGAAATTGAGTTTATTGCCGAGCATCTGAAGCTGACGGTGGGGCAGTTGCGGCAGAGGTACATGCGGCGTGTGGGTCTGCGGACGACGATTATCGAGGATCCAACGACAAGAGACTGCATGTTCCTGCGAGATCGTGACGGTCAAAGGGGATGCGTGATCTATTCGGTTCGCCCGAACCAGTGCAGGAGCTGGCCTTTCTGGCCTGAGAATCTGGCCAGTGCGAATGCCTGGAACCGCGCCGGCCAAAAGTGTCCCGGCATCAATAGAGGCCGGCTCTACAGCTTCGAGGAAATTGAAAAGATCAAGAGGTGCAGGAGATGGTGGCAGGGTGCGGAGCCGACAACCGGCTGCTCGAAAGAGTAGCCGAAGTCTACGACTGGCTGGAACTGCAAATCCACCGCAGCGATAATCTGTCCGGGGTCTGCAAATGCTGCGGGGATTGTTGTGACTTCGAAGCGTTCGACCACCGCTTGTTTGTAACTTTGCCGGAGTTGACATACCTGGCCGCATACCTGGGGGCAGAGAACATCAAGGCGATGCCGTCAGGGAGATGTCCCTACAATATCGACGGCAAATGCGGCGTTCACGAGCATCGGTTTGCAGGCTGTAGAATCTTCTGCTGCAGCGGCGATGCGGCCTTCCAAGGCGAATTGAGCGAAGCGGTTCTGGCCAGACTCAAATCAATCTGCACTGAATTTCGAATCCCCTATCGTTACACTGACCTGACGACCGCGTTGAATAGTCGGCGTTTTCCGTGGTGAAGAATGGCGTCTAATACTTGTCTATAGGCAGCGGTATTTTGTCCTGCGGGTCCCGCAGATTGATGTAGATGTATTTCACGCCGCCCGACAGTGTCCCGAGCTGTCGGTAATGACCCCAGAGCTTGGCTAATTTCTCCTGATCCGTGGATTCCAGGTGTTGCTGCCATTTGCCCCATTCGGCTCCCCAGATAATTTCGACATTGTCCTTGGTGTACAGAACAATGTGTGGCTTGCCCTCATCACGCCGGCCGTTGAAATTCCTCATGTCGATCCTGTCGATTTCGAACAGCAGCGGCTTGTCCGGCGCGAAGGATTTGTCCATTTGGTTCATTCGGTCCAGTATTGTCGTCGCAGCGGCAAGGTCGTCACATTGCCAGGCCTTGCCCGGCGGGGGTATGTCTGTTATCTTTCCGAGCCCCACTACTTCCACGATGGGCAACTCGGGCAGCGGCACATAATCGAGCACAACCTGCTGCGAGTCGACATAACGTGGTTCCACCAGGTCCGTTCTGATCAGGGCGAGAGGTTTTCGCCAACGCCCCTCGACGCGGAGCCCATCCTGCTTGGCCCACACCTTCACATCGTCCAGCCAGGCAGTTTGCTTCTCGATGCTGCGCTGGACCGCCAAGGCAGCGTCGTCATCAAATCTGACATTCCCGCCGCTGCTCTCGGCAATGTCACGAACTTTCTTCTTGAGCCGGGCGTCCACCCAGGCGGGGACGCCAGCCAGTTCCAGATAGAAAGTATCTTCGGACGTGCGGGCGGTGTCTTTTACATATTCCTCCAGGAACAGAAGCCCGAGTGCTGCTCCGCTTAGAAAGCAGACGACGGCCAGAACTTTCAAGATGGCTTTCAAGCCCGGCCCGACCCAACTCGCCTGTTTTTTCTTCTTGCTTCTTCTCATGGCGCTGAGTAAGGATGATATTACCTTCGTCTTGCCCTTTTTCTTTCTCTTTCTGGCTGCCATCTTTTCTTATCTTGCCTTACGCCTTGCGCCCGGCGAGCGACGAACATGCGGCTTCGATGATTCTCGCGCACAGATCGCTCATGGACAGTCCTGTTTTTGCCGCCGCCTTGGGCAGCAGTGAATGACTCGTGAAACCGGGAATCGTATTGACTTCCAGAACCCGGGCGATTTGGTCGTCGCCCAGAATGAAATCAACCCTGGCAAAATGCCGGCAGCCGAGCATATCGAAACAATCAATCGCGGCCTGAGTGATACCTGCTGACACGGCCGGATCCGTAATTGTATCGAAGAGATACTCTGTTTGGTCGTCAACATATTTTGCGTCGTAGTCGTAGAAGCCGCTCTGTGTTCGGATCTCTATGATCGGCAGGGCCCGGCCGCACAGTATGCCTACTGTCACTTCCCTGCCAGGGACGAATTCTTCGATCATACAATTGCCGAACTCGCCGAAGGTTTCTTGTGCGGCGCCGACAGCTTCATGTGGCGTCGAGACGATTTTGACCCCAACGCTGCTTCCCTCCTTGACGGGCTTAACGACGTATTTGCCCGGGAAATCCCGCAACTGTTCTTCG
This sequence comes from Phycisphaerae bacterium, assembly GCA_016782865.1. GTDB lineage: Bacteria > Planctomycetota > Phycisphaerae > Sedimentisphaerales > Anaerobacaceae > SG8-4. The sequence continues at coordinate 11,974 of JADHXR010000019.1, forward strand.
AGCCGGTGAAGATCAGTCTCGGAGCTGAATTCGACCGCTGCAGGTGTGGCAACCCCGGCGTCGTCAAAAAGCTTCTTACTTGTCATCTTGTCAAATGCCAATTCACTTGCCGTCGATCCGCTGCCCGTATAGAGCAGTGACTTCGCCTCAAGTATCTGTTGGAGCCGGCCATCCTCGCCGAATTCGCCGTGCAGGGCCAGAAAGAACACGTCAATGCCGGCCTCATCGAGTATGTCGAGATTCTCAGGCCGGGCATCGGCTGTCACTACCGCAAAACCGGCTTGCTCCAACGCCTCGGCTACACACCTGCCACTGGCAATGCTGACCTCCCGCTCGGAACCGATCCCACCGGCAAGCACGGCTACTTTTGATTTGCTATCTACTGTTCTCAATCTGCTATTGCTTCAAATCCCAATCACCAAATCTCGATTTCGAGTTCCAGATCGACGTCGAACTGTTCCTTAACGCCTTTCTTTATGGCCTCTATCAGTTTCATAACGTCGTCGCTGGTGCATCCCTTCTCGGCGATTATGAAGTTTGCGTGCTTCTCGCTGACGATGGCCCCACCAATCTGCAGTCCCTTCAGGTCCGCCCTGTCGATCAAGGCGCCGGCTGAAATGCCTCTGGGATTCTTGAATATGCAGCCGGAATTCTTTGTGTTCAACGGCTGACTGTTCTTCTTGTAAATCCAGATTTCTTTGACCGTTCGCATGATCTGCTCCGGGTCACCGGCGCCCAGTTTCAGCCGCGCGTTTAGAATGAACTTGGCGGTAATATTTGTCCGGCGGTAGTCGAATTCAAGCTCGGGCTTGCTCTTTTCGAAAATGTTGCCCGTATTATCCATCAGAGCGACAGTTTCCACCGCTGCGCCGAGATCCCCGAAGTTGCCGCCGGCGTTCATCTTTACCGCTCCGCCGACCGAGCCGGGTATGCCCGTCAGGGTCTCTATGCCTGAAAGCCCTTTTTCCACACAGGTCAGAACAAGCTTGCTCAGCTCAGCCCCTGCCCAGGCGGTGGCCCCCCGGTCGCTAAACTCGACGCGGGCAAACTGCTCTGCCTCCAGCTTTATGACCGCCCCCCTGACACCGGCGTCACTTACGAGCAGATTGGAGCCGAAACCCATGACGTGAATCCGGATTCCATTTTCGTTGCAGCGCTGGACGACCTCTTTGAGCTGCTCGGTGTTTTTTGGTCTGATGAAGTAGTCAGCCGGCCCCCCGAGGCCGTACCAGGTTCGTTTGGCCAGCGGGTAGTCTGTCTCAGCTATTTCCTCCAAGCCACTGAAGATAGTCATCTGCGACCTTCCAAATATCGCCTGCGCCCATGGTTACCACCAGTTCGCCGGAACTTACGTTGCATTTCAAATAATCACAAATGGCTTCGAAGCTCTCGACAAACAGCGCTTGTGTTCCATTTGCTCGCATTTTCTCGACCAATATCTGTGCGTTGATCTCCTTCTTGGCCGACTGCGAATCCCGGACGAAATAAATCTCCGGCACAATAGTTACATCGGCAAGCTTAAAGCTTTCTGTGAAATCATCAAGCAAAAATCTTGTTCTGCTGTACTGGTGCGGCTGAAAAACACACCAGATTCGCTTGGGCCGGTACTTCTGCCTTATCGCTGCGAGCGACGCGCGGATTTCCGTCGGATGGTGGGCATAATCGTCGAGAACGGTTATCCGGCCGAACTGACCTTTGAACATCAGCCGGCGGTCGATGCCCGTAAAGCCGCCCAGCAATTCGAGTGCGCGGTCAGGTTCCAGTCCGGCGTTGATCGCCAAAGCGGTGACGGCCAGAGCGTTCAGGATATTGTGGCTGCCCGCAAGTGAAATTCTCGCCGGTCCCAATAGTCTGCCGTTGCGATGAACGTCGAAGGAGTAAAGTCCGTCGCTGAGCGTAATGCTCCGGGCGCAGAAATCGCAGTTCTCGTCAAGCCCGAAAGTCTGACATCGTACGGAATTATCGTTCCAGCGCGAGCACGAGTCGGCAATTATCCTTGCCACGTTCGCATCCTGGCCGTTGGCGATTACGACACCATTTGGTTTCGTGCCCGATGCGAAATCGCCGAAAGCCTCAACGATCTCGTCTTCGTCCTGGTAATAGTCCAGATGGTCCTGCTCGATATTCAGCACGCAGGCGATTTTGGGTTTGAGGTTTAGAAAGCTCCGGTCGTATTCGCACGCCTCGGCCACAAAATGTCTGCTGTCCGCGGCGCCCGAAGAACTGCCCAACTGACTGATCCGGGCCCCGATAATATAGTTCGTATCGACGCCGGCTTGCTTGAGCACATGGGTGAGCCACCCGCTGGTCGTGCTCTTGCCGTGAGTTCCGCTGATTGCGATGCCGTCGTAACGGTTCATCAACTCGCCCAGCATCTCGGCATACTTGTAGACTTTGCATCCGCGTCGGCGTGCCAGCATCAATTCCGGATTGTCATCCTTGATCGCCGCGGAGATGACAACCGCATCAGTTTGCGGGCTGAGATTCCCAGCGTCGTGGCCGACTCGAATATCGGCGCCGATTTGCTGAAGATTATCCGTCACTTCGCTCGGCATCTCGTCCGACCCGGTGACGAGCGCATTGTTCTTCACCAGAAGCTGCGCCAGCCCGCTCATGCCGATGCCCCCGGCGCCAATGAAATGAAATCTCTTGCCTGCTAATTCCAGTCCGTCCGCGGTACTTACAACCGCTGCGTAGTTGTTGCCGCACATATTGGAATTGGTGCCACAGGTTTGTGTATTCGATTGGTTCATAGCATCCTTTCTGTACCCGTTGTTCCTTCGCAATTGAACTTCTGCAAAATGGAGATTAGTAAGACCACATGTAGTGTAGCACAGAAGGCACACCAACGGAAGAGAAAACCCAACGACCAGCCCAGGCAGTGAGCAAGGTTAAAGACGGATGCCCCGTACTGGAGGCCGCAGAATGGCCGCGGCGAAAGTTCCTGCGACCTGACCGGCACAAGCGCCCAACACGCACCCGGCGAATATGTTGTTGACCTGTCCGGGTATTGTTGGTACTTTATCGCCGACTTGGTTAAGGAAAGTCACATTATGGAATTATCCTGGCTAATTAAGTTGAGAATAGCGGCCGCCGCGGCAGTTGGCGCGGCATTGATATACGGCGTGGGCTGGCACGTGGCAGGATCGTCCGACCGGATCGGCGATATGGCTTATGGCCGTGCGACACCATTGGTGGTCCTGGCGTTTCTGGCCGGCCTGATTGGCTATTTTGTTTCCTGGCCTTACGGCCGGGAAATCGGCATCCTGGCGGCACCGTCTGGTTTGGCCGTCTGGGCCTTTCGCTCCGGCAGTATGGCCAATCTGATACAGCAAAACCCCACGGCTGCCCAGCGTCAGGTGCTCGTTGCGTCGCTCAGATTCGAGCCGATTTTCTGGCTGATTGTCGTAGCAGCCGGCTTTGCGGGCGTGCTGTTGGCCCAGAAAATCCGTCCAAGCCTGAAACTCAAGGAGTTAAAGGAAGAGCCTGACTCTTCGGCGGCTAAGCACTTAAATGCTATTGTTGCACTGGTCGGCTCCTGTGTGATTGCTCAATTCTGCATCAGAATATGTGCTCAGGACATTAGAATGTCCGATAGCGAACTGGGCTCTGTTATGGCCCAACCGGCCGCCGCGCAGGTCGCGTTTGCGGTCTTGGTTTCGTTCGGGGTTGCAGCCTTCGCAGTCAAGAAATTTCTCAATGTCAGCTATGTCTGGCCCGCTCTGGCAAGTGCTCTTGTAACTGCATTTGGCATGTATACTTATGCCAAGAACGTACAATATCTCGCTCGAGCCTGGCCAGCGGCCTTTTTCAGCGATACGGTCGCTTCGGTCTTGCCTGTGCAGATGGTGGCTTTTGGCGCCTTGGGTTCGGTTGCCGGTTACTGGATGGCCATCCGCTATGTCTATTGGCGAAAGCACGAGATGAATTAGCCGAACAGGCCCGGTTGAGCAAAATTAGCCTATCTTTTTTCACCCCTTTTCTTCCATGTAAAGCTCTTTTTGTCAAGCACTTATACTATCGAAGTCTCATAACCAAACCTAATTGCCCGGACAACGACAAAAATGGTTGGTTTTGGTCTTGGAATTAGCCGAAATAATAGGTGTGTCAAGTATTCGTCGCTCAGACGATGTTTCTGAGCGAAGCAGTTATGCAACGATGACAAAGATGTCTAGAGGAGTTGACGGACGAACAGTTGGCTGGAATCTGCGTATTACTTAATATAGTAAAATCCGCCAGCAAAAGGAGTTAGCGATGTTGGTTCTAAGCAGACAGAGAGATGAGTCCATTATGATCGGTGACGATGTGGAAATTATCATCGTCGATGTTCGTGGAGACAAAGTTCGCCTGGGCATAACCGCCCCGAAGAGCATACCTGTTCATCGCAGGGAAATATACGACGCAATCCAACGCGAGAAGAAAGAGAAGAAAGAAGCCGAGAAGCAGCCCGAGGCCGAGCAAAAGGAAGAACCACAAGCGCAGCAGGAGTCCTCAGAAGAACAGTAACAGCCACAACAAGATAATCAGAACAGTCCGCAGTATCCTCATCCCCCACATTTTCACAGCCCGAGTTTTCACCCCTTCCACATAATCTTGATTCAAGAAATCCGTTCCGGAGTCTCTCGTATTGCATCGCGAGGTGTTCGTCGGTAGAATCGAAACTCGTGGACGGGTGAGGTTGGGTTTCGCTTGGCATGCTCGATTTCATTACGGACAGAGACATATACGAAGAAGTGATTCAGGGTCGGATTGGAAAGGCGCGCGGATTTGTCTGGATCGCCACCTCCGATCTGAAGGATCTTCACGTGGACAAAGGTCGCAGGATGGTCCCGTTTCTCGAGATATTGTCCGATCTGGTCGACAAACATGTCGAAATAAGGCTGCTGCATGCCAAAGAACCGGGCCCGGTTTTTCGAAGGGATTTCGACAAGTACCCGAATTTGATAGACGGCATGGAGCGAATCCTGTGCCCGAGAGTCCATCTCAAAGCCGTGGTCATTGACGGCAGCTTCGCCTATACCGGCAGCGCCAATCTCACAGGCGCAGGCATGGGCGCCAAGAGCGAGCACAAGAGAAATTTCGAGTCCGGCATTATAACCGACGACAAAACAATAGTCGGCAATGTCATGGAGCAATTCGACAACATCTGGAGAGGAACTCACTGCGCCCTGTGCAAGCGGAAGCAATACTGCGCAGACTACAAAGACATTCTTGCCTAACTCTCCCTACGATTCCGGCCATAGTCCTAGATGCGAGATGCCCTGTGGTTTAGAAGCCATACTCTGAAACAGGTCAGTCAAAAGAGAAAGTTCTTTGTCCGTCAGGTTTCTTGCCTGAAATTGAACGCCAGAACTTGGCACCAAGTTCGCTTCTAGAGCAAAGAATGAGATAATACAGGGGATGATGGTGACTGGATATGCGCTCGTGCTCGACGTGTTGATATCAATATATCTCATAAGTTATATCGCGAAGGCGGACACGGCATATTCCGTTTCGCTGACGACTGTGTCCACGCTGTTGTGTCCCTTGCTGACGCCGGGTTTGACATTCATTCTGGCAGGATCGAGGCTGGAAGTTCCATTCCTGCAGATGGCCGGTACTGTCGTGAAAATGGTGGTGGTGCCGCTGTTCATAGGCTTCGGAGCCAGGTATTGCTTGAAGGAGAAGATCGAGAAAATCCTGCCCGTCTTCCCGGCGATATCGGCTACGTTCATCATGTTCATCTGCATCATCACGGCATCTCTGATGGCGGCAGTATGGCAGAGAGCCACTGCGAATGAGGCCTCGGGTTGATTCTTGAATCGGCTCGGTTTGTATGAAAATGTTGCCCGGTACTGTTGTTTTTTGGCGGTCGAGACGCTATAATATGCCGATACTTATTTCTGGGGAGTTTGACGGGCAGTCTTGTTGGCTGCCTTTTGAGTTTCTTTCCAGCAGAGTTTTGAGGAAGTCAGAGCTATGGGCTGTAATCTTGCGATAGCAGGGGTGACCGGAGCGGTCGGGCAGGAGTTCTTGGGCATACTCGCCGAACGCGATTTTCCTTTCAATTCTCTAAGAATGCTTGCGAGCAGTCGTTCGGCGGGCAAGAAAATCGAGTTCAAGGGTAAAACATATATCGTCGAGGAATTGACGAAGAACAGTTTCAACCGGGTCGATATCGCTCTGTTCAGCGCCGGGGGCGGGCGCAGCAAGGAATTCGGTCCGGCTGCGGTCCAAGCCGGCGCGGTCGTGGTGGACAACTCCTCGGCCTTTCGCATGGATCCGGAAGTTCCGCTGGTGATTCCCGAGATTAATCCGCAGGCAATCGCGCAAAATAAGGGTATCATCGCGAACCCGAACTGTTCGACAATCATCGGGATTGTCCCCGTCTGGCCTTTGCACCAGGCCAATCCTGTCAAGCGAATGGTAGTGAGCACCTACCAAGCCGCCAGCGGAGCAGGTCACTCGGCAATGGTCGAGCTACAGGAGCAGGCTCGCGAAATTCTGGATGGAAAAGAGCCTACCTGTGAGGCGTTCCCGTATCAGATCGCGTTCAACGCTTTCAGCCACAATTCGCCGCTCGGGCCCAATGGATACAATCAAGAAGAGATGAAGATGGTCAATGAGACCAGGAAGATTTTCGACTGTCCTGAGATCGCAATTACCTGTACGTGCATCCGTATCGGCGTACTTCGGGCACACTGCGAGAGCATCAATCTCGAATTCACCGAGGCGATCACGCCGAACCAGGTCAGAGACCTTCTGAGCACAGCTCCGGGTGTCTCGCTTCTGGATGACCGAGGGAATAACCGATTCCCGATGCCGATCGACGCTTCCGGCAAAGACGATATTTTCGTCGGTAGAATCCGCCAGGACGAGTCGATACCGGAGAACCACGGCATCAATCTCTGGGTCGCAGGCGACCAGTTGCGAAAAGGCGCTGCGCTGAACGCCGTCCAGATTGCGGAAAAATTACTTTAACGTCGAATTCTGGATTCTGAATTCTGAATTCTGTATGTTGAGCCAAATGCCCCTTCGCAACATAAAACTGACAATCGCCTATGACGGTTTCGACTATTCCGGCTGGCAGGTCCAGCCGGGCAAGAGAACCGTTCAGGGTGAGCTCGTTGAGGCGGTCTCGAATCTTTTAGGCAAGCGCACCTACGTTCACGGGGCGAGCCGGACAGACGCCGGGGTCAGCGCGCTGGGACAGGTCGGTCTTTTCGAAACCGATTCACCTATACCTACCGAGAATCTTGCCAAGGCAATCACGGACAAACTGCCGGCCGATATTGCAGTTCTCGAAGCGGTCGAAGAGGCGTGGGGCTTTGACTTGATGAGTTCGGTGACGAACAAGCTCTATCGCTACACGATATTCACGGGGCGCATCCGCCCTGTCCTGCACGTCCGGCACTGCTGGCACCTATCGGCAAAACTTGACCTCACGGCTATGGCCCGGGCGGCGGAACTCCTGGTGGGCAAGAAGGATTTCAAATCCTTCGCATCGGCGGCAGATAAAAGGGAAAGCTCCGTGAGGACAATATTCCGCTGCGGCGTCAAATCCGAGGATGAGGCCGTTTACGTTGATGTTGAAGGCGACGGTTTTCTGTATAATATGGTCAGGAATATCGTCGGCACCCTGGTCGATGTCGGCGTAGGCAGATGGGAGCCTGAGAAGATAAGTGAAATCCTCGAGGCAAGAAACCGAACCGCCGCCGGACGCCTGGCTCCGCCTCAGGGATTGTGTTTGATGTGGATCAAATATTGAGAATCGTTCACATAATAACTCGACTGATCGTCGGCGGAGCACAGGAAAATACGCTCATCACCTGTAAGCTTCTCGCCAAGAGGGGACACAATGTCACGCTTATCACCGGACCGGCCCTTGGGCCTGAGGGCGAGCTTTTCAATCAGACGAAGGGGCGGGCTTACAGAGTCATCGTCGTCGACAGACTTCGCCGCGCGATCAATCCGTACAATGACACCGTGAGCTATTTCCAGATAAAAGAACTCCTGCGCGAGTTACAGCCGGATATTGTTCACACCCACTCGGCGAAAGCGGGTATTTTGGGCAGGTTTGCAGGCCATGGCTTAAAGGGCAAGTGGGGAGAGAATCTGCCGGCGGTGGTACACACGATCCACGGGCTGGCCTTTCATCCGTATCAGAGCGAACTGCTGAACAAATTCTATATTGCAATAGAAAGATCGACAGCGAAGCGAACGGATTTCTCTATCAGCGTCGCCGATGCGATGACTGCGCAGGCGACCGCTGTCGGCATCGGCACGCCCGAGCGGTATGTCACAGCCTATTCTGCTATCGACGAAGAGGATTTCTTGGAGCCGGTCTCACGGCAGCGAAGGGGTGATTTCCGACGAAAGTACGGAATCGACGAGACGGCAGTTGTGCTTGTCACCATCGCCCGGCTTTTCATGCTCAAGGGACATGAGTACATTGTCGACTCCGCCAGGCAGCTTGCGAAGAAGTTCGAAAACTGCGTCTGGCTCTTTGTCGGAAACGGCAATCTCTCTGAGCAACTCAAGGAACAGGCTCGCCGATTCGGCTTGGCCGACAGGATCAAATTCACCGGCCTGCTGCCTCCGAACGAGATTCCGCTGGCCATACAATCATCGGATATTCTCGTCCACTGCTCGCTGAGGGAAGGTCTTGCCCGTGCGCTGCCGCAGGGAATGTTGTGCGGCAAGCCGGCCATATCCTTCGATGTCGACGGTGCAAGGGAGGTGGTAAACGACAACACGGGAAGGTTGATCGAACCGAAGAATGTCGAGCAGTTGACAGACGCCTGCGCGGAATTGATTGAAGACAAGGATTTGAGAGAACGACTCGGCGAGCAGGGCAGGCAATCGGTGAAAAAGAAGTTTGCGCCGGATACGATGGTCGATACGATCGAAGAGGTTTATCGTAAATTGCTGGGGTAGTGAGCGGCGAGAATCGTCATGTAGAAAGGAGGTAGTCGAGCATGAGTAGCCAAGTCCGGTCCTGCTGGTGGAATTGTTGTGCCCCCGACGACAAGTACTTTCTTGGCGATGAGGAACTGCTGGCGATTGACGCGATGGAAGACTCGATCGCTCCTCTGGACGATCCGACGACGACTGTCAGACGGTTAATCACCCGCTTCGAATTGTGCTATCACGAGGCCGACAAGGAGGCCGAGCAAATCGCCGAGGCCATAGGCGCGGGGGTGTGCCCGGCCGAATCGAATGAGCGGCCACCGGGGCGAAAGAAGGAGTTGGAGAACTGTCACTGTGTTCTTTGGCGATGGTGCGAGAATCAAAACGCCGAGGATATGAACATCGACGTGGCGGGCGTTCCGGCAGATGAGCTGGTGAGCTTCATTGGCCAGCCAAGCCCGCTCAAGATATGGCAGGTGCAGCGAATAGTCGAGAGGGTCGGCGAAGCTTTGGATCCGAGCCGGCCCTATCACAGGATGGCTTTGGACGCCGGCAGCCACGGCGAGCCGGGGACATGCTCGCCTGAAGAATACTATAAGAACAGTGCGGATTTCCTCGGACAGACCGTCAAGACGATCATACATGACACGGTGGACGGCCGGCAATCAAAGGTCTCTCTGGCTATGGCCGCAGACCTTCTCATGCCGTGTCACTGGGACTTCGTCGGGGCTCTTGCCACTATCCTAAGGGCAATAGGGGGCGATCTCCACCCGGTCAGGCCGTTTGCGTGCTGTGCTCGAAATGTCAAGCGAAGTCCCCTGTGCGAAAGGGTGAAGACTATTTCGAACACCCTCGGGGTTTTCTGGAAAGACGAGAATACGGCCGAAAACATTGACCGTCGCCTGCTGGCGGTATTGGGAGCACCGACACCGAAAAGACGCTGGCTCGCTGCATCCCTGGATAAGACGATAAGATTGCATTTGAGTCTCCCCTTCGACATGGATTTGTCTTGAATAGGGAGCAAAGAGATCGAAAAGATACCATCTGTACGATGAGTCTGCAAGGGAGGACGAGACAATTTCAGAAGAATTGTCCTGCTATGCGAGCGGATGACTTAATATTCTTAAACACTGTGAAACAAAGTACTTGAAGCGCATTGCCCCGCAGGAAATCCGCCTTTTCCGAAAAATTCCAAGAAAAATGGCAACATATTTGAAGTTGAGGCGTCTATACTATAGATTGGTTTGTAACGCAAACTCGTATGGACTACAAACGGAACTGTTTGAAGGAGATTTGCCATGAGCAAACAAATGGGCGTAAAGGACATAGAGCAGAGAACATTCAGGGATTCCCAGCAGGACGGCTTGTTGAAACTGGTCATGGGTGTTTGTATGATTGCGATATCCACGCGCCTCTTCTCTCGCGTGCTGGTCGTGATGCTGGTTCTTCCGGTTATTCTGTTCCATCGCCTTCTCGAGATGATGAGAAAGCGATACACGTATCCCCGCACAGGATACGTCAAGCTTATCCCGGACAAGCCAAAAGAGGTTATCGCCGGTATCTTCTTGGTCTCTGTCGCCGTGCTCGGTATGCTGGCCGTTGTGTTCCTCATCTTCGGCCAGGCGGGAGACTTCGACCTCTGGCTGAGATGGTGTCCGTTCTGGGGCGGGACCGTGCTGGCAGGGATGTTCGGCTCGTTCGCGTCCAAGTCCGGAGCAGGCGGCATTACGTGTTTGCCGCATGGTCATTCGCTGCGGGCATTGTTTTGTCTGCATTTAAGTTCGACGCTGTGGAGACCGGGACTTTGTTGTACTTTGCCGCTGTGGGAGGGCTGCTCATTCCGTTCGGCCTGGTGCAGTTTGTGACTTTCCTGCGCAAATACCCCAGAAGGTCAGTAGGGGACGCCAATGGCAAACAATGAAATCAGCAGAGAGAACCTCCGGCCGCTTGCCGAGATCGACCGTGTGATCCACGAGCCGGCCAGGCTGTTGATCCTGGCTTATCTTTCGGTGGTCGAGAGTGCGGACTTTCTTTTTCTGATCAGCCAAACCGCCCTGACGCGAGGCAATCTCTCCTCGCATCTGAGCAAACTCGAAGCCGCAGGCTATATTGAGATCAAGAAGGAATTTGTGGAAAAGATTCCCCGAACACTAATGTGCCTTACTGAGGAAGGCAGGAGGGCATTTCTGGAATATCGCCAGAACATGAAACAGGTACTTGACAGTCTATCTGAGTAAACGGCGATCTCGTATATTTTCCGGTCGCGGCGGGGGCTGCCGTAGGGTTTGACGTTGACATACGGCACATAGTCAATGGGGCTGCCATCCGGGCCCCACCACGGCTTACCCGCACTGGGATTTTCGCAGATGCCGAGGCCGTCAATATACAGGGCGATGAGTGAATTTGCAGGATGCTGCTTGGGGATATGGCAAAACGTGCTGAAATCGGCCCGACAGCAGACATTGCCGGAGGCAAAGCGAGCCTGATCGATGATCTTTGCTCATATGACCCACTGCAGACGACAAAAAGCCTGTTCAACACAGCAGGTTAATGGTAAAATGGGCACCGGTCAGTTCGTTGGCGACAACGTGTGCTAGTAGAAGTTGTTTCTGTTATCTTGCTGGAGGTTGTGCCATGAGTGAGGTGTGCGTGACGGTAGTGAAGCCGCAGGTGGTTGTGGGCGTGTGGAGGCGCGGCACGTATGCTGAGATCGGTCCGATGATCGCAGAGGTGTGTGAGTATGCCCAGGCAAGCGGCGCCGGGATAAAGGGCCGGCCCATGTTTGTGTGTCACGAAACCCCCAGGCAGGCAATGAAGGCAAACGAGGAAGCGAGCGCCGACGTGGAGGTGGTCATTCCCATTTCCAACGTGGTCGACGGCCAAGGTGATATTACCTGCTACGAGTTGCCCGGCGGACAGATGGCGAAGATTGTACACAAGGGGCCGTATGAGAACTGTGCACCGACGTACAAGAAACTGTTCGAGTGGATCGCAGCCAACCACAAGAAGGTCGCCGGACCGACCAGAGAGGTATATCTGAACGACCCGAGGCAAGTGTCGCCCGATGATATCCTGACGGAAATCTACGCGCCGATAGCGTGACGACTACGGCATCGCTCCGGGCGCCGAACATGAGGCTTTCATGAAAACACTGACGAAAGAAATCTGGATGAACGTGCCGCAGCGCCGGGCCATCATATCTATTCACAACGAGGTGGAAAGACTCGTTGCCGAAAGCGGCGTCCGGGACGGACTTGTCCTCGTTAACGCAATGCACATAACCGCGTCGGTATTCATCAACGACAACGAATCCGGGTTGCATCACGATTACGAGATCTGGCTCGAGAAGCTGGCGCCTGAAAAACCGCACAGCCAGTATCGGCACAACGGGTACGAGGACAACGCCGATGCCCACATGAAGCGGCAGGTAATGGGCCGCGAGGTCGTGGTCGCAATCACCGACGGTGCCCTCCATCTCGGACCCTGGGAGCATATTTTCTACTACGAGTTCGACGGCAAGCGCAAGAAAAGACTTCTCGTCAAAATCATCGGCGAGTGAAACCCGTGCCTCGTCGCTTATGGCTCGGAGCTGGCGCTGGGTGGGATGATATCTGGAATTCCAGAGGAAAGAGAAGGGCGCTGCCCCGCTGCGTCTGTCTCGTCCAATCCCTCCCTGATCCACACAAGAATTATCATTTGACAAAACAATCGTCTTATAGGATGATGATCGCCAAAAGCAGAGTTAGGTGTTGATGCGATCATGAATAGAAGCAACTTTCAAAAATTAGCGAAAGTAAGATTAAAGGATGCGCAAGCCCTATTGGAAAAAGGGTGCTATTCGGGAGCTTACTATTTAGCTGGTTACGCGGTTGAATGTGGATTGAAAGCGTGTATTGCGAAAAAAACAAGAGAGTTTGAGTTTCCACCTGAGCCAACTACAATCCGTGAAATATACGTTCACAATGTCGAGACACTTGTCAAGTCTGCGGGCCTTAAGCCCACTTTTGACAAAGATGTCAAGAGTGACAAGAAGTTGGAGGTTAATAGGGCTGTAGTGACAAGGTGGAATGAAAAAAGCCGGTACGAAGAACACACTGAAACAGAAGCGCGAGATCTCTATGATGCCGTTACAGATAAGAGACATGGAGTTTTACAATGGATAAGCCGACGCTGGTAGATGCCGATATGAAGGCTGGTGAAGCTCTGCTAAGGAAACTGGACAAGGTCAAATTCGATGTCAAGGCAGCTTTGTGGTTCTATATGCCCGACTCCGAGGAGTGGCGTTTATTTTTTGCTTCGCCACTATTCGATGAAAAAGGACCAACAAAGACCTATGAAAAAGTACAATCATTGCTACCAAGATTAAAGGAAGAATTAGAGCAGGACTACGAATTGTCTTTACAGAACATATCTGTGGTTAGTCCAAATGACGATTTGATCAAGCTCTTGAAGACAGCAGTCAAGACAGGTCCGGGCATATTCCATATCAGGTTTGCACGGAACGTAATTAACAATGTGTTCATTGAAGATGCATACATCTATCGCGTCCTATGATCATACAATCTTGAACTGGTGACTTCGTGAGTTTGTTGTTCTTCCTATTCGAGGTGTTTGTAATTTCGCTGTCGGGGGTGATGGCCCCTGGGCCGGTGACAGCGGCGGCGATTGCGATCGGGACGCGGTCGCGACACGCCGGTGCGCTTATCGCATTCGGGCACGGGGCAGTCGAATTGCCGCTGATAATTCTGATTGTGTTTGGGGCGGGCAGATTGCTGAAATTACCTGCTGCGCAGATTGTGATCGGCTTGGCGGGTGGGGCGTTCCTGCTGGTCATGGGGATCCAAATGTTGAGCACTCTGCGCTCGACGGAAAGATTCGAGGCTAAGTTTTCCGGCAGCGCGCCGTTGCTGACCGGCGTGCTGCTCTCGGCCACCAATCCCTATTTTCTGCTCTGGTGGGCCACAATAGGGCTGGCTCTGGCGACAACTGCCACCAACCTGGGAATCTGGGCCTTTGTCTTGTTCGCAATAGTCCACTGGCTGTGTGATTTCATCTGGCTCTCTGCCTTGTCCTGGGCGAGTTTCAAAGGCTCGATGCTGCTTGGCCAGCGCCTCCAGCGGATTGTGCTGTCGATCTGTGCGGCGGCGATGATCGTCTTTGGACTGTGCTTCGTCTACAAAGCCGTGATGACACTAACCCAGCACCTCTGATGGGGCTGGTTCTGGTATCTCGTCGGCCGGCGGGGGAGCATCCTGTTCGAGATTCAAGGTTTTCTTCAAAGTGTGCCGGGCCAGAAGCCTCCGTTGGGATTGGGTTATCTGCTTTAGGCTTGGCGACCACTCGGCTGTTGACTGGGCGAAGCCCGCCGCCGATGTGGCTTCGGCGATATCGGACAACTTGATGTTCGCCGGGTCCCTGGCGGGGAAGTACCCAACCGCGGGATGGGATGTTCTGACTATGAGTCCACTGCCGACAAGGTGATCGAGAATTTTCTCCCCGAACTCTGCGGGGATATCCAGCTTGCTGCATATATCCTCCGGCGGGACCGGAGCCTGATTCGTCTCGAATGCCGCAGCGATTTCTCTGACAACATTGATTAAGGTAAGATCGTTGGCGATGAAGCAATCCTGCGTCTCCTTGGCCGCGGCGATCTCGGCAGCGTCGAGGGTCTTCAGGTGCTGTGTGGTGAATGTCAACTGCAGGCCGAAAAGCACTATGAGCCAGGTGATGTAGATCCAGAGCACTGTCATTGGGACCAAGGCCATCACACCATAGACAGTGCGGTACATTTTCAGTTCCGTTATGCAGTATCCGAAGATGCCCTTGGCCGCCACCCAGACCAAAGCTGCAACCACCGCGCCCCAGATGGCGGCTTTGGCGTTGACTTTTGTGTTGGGCAAGACAAAATAGAGCAGAAAGAAGGCGACGACGGCCACGCCGTAGGACAATACCGACGGCGCGATTTCCGGAAGGACGGTTTCCCGTTTTGTGACCAGGTATATGCCGACGCCCACAAGCAGCGGCCCGAGAGTCAGCAGCGCCCAATAGCTGATAATTCGATGCAGAAAATTCCTGCCCGTGGCGACGTGCCAAATATTGTTGAACGATTTCTCTATTGTCCCCAGCAGAGACAGGGCAGCCCAAATCACGATCAGCACACTGAACAGTCCGATCTGTCCCTTGTTTGTCTCGGCGAAAAACCTTGCGACTATTCCATCGATGTGAGCGGTGAGCGGCTTGGTTTGCTCGGGGTCATCCCCGCTGGGAGCCGGGTTTTCAAAAGCTGAAAAGTTGGCCTCGCGATAGACAAAATTCTTCATCTTCTCGCCGATCTCACCGTAGCGGGGAAAAGACTGAAATATGAGAAGTGTCACGATGGCCAGCGGCACAATCCCGAAGACCGTGTGATACGACAGGGCGGCGGCCTGCTGGCCCGAGCGGTTCTTCTCCAAGAGCCGGGCGCAATGTGACCACAGCTTGATTTGAAAAACAACAAAGCGACTTGCCTTGCCGAGCTGCGTACTTGGTGTGGACAAAAGCTCATTGAGCTTCAGCATCTTTATCCCCTTTCAGTTTTGCCGAATGCGGCAGGGACTCAATTGCATCACTTTAACAAACCTTCCAGGGCCTTTTGCAACTGATCTTCCAGTTGTCCCTTGAGCTGCTCTTCGAGTAGTTTGCCCATATCGAGTTCTGGTTTGTCAACAGTGCCTTTTAGCGGCAATGTAATCCTTCTACCGCGACTATCTCTGCCGACTCTCGCCGTTCTGCCGGCGCTAGTGTAGGGCAAAGTCACCGTCATATCCAGACTCTTATCCAAACCGATCACTCCTTTAAAGTTGACCGGGTTATCGCCTATATCGACCTGCATGTTTTCGTATCGGAGAAAACCCTTCTGCAAAACAAACCTCGTAGGATGGATCGTGATATCTGTGCCGCGGGGATCGCCGCTGCTTGCCGTGAGGATTTGTCCCATCAGATTAGAAGCCTGCAAGCGCACCCGGTTCATCGAAATCGTGCCGATGATCACTGTGTCGTTTTTTGCTTTGGCCTTGAGCGGTATGACCAGTTGTTCGCAATTGAAGTTTGCGATGCCTGCGACATTGACGGCGTCTGCAAATATTGGATTGACATATTTCAAAAGCTTGCCCGTTGTCTCGTCGTTGATCTTGATATCTTTTATCATCTGCATCGGCTTGGCGGCTTTGAACAGTGCGGGCTCCTGCTTGAAGTCCGCTTCGCCGGCAAAGCTGAATTGACCTTCGTTGACGGTCGTCACAAACGGTGCGATCTTCAACAATCCGTTCTGAACCTGGATCTCAACGTCGGTGTGGCCGAAATTCAGTCCCATATAAGCGGCTTTTTCAAAACCCGGTTTGGCCTGAGCACTGAGGTTGGGCATGAGCTTCTCCGACTGGGCCACCGGGTACTCGCTGAGAAAATTGACTGCATCTTTCCTTTTGCCTTCCAGCGTCAGGCCCTCGGGTAAAAACGGTGCCGCCACGGTGCTGACCGCCGACCAGTCGTATTCGAGTTCCGCCTTTCCGGCCAACCTGGTCTTATCGCCCTCGGTGAGCCGGCTGAATTCGCCCTTGTTGATCTTTATTTGCGGGCTTTCCAACTGCAAGCTCCTGACATTGACCGCCTTTTGATTCGGATCGACCTCGGCTTCGAACGTGAGCGTGACTTCGTTCGGCTCAAAAGGTTTTTCCTGCCCGGGGTAGATAAGTTTCAGGCCCTCGATTCTGGTCGAGTCGGTTGTGATCTTGTAGATGTTCTTGTCGGAGTCGACCGAAAGTGTCGAATCGGCTATGCCGGTCAATTGCATCTCCTTCGGCAAAGACGCGAGCAAAACGCCGAACGGAAGGAGTTTTTCGAGGTCGACTTTCTTTGCAGATACAGTAGCGTGCAAAGGCTTTGCCGATTCCTTGTTCAGAGGCACGACGCCGTCCTCTACGGCGATCTGGCCGAAACTTGCACTGGCTTTGATCGAATCGATGGTCACAAAGTTGTTTTTCGTATCCACATCAACGGCAAAGTCTATGTTGGCCATCGGTTCGGCGGCGCTTAGCCCGTCTTGCGAACTCAAGCGAAGGTTCTTGATCTGGGCCGAGCCGGACGCTGCGATTCTTTCTTCCTTGATGGAGATCAGGCCCTTTTCCACAAGCTCGCCTGACATCCGGTACTTGCCCATGTTTATGAACTGCCCCAGCTCCGATTGAAGTTTCGCCAGGTCTGCCTGAGCATCGTAAGTGAGCGATTCGATCCGGCCCGTACATATGATCCTGGCAAAGGGAGCCGTGATATCCAGCTTATCGAAAGTTATGCCGGCCTTGTCCGATGAAACAAGCGTCTCGGCGATTATGGATTCCGACAGCGAGGCTTTCTTGCCATCCACCGTGCCCTCCAATCCGGCGATTGTCGCGTTGGCTCGCATCTGTCTTTTTCCGGCCTGAGTGGAGGTCGCGACATTGCCTGTAAGCCGGCCCGAAGTCACTTGTGTGCCCTCTTTGAGTCCCAGGGTTTTGGGCATCTGCGACAAGACGGCGGCCAAGTCGCAGTTGAAATCACCCTTCAAATCGTAATTTGAATCGGCCTCGAAGAAATCACCCACAGACTTGAAGGTGGTCGGGATAACGCCGCTGGCCGTAACAGAGGCCCAATCGCTTTCGATCAGCAGGGCGTCGATGTTTATCGTTTCCTTCTGGCGGTCCAGCTTCACGCTTACATCCAGGCCGGAGGTTCTGAA
Organism: Phycisphaerae bacterium; assembly: GCA_016782865.1. Classification (GTDB taxonomy): domain Bacteria; phylum Planctomycetota; class Phycisphaerae; order Sedimentisphaerales; family Anaerobacaceae; genus SG8-4. Next base: position 29,612 of record JADHXR010000019.1, read on the forward strand.
TCTGTCGCCTTTTAGCTTGGCGCCCGTCACGTCGAGATTCTTGCCTTTGATGCCGGCGGTCAGGTTTTCAAATCGCCCGTCCTTGATTCGACTCTTCACATCACCGGCGACAACACCTTTGGCTTGAATCTCGACGCCAGCCAATGCAAAGATCGGCCCCAGAGATTCAAGATTCAGGTCGTCGACTTTGACGGTCAGGTGACCGCTCGTTCCTCTGAGACTCCAACCGGTTCTCGGCTTGCCGGTGACATGGCCGGTCACTTGAATCTCCGATGGCTTGTCCGGCTGCGCTACAGCCATCTTCAGGTCGAAATCTGTTTGCTGTCCCGATGGCTGCAGGTTCACTCGCGAGTTTATCGCCGAAAGCTCGATAGTCCCGGATTCAGGATCGGTTATCTTCACATTGCCGTCGTTAAGAACGAGATCAATTCTCTTGACTGGCAATACTACGGGCATTGTTGCTCCCGAGGCGGATGGTCCGGCGCCCGGACTCGGGGCCTCTGCCACCTGCGGATCTTTGAGAGTGATCTCTACGCTTGGCTTGTCAATCAGAGTTTCGCCGAAGGATAGATTGCCGGTCAGGATGGAACCGTAGGACGGTTTTGTGCAGACCCGCTCCACATGGACAGAGATATGGCCCGCATCGTCATTAAAGCTGAGGTTCGCGACCTTGATGCCTTTGAGCCAGCCCATTGACAGATCGGCGAAATCCGCTTTACCGGCAATCGCGCCGTTGATCCTGGCCAGTATCATCCGGCGGCCTTTCTCGGATGATATAAACGCCGGCACGAGCAAGACCACCAGCACGATCAGAACGACTATGAGCGCTAACGCCAGCTTGAGTGTCTTTGTAACGGCCCTTTTCCGCGGTTTGATCTTCGAGCTTCTTTCAACTCGCATTGCCTCGGCCCCCTCAATAGTATTGGGACATCTTCACAAAAGAGCATAAGAACGCACCGCACGCAATTGGCACCGGGCAAACCTATGATTCGTGAGTTTCTCCCGACAAATCAGTCGAGCATTATTTCGTCCGATTTGCTCTCGATCAGCTCGTCCACTTTATCGGCGTATTTCTTGATTATGTCCTCGACCAGCTTTTTGCCCTTTTCAAGGTCGTCTTCGGTGATGAGCTTATCTTTCTGCTGCTTTTCAAGTAGCTTGTTTGCTTCTCTTCGTATGTTGCGAGTGGTGACCTTTGTTTGCTCGCCGGTCTGTTTGGCCTGCTGGACAAGCTGCCTTCTTCTTTCCTCGCTGAGCGCCGGGATGTTGAGCCTGATTATCTTGCCGTCGATGATCGGCGCGATGCTCAGGTCGCTGGCTTTGATCGCCTTTTCGATCTCCTTAATGGAAGACGGGTCGAACGGCTTGATCACAATCATATCCATCTGCGGCGTTGCGAGCGTAGCCATTTGTTTGAGAGGCGTGGGCGTTCCATAGAAATCGGCCCTTATGTTTTCAACCAGCCCGGTCGAAGCCCTGCCGCTGCGGACGGTCTTCAACTCGCCCTGGAGGATTTCGAGAGTTTTTTTCATTTTGGATTCGGTGTCCGCGACTATCTCTTGAGTAGGCATCTTGTCAAATCCTAAATGTTAAATGCTAAACCCTAAATCCTAGACAATATCGAAGCCTCAGAATCCTAATGTTCAAAAGAGAGCATACAACCTGCTGTTTTGAATTTCGATATTTGAATTTTGAATTTGTTTAGGATATAGAAATTAGAATTTAGAGTTTCTTCCATGTTACGAGCCACGAATCAGTGTGCCGACGTGCTCGCCACAAATAGCCTTTTTGATGTTACCCTTTTCGAAAATGTTCAAAACAATAATTGGGATGTTGCTATTGCTGCAAAGACTTATCGCCGCCTGATCCATTATCTTGAGCTTCTTCGTCAGCACCTCGTCGTAGGAGAGCTTGTCAAAAAGCTCTGCGTCCGAATGTGTCAGAGGGTCACCGCTGTAAACACCGGCGACCTTTGTCGCCTTTATGAGCAGATCCACATCGAGTTCCGAAGCCCGCAGCGCGGCGCAGGTATCGGTGGTGAAGAATGGATTGCCGGTTCCGCCGGCCAGTATCACAACCCTACCCTGCTCGAAGTGCCGAAGGGCCCTTCGACGGATGAACTGCTCGCACATCGCCGGGACTTCTATAGCACTGAGGACCCTCGTCGACTGGCCGAGCTTCTCGAGCGTCTCCTGCACGGCACAGGCGTTAATAATGGTAGCCAGCATCCCCATGTAATCGGCCGTATTTCTGGGTATGTGGCTCCTCTGGGAGAAGCTCTCTCCTCGAAGGAAATTACCTCCGCCGACCACGATGGCAACCTGCGGTCCCAGCTTGCAGATATCCGCTATCCTCTCGGCAATCGAAACCAGGGCAGAGCCGTCAATTCCAAATTGACCCGGTTTGCAAAAGCTCTCGCCCGAAAGCTTCAACAGCACACGATGATATTTGCTCTCTGCCATTTCCATGAACCAAAGATTGAAAGTGAAATATAACAAATGCCAAATCACCTTCGGCGAGCCTCATTAAAACAGCCCGCGAAGCGGCTCATCAATTTTGATATTTAATTTTTGATTCTTAGTCTTCCAAAGGCCTGTTATCCAAGTTCAAATCGGACAAATCTCCTTATCTTTGCCTGGCCGCCGGCCTCTTTGGCGGCGTTCGCAAGGACCTGCTCAACGGTCTTGCTATCGTCCTTGACAAATGCCTGCCGAAGAAGGCAATTCTCGGCGAAGAACTTCTTCATCTTGCCTTCCACTATCTTATCGGCAATCTCGGCGGGCTTGTTCTTAGCTTGTTCGGCAAAAATGGCCTTTTCCCGCTCAATTGTCGCCGGATCAATCTGATCTTTATCCAGCGTCAAAGGCTTTGTCGCCGTTACGTGCATTGCGATATCGCAGGCCGTCTGCTTGATCGCCTCGGCGTCAGCCGTTGCGTCGTCGCCGGTCTCGATCTGGACCATTGTCCCGACTTTATGGTTGAAGTGAACGTACGTGCTGATAAGTCCCGGGCCTTCGAGCTTGTATTTCGTGTAGTCACCCACTTCCGTCTTTTCGCCGGTCTTGCTGACAATCTCGGCTAACATATCACTGAATTTCCTGCCGTCGATAGCAGTCGCAAGGATGTTCTCAGCGCCTTCGTCAGCCGTACAGGCCAGGGCGAAGTCGGTTAGAGCTTGCGCAGTGGCGACAAAAGCGTCACTCTTGGCCACAAAATCCGTCTCGCAGCAAAGTGTTGCCAAAACGGATGTCTTACCGTCGTCGCTGCTTTTGTTCACGACCAGACCTTCGCAAGCAGCGCGCCCCGCTCGCTTGGCCAGAGTGGCAAGGCCCTTCTTTCTCAGTAAATCCATTGCCTGCTCGACATCTCCGTCAGCTTCCTGGAGTGCCTTCTTGCAGTCCATCATTCCCTGACCGCTCATCTTCCGCAGCTCCATAACCATCGCTGCTGAAATATCCGCCATATCAAAAACTCCTATTCTCTCATGGTTCGTGGATTGGTGTTCGCATATTACACAAGCCGACGGCAAGGCCGCCGACCAAGTACCGAGAACTCCTCTTCTCACCGCCGTTCTATTCGGCCGGCCGCTGCTCGGTTTGACTTTCCGGTGAGATCGCCTCTGTTGCAGGTGCAGCCGGCGCGGTTGGAGTCGCGGGCGTCTCGGGCGCCGCAGGTGGTGCGGCAGGCGCCGGGTGCTGCTCAACCGCAGCTACAGCCTTGGGTCTCTCTTCGCGGGCCCGTGCCATTGCCGGCCTCCTGGAACGAACGCGCCTGGGCCGCTGGGGTACTGCTTCCTGACGAGCCGCAGTCATCGTCTTACCTATCGCTACCGCGTCGGCCAACTCGTTGAGTATCAGGTCGACCGCTCTGATGGAATCATCGTTTGCCGGAATCGCCACGTCCACCGTGTCGGGGTCCGAATCGGTGTCGAGAAGTCCCACCGTGGCAATCTCCAGCTTTGTGGCTTCCCTCAGGGCGAGATACTCTTTCTTTGCGTCGACCACTATAACAGCACCGGGCAGGCGGGACATGGCCCTGACGCCCTGGAGGTTAGTTCGTATCTTTCGCATCTCGCGTTTGAGTCTTGAGGCCTGCTTTTTACTTTCGCTGTCGAGTGTTCCGTCTTCAGCCATTGCCTCCAACTGTTCGAGTCTTTGCAGTCGGGACCTTATCGTCCTGAAATTGGTGAGCATTCCGCCGAGCCACCGTTGGGAAATGTAATGCATCCCGCACTTTGCGGCAACAGCTTCAACCGCCTTTTGGGCCTGACGCTTCGTGCCTACGAAGACGACGTCTTTGCCCGAGGATACCACCTCCACAATCAGTTTCTTGGCTATCAACAAGCCTTTTAAGGTACTCTTGACATCAATAATATGGATATTACCACGTTTTGCGAAAATGAAAGGAGCCATCTTCGGGTTCCACCGGCTGACGCCGTGTCCGAAATGCACACCTGCGTTAATAAGTTTCCTTGCCAGCTCTTTAGCCACAAAATATCTCCAAACAATTTTCAAAACCTGAGTTCATACACTTCACACAAATAGACAAGCTATGGAAACTAATGCAATTCGGACGATATGTCAAGAATTTATGTTGAGAATTTTTCCGCCGTATTTGGGCATGATTCTCGGTTTCAGCCAAGCCTGGGCCGACGTCGCCGGGGCCGACCCCACCAAAAAGTACGAATATCCCCTGCTCCCCCGCTTCACCGCCTGACGCGTTTCCACCACCCCAAGGGCCGATAACTTCGGGCCTTTTCTTAGGCTCTGTCGGAAAACTCGATCTGGCTTCGAGCGGCTCATTTTCCGCCTGACTGCATCCGGCTGCATCGACGATATAGCCAATATCGCCTTCTTCGCCGTCTTTGCCAGGCAAAAAACCGCTCGCTCTCGGGCCGACGATGGAGTTTTCCGACAGAGCCTAGTACCAGATCGTAATTATGATGTTGGGCTCGACCTTCTTGCCCACGACGTCGCCTGTGACGACATTCGTTCGTTTCACTATGACATCCGGGTTGGCTTTCAGCCAACGGGCGATCTGCTCTTCAAGAAAAGTGATAGCACCACCGTGCAGTTTCGTGAAGAATGTTTTGACGCCCACTATGCGGTCGGTGGAGATTATTCTTGCGGTCGTTTTTTCGCCTGTCAAAGTCGATCTGCTCGGTTTTGCCGCCGGCTGTGGGGTCGCAACCTTCGGCGCCCGGGCAGTGCCGCCGCCCAAATCAAGGGGCGCATGTGAAACGCCGCTTTCGCCCGGGCCGATATTGTCAAAAGGGATCGGCCCGTCGAGGGAGATCGGTTCATTGAGGTCTTGAGGGCCAAAATTGCTGGCATCAAAATTGTCCATAGACTGTCCCTTAACTAAGAATCAAGCTCCTGTAATTACACTGGGGATGAACTGCAGCCGACAATCAGACAAAAACAACAGTATGATCTGAATAGAGACACCATTTTGTTCTGTTTGTCTTTTCCAGTCTTGTCAAGTTCTGCTCTCGGTTTGTCCTCGTTAGCCGTTTGCCTTTTCAGTTTCCTTGGGCGCCTGGGCCTTGGGCTTGTCCTCTTCCGGCGTCGGTTTCTTTGCCCCGGCTCCGGACACACCCGAGTCTGCCTTCTTGTCCTTGTCTGCAGCCTCGACCTTTGCCTCGGCCTCAGCTTTGGCCTTGTCGGCCTCTGCCCTGGCTTTATTGGCGTCGGCCAGTGCCTTGTCCGCGACGGCCTTGGCCTGCTCGGCGATCTTGGCCTTTGCTTCAGCGTCGATGGTGGCTTGCTCTGCGTCTTTCTTGATCTTCTCGGTTTCGGCTTCCATCCTCCTCAGCTCTTCTTCAGCCTTGCCGGCGCGCTCGTTCGCCTCTCTGACATCGACCCGAGCCTGTGCTTTTTCAACCTCGGCCTCGAGCCGCGTTTGCTCGGCGTCATGGACAGCCATCTGATGCGACTGCTCACGAGCCTTGAGCCCGAACGGATCCGTAATCATTTCACCCAGGCCCGCGGGGGAATCCGGTTCGTGCTTTCTCTGCACTTCCCTCATCACCTCCGCTCTCGGTCTACCGCCGGTGGAAATGGTTGGGGTCAGTATGAATATAGTCTCGACCGCCCGCTGCTCGGTATCTTCGCTGGAGAACAGAAATCCGATGAGCGGCAAATCCTTGAGTATCGGAATACCGCGGACGACGGCAAACTCCATGGTCTTTCTTATTCCTCCGATTATGAGGCTTTCACCCGGACGAATCCGGTTTTCCTCGTTCTCGATTTGCTTTTTTGTAATGATTGGTATCTGCTTTACACCGTCCGGGGTATTTCTTGCGCCGATCAGGATAGTGGTCTCCAGGCCGATATAACCGTCTGCAAAGACATGGGGAGTGACTTTAAGCGAGTCAATTACCTCTTTGTATTCTATTTCAGTTTGGGGAGCATAGTCGCTGCCGCCGCTCTTAATAGGTAGGAACTTAGTTATCGTTTGCAGCGGTACGTTTTCAGTTGACGTAATCGTTGCTGTCTTGCCGTTGACCACTTCAAGGCTTGGGTTCATCAGGATTTTCATATAACCCTTTGACTCAAGCAGGTCCACCAAGACCGTGAAAGTATGGCCTAATTTGCCCGTGCTCAAATATCCGACCGCAAGACCCATTCTGGAGCGCATTAAATCCCTTAACGAGGCGCCGGGAAACGCGGGAAGAAATTGGTCTTCCTTTACTAATTCCTGGACATTAGCTCCAAAGGCCGTCCCGCCGGGCTTCAGCGCAACACCCTCGCCGAATAAGTTCTCAATCGCTATGGTGGTCTCCCGGTCGAAAGTCATGTCCGCGAATAGGTCCGAGATCAGACAATCTATCTTAACCTGAATCGGGGGGACGTCCACCTCATTGAGAACTTCCAGCACCGCCTCGGCATCTAGCTGAGTCGGACACCTCACTATCAACTGATTGGTTTTAGGCAGGCTGGAGACCGTGTAGTCCACCAGTTTTGTCTCTTTGCCCTTCTGGTCGAAAAGCTTTGTCGCAAATTGCTCGTGGATGATCTTTTTCAAGTCATCCGAGGTATGGTGCCTGCAAAAGTAAAACAGCTTCCACTCCGACGAACCGCCCACTATTTGCTCGAAGATTTTGGGCGGAGCAGTATAGACTTCGGGCAGAGCGACATTCGGATCTTCGGTTAGATTGATCCGGAGACTGTTGAGAGTCGCTTGGGCCTCTTCTTCGGTATCGGTTTGGGCAGAGACGCTCCCCCATTTGCCAATACAGAGCACAACCGCGACAGCCAGAACTCCGATGAGCCACCGGCTGCGGCCTTTTTCGATGCTACTGATCATAATCTTGCGACCGCCTTCATGATCCCAACCTCGACAAGTGGTCTGCTTCTAACTGAGCAACTCCTTCCTGAGTACAGACGGGATACTATGTTATAATATTGCATATTTCTTTATCGTCAACTATATTAACATAAAATTAGGGAAAATGGTTCCTTTTTGGGGGAAATCGCACGCTAAATTGACTCTCCGAGGTTATGGGAACAAAAAAACAGGAAATTACGGTTGGTTTTGTATCTTTAGGCTGTCCGAAAAACACGGTCGACAGCGAGAGAATGTTGGCTGAGATCGCCCAGGCGGGCTTTGCCATCACTTGTGAGTCCTGTAATGCCGACGTTGTAGTTGTAAATACCTGTGGTTTCATCGCCCCGGCCGAGGCCGAGTCACTCGAAGCGATCAGGCGCGCCGTGGACTGCAAGCTCAGCGGTTCGGTAAAGAAGGTGGTTGTCGCCGGCTGTCTCGGCGAAAGATTGGGGCTGCAACTTCTCGAACGGGTAGACGGCATCGATGCTATTGTCGGTCTTGACCAGCGTGACAATATTGCCGAGATAATCCGCGAGGTCTTCTCCTGCGACGTCGCCGGCTCGCAGCTCTGCACGACGTGGGCCAAGCCGCGCGCCTACAGAGTCCCCGATGACAGGACCAGGCTTCTCATTACTCCGGGACATTGGGCCTACCTGCGCATCAGCGAGGGCTGCAATCGCCGGTGCTCTTACTGCACGATCCCGGGGATAAGAGGCCAGTTCAGGAGCAAGCCCCGCGAGTTCGTGCTCGCCGAGGCGGCCGAGCTGGCTTGTGCCGGCGTTCTCGAACTGAACCTGATCGCCCAGGACACAACATACTACGGGCGCGATCTCAAGTTCAAGAACGGATTGTCTTGTCTTGTCCGGGAGCTTGAGGAAGTCTCCGGCATCGAGTGGATCAGGCTGATGTACCTGTACCCGACGGGGATAGACGAGGAGCTAATTGAAACCATCGCAACCGGCAAGAAAATTGTCCATTATTTGGACATCCCGTTACAGCACGTCAGCGACAGTATCCTAAAGCCGATGCGCCGGCCCGCCACCAAGGAGGCCTTCCGGGAACTGATCGAAAACCTGCGATCCGCTGTGCCCGATATTGTGCTGCGCACAACGCTGATGGTCGGCTTTCCAGGTGAAACCGAACGGGATTTCAACGAGCTTCTGGACTTTGTCAAGTGGGCCCGGTTCGACGCGCTGGGGTGCTTCGAGTTCTATCCAGAGTCCGGGACCCCCGCCGCTCAAATGCCCGCTCAGGTTCCCGGCGAAGTCAAACAACAACGTCTCGAAGAGCTGATGCTCACCCAGCAGAAAATCGCCTTCCCCAAGAACGAGAATCGCATCGGCAGCAACCTGAGATGTCTGGTCGATTCGGTCGACGACAAGGGCGTTTGCCGCGGACGGTTTTACGGCCAGGCCCCCGATATCGACAGCGTCTGCATCGTAGAAAACTGCTCGGCAGCACCAGGACACTTCATCGATGCTAAGGTCGTTGCCGCACAGGACTACGACCTTCTCGTCGAGCAAATTTACGGTTGAAATATATGCCCGAAAAAGTAAACTTTCAACTATGCTAATGCTTATCCCGAACATTTTGACTCTTGGCCGTCTTGTCCTGACCGTCATTTTTCTGGTCATGGTTCTGCTCTCCCCGCGATACTACGCCGACGGCGAAGTGCCGTTCTGCGGTTTTCTCGATGTCGCCTTCATCCTGTTTATTGTCGCCGGCCTGACCGATATCGCCGACGGCCTAGCGGCCCGCCGGTTAAACGTCACCAGCAAGTTCGGGCGAATGGTCGATCCTCTGGCCGACAAGATCCTCGTTTGCGGGGCCTTCACCTGCTTTGCGCTGATCGGCGAGCCGAAGCTCTTCAGCCTGGGGCCCGGAGCACTGGCAGTCATCCACTGGGCGATACTGGGTGTTTTAGCCGCACGAGAGATTTATGTGACGGCCCTCAGGCACGTCGCCGAGGCGCGCGGCGTCAACTTTGCCGCGACCGCTTCGGGCAAGATCAAGATGTTCCTGCAATCGTTCGCAATCGGCACGGTGGTTATGAGGATGGCTCACGTCCAGGGTGCAGCCTGGGGATACTGGTTCACGTCGGTGGCCTTCTCAGCAATGCTGGTAATGACCGTCATCTCAGGCATAAGGGCCACCCGACGCCCGCACGGCCGGAAATCAACCTAATAAGGGAAGAGACTTGTGAAATATCAAACATCAAATATCAAATATCAAAACTGTGGAATCCCGGCAAGCCGGGATGACCTGCTTAATTTTGCGTTTTGCATTTTTGTTTTTGCATTCGGCCCTTTGTTACTGTCCGCAAACGCAGCGGAGGAGGATGAGTTCCTGCCGCCCGTCTCCGAGGGCAAGACATGGAAACTCACCTGGAGCGATGAATTCGACGCAGCGGAGATCGACGAATCCAAATGGGAGATCATGGGCGACTGGAAACGTCGGGGCGCTTACTGGGTCAAGGAAGACTCCTACCTGGACGGCAAAGGAAACCTGCTGCTTCGCACAAAAAGAGACGGCGATAGATACACCTCCGGCGGCGTGCGCACCCGGGGCAAATTCGAGCACACGTTCGGCTACTGGGTCTGCCGATGCAAATTCCAAACCCAGGAGGGACACTGGCCCGCATTCTGGCTCTTCGCCCCGGAGGTCGGCAAAGTCGGCAACGAGGGCAGAGACGGCACGGAAATCGACATCATGGAAAAACCCTGGCGCGCCGATAAGATCACGCAAAACCTCCACTGGGACGGCTACGGCGCCGCGCACAAACAGGCGGGCGGCAAGATCAGCCAAATACCCGGCGTCAGCAAAGGTTTCCACACGTTCGGCCTTCACTGGACGCCCGAAGAATACGTCTTCTACGTCGACGGCAAAGAGACCTGGCGCACCAGCGCTGGCGGCGTCTCACAGGTCCCCGAGTACATAAAGCTCACCGAAGAAATCGGCGACTGGGGCGGTGACATTACCAAAGCAAAATTGCCCGATTACTTCACCGTCGATTACGTCCGCGTGTACGAGACGGTCGATCGGGACGACTCGGCGGCGCGCAAAGAACTCATCGGCAAAGCCGTCAGCGTGAGCCCATCGCCCCGGCAACTCGCCTGGCAACAGCTTGAGTTCATCGGCTTTGTCCACTTCGGCGTCAACACTTTCAGCGGCCGCGAGTGGGGCACCGGCAAAGAGGACCCCGCGATTTTCAACCCTGAAAAGCTCGATACAGACCAGTGGTGCCGGATGATGAAAACTGCGGGGATGAAGCAGGTCATCCTGACCGCCAAGCACCACGACGGGTTCTGCCTCTGGCAGACGCGATACACCACGCACTCGGTCGCGTCCAGCAGATGGCGCGGCGGCAAAGGTGACGTCCTGCGCGATCTGGTCAAGTCGTGCCACAAGCACGGCCTCAAAGTCGGCGTATATCTGTCGCCCGCCGATCTGTACCAGATCGAAAACACCGCCGGCCTGTACGGCAACCTCAGCAAATACACCGAACGGACGATCCCGCGCCCGGTGCCGGGGCGCGCATTCGGCGACAAGCGAACGTTCCAGTACGTCGTGGACGATTACAACGAATATTTCCTGAACCAGTTATTCGAGCTGCTCACCGAGTACGGGCCGATCCATGAGGTCTGGTTCGACGGCGCGCATCCCAAACGCAAAGGCGGCCAGACCTACACCTACGCGAACTGGTACGCAATGATCCGGGAGCTTGCGCCGCAGGCGGTGATATTCGGCAAGGGCCCCGACGTGCGGTGGTGCGGCAACGAAGCCGGACGCGCAAGAGCCGCCGAGTGGAGTGTCATTGCGATAGACGCCCCGGTGGGCGAATTCACCTGGCCCGACATGACGGCCCAGGACCTCGCGAGTCTGGACAAGCTCGAAGCAACCCTCGACAAGGGCGGTTATCTACACTGGTATCCCGCCGAGACCGACACTTCCATCCGCCACGGCTGGTTCTGGCGCGATGAGAAGCAGCGGGTCAAGACAACCGAGCACATCGTCGATATCTGGTACAACTCCGTCGGAGGCAACACCGTCCTGCTGCTCAACATCCCCCCCAACAGTGACGGCCTCTTCGCCGAGCGCGACTGCAAGGTGCTGACCGAGGTAGGCAAAATCCTCCGCGAGACATTCAAGACCAACCTCGCCGCAGGCGCCAAAGCAACCGCCTCAGCCACCCGAGACCGCACCTTCAAAGCAGCCAACGCCCTCGACGGCAACACGGACACCTGCTGGATGCCCCCCGACTGGACCACGCAAGCCGAGCTGACAATCACCCTGCCCAGCGAAAAGACCTTCAATGTTATAGTGTTCCAGGAACAAATCCGCTACTACGGCCAGCGTATCGCCAAATTCGCCATTGATGCACAGACGGACGGCAAATGGCAACAAATCGCCGAGGGCCAAACAGTAGGCTACAAAAAAATCTGCCGCAGCGAGGACGTCACGACAGACAAGGTGCGAATCAGAGTATTAGACTCCCGCCTATGCCCCACAATCTCCAACCTCGCCCTATTCCACGCCCCGCCGCTTGAAACGATCCTCAACAACTGACCGCGATTAAACATGGTCAACTGAAACCCCTGCTTTGTCCAGAAGCCTCCGAATATCCGTACTCCGCTCAATTCATCGTTTGGAGCGTTACTGTTGACTTGTCTTGGGAATAACTGGTGCAGTGACAATCAGTCCGTGAGAGGGATGCGTTAGTTTCCTAATCAGCTTGTCTTTATCAATGTCCCCGGTGCCCTGATATAGTACGGTTAATCCGTGTCTGAGCATAGAGTTTTCACTTGAAAATCAACAGGGAATCATGGAGCAAGGTGGATTTGAATATCGAATAATGAAACCCGATCGAAGGAATCGGGACAGGCAAGGAATGTCCAATGTGGAGGTGTAACCCAGTGCCTTTGTGTCTTTGTGCCTTGGTGGCTATGACCCAGTTGCGCAAAAAAAGCCAATCAAAGCCAATTTGTGCTCTTCGCGGCGCAGAACGCAAGCTAATAGTCTTTGACTTAGCTGGCGGGGTCAGTTAACCTTCGACGGCTATGAAGAGATTGGCAACATCGTGTTTTGGCCTCGGCCGGCTGCCTGTCGCTCCCGGAACCTGGGGCTCGCTGCCGCCGGCGATTGTCTTCGCCCTGATGTGCCACTTTCGCACATCGCCTGCGATAGTGTCAATCGTGATGGCGGCCCTTGCCCTGGCGGGTTCGGTCGTTTGCGTGCAATTTGCCCCCGCGGCGATTGCGGCCACGGGAAAGAACGACCCCGGCGAAGTTGTCGCCGACGAGTTTGCGGGCCAGGCGATTACGTTTTTGGCCAGCCCGTTTTTGGCGCTGGGGGCGGCCTCGACCGGGCAGATCTGGGCCGTCACTGCGGCGGGCTTCGTGCTCTTTAGAGTATTCGATATCGCCAAGCCCTGGCCTATAAACAAACTCGAAAAGTTGCCCGAAGGCTGGGGCATCCTCGCAGATGATCTGCTGGCGGGTGTTTTTGCCTGGATTGTTTTGCAGATTTGCATAAAGTTATTTATTGTCAGGTAGTCTGTTGCGGTGATAGATTTAGAAGGCAGGGATGTCGAAAGAATATTCTGTTGAGGTTTGTAAAGAGCTTGAAGCGAGATTTCGTGCTGAGAATTTGCATCGGCCGATGCGGATCAGTCATTATGACGCGGGCACTGAACTCACTTATGACGTGACAGGCGTCGCTCAGGCACAGATGGCGAAAGTGCGTCTGATCGTCGAGAAATTCGTCGGCGGCGGCTTTGCCGGACAGGTATATCGCGTGAGAGTTACCGCGATAGAAGGGACCGTGGAGGACCTCGAGGTCGACGGCTCTTACGCGATGAAGATTCTCATCCCACCGTCAGGTTTCTCTCTGCTGTTTCGTAACCTGCTTTACTGGATCGGCTTCCAGGGGCCTTTTCAACTTCAGGTCAATCCGGCGGCGGCGCGGGCGGGGGCGCTCTGGCAGAAGTTTATCAGGCGGGCAGCGTTGATTCGATTCGGCGACGAAAACGCGGTCGTGGACATCTGTGCAACGTTCGTCGATGACGGGCTCGGTAGCTGCGGCGAGTTGAGTGAGTGGGTCGACGGCCGCACGTGGAGGATGGAGGTCGACGACCGATTGGACTTGCTGAGGCAGTGGCGGCGAGGCAATACGACCGAACAGCAGGAGGTAGGGTCGCCCGAGTATCGCACCAAGCACGAATTCATGCATGAGTTCGTCAAGCTTCTGTACGACGTGGGAGCGTATGAGTTTGCCAGGCAGTACGAGTGGTCGACGTGCAAGAGCCAGCCGAACGCGCTCAAGCGACGCCGAACCGACGACGATCCGGCCTCAGGGCTGGTGGCGGTCGATTTTAGAGCCGGACTTGCACTGCTACCCTTTCTGCCGATGAGCCCGGGTGATTTCAAGTTGATTATCAAAGGCCTCGGGCGCGGCTCACTCGTGCAGTTCGACCGGGGCAGCATCACCAAACTGGAAGGCTTCATGCAGGCGCACGGCGATGAGTTTGCCGACACCGGTGAGATGTTCGAGGAGTTGAAAGCTGCCGAGCAAATATATCGCAACTCGATTCCGGATATAACGCACAATCATGTTCGGCTGCTGCACAGCAAGAAACTGTGGTCGACGATGCTCGGCAGCGCGGTGACCGGATGGCGCGTGCGTAACCTGGTCGATGATCGGTGCGAGCAGAAGCTCAGGAGCAGTAAAGCTTCGACACTGCTTTTCTTTTTTGTCGGGCTTGTACCGTTTTTGGGCAAGTTTGTCCGCCGAATCTGGGGGCGAGCTGATTGGCGCCGGCACTACGGGGCGATGCTGAGCAGTTGGGGCTATTTTCGGCGGGCGATACGGGCACGCATTGCTGAGAAAGTCACTGTCTGGCACAGAGCCGGACGGCTTGATGATGAGCGCGCGCCCAGGGTGGCAGGGGCGATTCGGCGATTCTTGGGGCATCTGCCGCTGTCGATTCTGCCCGCCGGGCTGCACAGGTTGCTGACGGACTTGGAGTATGCAAAACAGCGCATTGGGTATTTTACCGTTCGCCCGATCCGACTGTATTTCGATGTGCAGATGCGCGAACAGTGGCTTCGGGACATGGTGACCGAGGGACAGAACAAGCATATGCTCAGCGACGAGGACGCCGAGACTATCCTTTCGGAGATTGACGAACCGTTCATACAGAAGTACCTCAAGTCTCTGGCTGTGCACGTTTGCACTTTACCGGTGACGCAGATAGTCTCCGTTGCGATTGCGGCGATCTATTATCTTATGCACCGGGACGAGCCGGGCGCGTGGGCGATCGGACTGGGGATCATCGGCTTGTTCCAGATCGTGCCGATATCACCGGGTTCTTTGGTTCGGGGCCTCTACGTGCTGTACCTGGTTATCAGAGAACGAAATTTCAAGGACTACAACATCGCAGTGTTCCTGGGGTTCTTTAAGTACGTCGGCTATCTGGCCTTTCCGATCCAGATGACGTATCACTACCCCGCTCTCGCACAGTTTATGGCAGCTCACTGGGCGACCGAGGCCGTGCATGTTGTCCCGGTTTTCGGCGAGCGCGGCGCGCTGCTTGAGCATTGGGTCTATTGCCTGTTCTACAACTGGCCTTTGACAATAAGGCGTCGAATGCGCAGGAGGGCCGAAGCACGGGAATTGATGAAACCACGGTACTGGCACGCCGGGCTGTGCATTTTTGGCACGGCGGCGGTATTGGGAGTGGCCGATTATGTTTATCTCATAAACTTCGACAACCTGCCGAACCTGAGAGATATCTGGCCGCTGGCGATACTGGCGCCACTTCTCTGCGGCGCAGCGCTGACTCTGGGCTGCGGTGGAGCAGCCCTGGGCAAACGCATTGCTGTCGCTGCGGCCTGCGGCGCCTTGGCCGGTATGCTCTACGCAGCGGTTTCGGCAATGTCGGGCTATAACAGCTCGATTGTGGCCAGTTGCGTATGGCGGATGTTCATTTTCGCGATTCTATCGGTTGTTGGGGCGATTGTTACGGAAATAAAGTTGCCTGAGAACTTCATGATTCGACAGAAAATTGTGGAAAAATGAGTTTTCAAATGTATAATAGCCGTTTGACCGGTTGTACGGCCCTTGAAATGAAAACGTTTTTTGGTGGAATCTTGGGGATGTGTTCCCGGAATCTGCCGTGGGGAGTTTTTCTGCGATGACACTGAGTAGTTTTAGTTCGCTTTGCGATGATTTCTATCTCGACATGTGCGTAAACACCGAGTTGGATCTGCCTACCGAGCGCGATACCATCCTGTCCTTCTTCGAACGAATCCGAAAGCAATTTCCTTCGATGGGCTGCTTCTACCGGCGGTCAAACAACGAGTACTGCCTGGAAGAGGACCGCAGCCACGGCGAATACCGATGGGTCAGCCTCGAAACCGACCGCATCAGTTCCGGGGTGGTCAACCCGTCGGACCTGGAGATGGCCTGCTCGCAGCACAGACTGGTGCTCGAACTGATCCCATATATGCTCAGCGTCAGCAATCTCGACATCGATTCGCTGGACGTTACTTTCGCCATGGATTTCGAATATTCCGGCAGTCACGATGAGGTGATCGCCGAGGCTCTGCTGTCCCAGAGCGCCTTTAAATGTCTGCTGGATTTGCCCGGCGCCAGGCCGGTCGGTTTTTCACCCGCCGTGGTGATGGCGCTCTCTGACGACGACCACACGCAGGGACGGATCTGCGTCGAGTCGAAGACAAGCGTCTTCGAGCCCGGGAGAAAAAGCCAGAGCGAGGATGAAGCAATAAGTCTGTCCCTGACAGTGCGCCAGTACCCCAAGACCACTGAGAAATTCGACCCATCCGACTCTTTTGGGACCCAATGTCAGTTGGCCCAGGAATTGATGGTTGAAAAAATAATCCCCAACTTTGCCCAGCCTTTGACCGAAACAATCGCTCAAAAACGATTAACGTAGGTTTACCGGATGACCTTAGTATGGCTATCGAGGCACCCATAAGCAAATTCAAGAAGAACAACTTTAGAATTTCCATCGCCGCCTGTCTTGCTATGGCAATTATCTTTGCCTATGACGGCTATCTGAGCAAATACGAATGGTCGATGCGTCACAGCTTCTACAAGGAGCAAGTTGTTGACAATGACGGCAAGCCTACATCCACAATGGTTTTTAATCAAAAGTCGCCACCGTTCTTTGCGGGCGCGGCAGTGCTCCTCTGGGCATACCTGCTGGCAATAAAGAACAGGAGACTGATCGCCGACGAGAATGAGCTTGTCTTCAGCGACACTGATAGAATCCCGTACGATTCCATAGAACGGATAAACAAGACATACTTCGATAAGAAGGGTTTTTTTGTCTTCACATATAAAGAGAAAAACGGCAAAGAGATCGATCGCAAATTAAGTGACAGAACGTATGATAACCTTGGCGCCATCCTGGACCATATAGTGGCGAAAATCAGTTGAACGTTGTTGAGATGAGATTTGAACTCGTGCAGGAGCAGAAATCAGACGCACTCTGAAAAGGAATAAGCACACATGAATTATTGCGTTGTCGGATTACAGTGGGGCGATGAAGGCAAAGGCAAGGTCGTCGATATCCTTGCCGGGAACAGTGATATCGTCGTGAGGTATGGCGGCGGCGCCAACGCCGGCCACACGGTCGTCGTGGGTGACAGTCGGTTTGCCCTGCATCTTCTGCCCAGCGGCTCGGTGAGGCCCGATACGATTTGCGTTATCACCAATGGCGTAGTCGTCGACCCTGATGTGCTGATAAACGGAATTGACACACTCGCTGAAAAAGGTATCTCCCTGGACGGCCGGCTGCTGATAAGTGAAAACGCCCACGTCGTCCTGGACTATCACAAGAGAGAGGACCAGTTGCGTGAAGACTCGCTCGGCAAGAACAAGATCGGCACGACCATCCGGGGTATCGGCCCCTGCTATGCCGACAAGGTGGGCAGAAGTTACGCCGTCCGCGTTGGTGACTTGAGAAATCTCGAAAAGCTCCAAGCCAAACTGCAAAAGATCGTCGAGCACAAAAACAAGATCTTCGCCGCTCTTTACGGCGCCGAGTCAACAAGCGCCGATGAAATATTTGAAAAGTGCAAGCTGCACGCCGAGAGGGTCGTACCCTTTATAACAGACACGACCGAATTTCTGCACAAATCAATCGCCGAAGGCAAGTCAATTCTTTTCGAAGGCGCCCAAGGCTCGCTGCTGGATCTTGACCACGGGACATTCCCGTTTGTGACCAGTTCGAACTCCAGCTCGCTCGGCATGCCGGCAGGCAGCGGTGTGCCAGCCAAACTGGTCGATAAATTCATCGGCGTGGTCAAGGCCTACACAACAAGGGTCGGCGCCGGTCCATTCCCCGCCGAGCAGGACAACGAGACGGGCCAATACATCCGTGACAAAGGCAACGAATACGGCACTACGACGGGCCGTCCGCGCCGATGCGGCTGGTTCGACGCGGTAGCCGTATCCTACGGGGTGAAAATCGGCGCCATCGACTCGGTAGCGATGATGCACCTGGATACGTTGAGCGGTCTCAAAGAGCTGAGCATCTGCAGGGCATACGAAATCAATGGGAAAGAAACGTCCTTTTTCCCAGCCAATGACGACAGGCTCTCACAGGCCAAGGCCCTCTACGAAACCGTACGCGGCTGGGATGAGGATCTTACCGAGGTAGACGATTTTAAGGATTTGCCCGCCAACGCCCAAGACTACGTGCGTCGGATCGAAGAATATATCGCAGCACCGATCACCACCGTCGGCGTGGGGCCCAAACGGAGTCAGACAATAATCAGACAATAGCGCTGCGCTCTCACAGGAAGATGACCCGAACGCTGTATGCCATCAACTATGGAAACCTTTGAAGAGAAACTTACTATAACCGCCTCACGCCTGGGGCTGACCCTCGAACAGATGCCCCGTCATATCGCAATAATCATGGACGGCAACGGCCGGTGGGCGGAACAAAGATCGCTGCCGCGCGTCGAGGGGCACCGCGAGGGTGCACGAATAATTGAAGAAATAGCTCTACATTGCGTCGACTTAGGCATCGAATCTCTGACCTTGTATTCTTTCAGTATAGAGAATTGGAAAAGACCCAGGGCCGAAATCAATGCTCTTATGCATATCCACTCCGAGCACCTTGTCAGCATTAGGCCTACACTGATGAGAAACAATGTAAAGTTGCTTCACCTCGGTCGGGTGACCGGACTTCCAGTGGCGCTGCGAAATGACCTTGTAGATACGATGGACCTGACGTCGGCCAACACCGGCATGAAACTCGCCCTTGCATTAAACTATGGCGGCAGAGCGGAGATTGTGGATGCGACCAAGAAGATCGCACAAGAGTACAAGAAAGGCGAACTGGGCCTCGAAGATATCGATGAACAATGTGTGAGCAATCATCTGTACGAAGCCAGACTGGCCGATCCCGATCTTTT
Source organism: Phycisphaerae bacterium (assembly GCA_016782865.1). GTDB lineage: Bacteria > Planctomycetota > Phycisphaerae > Sedimentisphaerales > Anaerobacaceae > SG8-4. The sequence continues at coordinate 48,388 of JADHXR010000019.1, forward strand.
GATACGCACCGCAAACGAAATGAGAATCAGCAACTTTCTGCTCTGGCAAGTTTCGTACAGTGAGTTTTATATTACGAAAACACTTTGGCCGAGTTTCACAAAAGCATCTGTGGAAGAAGCAATCACAGCTTATGCAAGACGGACCCGACGGTTTGGAACGATTAAAACGGATTCGTGACCGGCGCCGATCCGAATTCATAAATGCAGATCACCCTTGAGAAACGTTCATACGAATTAGGAAATGGTCAGATACAGGTTGCTTTTTGGAACATTGATGACGGCATTTTTTGTTGCAGTTGTCATTTTCGACGGATGGATCGACGGGGCTCTCACAAGCTCTGTAGCTGACGATAACGCTATCCAGGGAACGGCTTTCTGCCTGCTCGTCGCCCTGCTGGCAATCCCGGCTCAAATCGAATTATCCAGGCTTGCCGCGGCAAAAGGCCTGAAGATCTTTCTCCCCGTTTCGATCATCGCCTCAATTCTGTTCGCGACGGCTCGCTATTGGCCGCAGCTTATCGGATTTCCACTTGAAACCTATCTTCTGTCGCTCTCGGCCTTTGCCCTCCTCGTGCTGCCTCTGTACCAGTACGCCAGTTATGGGACCTCGGCCGTTCTGGCCAATTGCGGAGCAACTTATTTTTCTATCGCGTATCTGGGACTTCTGAGCAGCTTCTGTGTAACAATCAGAATTGAGTTCGGATTCTGGCATTTGCTCATGTTTGTATTTGTCGTAAAATCCGCGGACATAGGCGCTTATGCAATCGGAACTCTGTTGGGCAAACACAGATTTTCGCCCAAGATCAGCCCTGGAAAAAGCTGGGAAGGTATGGGCGGCGCCATGGCAGCCGCTGCGCTGGTTGCTATTGGCTTTGCGTTGAGTTGTGGTATAATGCCTTGGTGGTTGGCGATGATTTTCGGTCCGTGTTTCGCTTTCATCGGGCAGATGGGCGATTTGGTCGAGTCCATGATAAAGCGGGACGCCGGGCAAAAAGATTCGGGGCAGAAAGTACCCGGCTTCGGCGGCGTGCTGGACATCATCGATTCGCCTTTGGTGGCGGCGCCGTTCGCATATTTGTTCTTTCTGTGCTGTCCTTGACAGAGGGTAACTTTTGGAAGTCACTATACAATTAAATTCAACCGACAAGCAGCTCGAACTGTTTGGCCCGGCCGACAGTTATCTTCGTATTCTGCGCCAATCGCTCGACGTTCAGATCAGCGCCCGCCAGGGCAGGCTGATAATCAAGGGCGAAGAAAAGGATGTTACCAAGGCTGCTGAAGTCGTCGACAAAATGCAGGAGCAGCTTCTCAGACAAGGGTCACTTACCGCCGCCATGGTAAACACGCTGATTAGAACGCTGGATTCGTCCAAAACCGTCGAGACAAGCAAGGCCATTGCCGTCTATGCGCACAAGAAGGTCATCGGGCCGACCACCAAGGGACAACAAAAGTATATCGAAACAATGTTGGCTAACGACCTGACGTTTTGTATAGGCCCCGCGGGAACGGGCAAGACATACCTGGCCGTGGCGATTGCGGTCTCAATGCTCAAGAAAAAGCTGATCAGAAGAATCGTGCTCGCACGCCCGGCTGTCGAGGCGGGCGAGAAGCTGGGCTTTCTGCCCGGCGATTTGCAGGCAAAAGTAAATCCGTATCTTCGTCCTCTGTTCGACGCCATCGAGGATATGATGGATTTCACGCAGATGAGGAAGTTCACGGAGCTGGACATTATCGAGATTATTCCGCTGGCCTTTATGCGGGGCCGGACGTTGAACGAAGCCGTCATTATCTGTGACGAGGCCCAGAACACCTCGGCGATGCAGATGCTGATGGTCCTGACGAGACTGGGGCACGGCTCAAAAATGATAATAACCGGCGACATTACTCAAATCGACCTGGAGCCCGGACAGAAGAGCGGGATGATCGAAGCCATCGAAACGCTGCGACGGATCAAAGGGATAGGCTACGTGGAATTGAGCCAGAGAGACATTGTGCGACACCGCCTAGTTCAGAATATCGTGCAGGCTTATAAGAAAAGAGCAAAAGCCGATTAGTCGTTAATAAGTACGGGATTAATAGATGCCATTTTGGAAAAAGATAAGTCCGCGACGAAGCCAAGTTCGCAAGAACATATCCGCCGAACGTTTTTCGCAGATAAGCAGACTCGCCAACACCAAGTTCCTGATCTCGATTCTCATCTGGCTGCTTTTCGTCGTCCTCTGCACGCTCGTTATGTCGCTGCCCCGGGCCGGCTATCTCGAGGTAATACCGATAGCCGCCACGGTCTTTCTGATCTCTCTGGCCGGGGCCTTGTACATCTATCATTACCAGAAAAGAATTACAAGAAACCACGCCAGGGCGCTGGTGCTCGTTTGCCTGTTCCTCCTGATGCTGGCGGCGACCAAACTCGGTGTGTCATTTACACAACACAGCTTTTGGGCCACGGGAGCCGCCGTCACAACGGCGGTTGTCCTGACGATTGCCTATGATCAACGTTTCGCAATGGGTATAGGTATCTTCTTCTGCCTGCTCGCCTGTCTTGCGGTTGGACCAATGCCTGACAGCGAACCTCAACCGACAAATATCAATTTGTTTTTGACGATGGCCGCCGGTGTTGTCACCTGCTGCTTTTGCTTGAAAGAGATCCGCACGAGAATAAAATTGCTCAAGATCAGCACCCTGGCAGCCATAGCAGTGTTTGCAACCGCCAGCGCTGTGGAGTTCATGTCGGAGGATCCCAAGCTTACCGGCATCATAAAGCATGCCGCCATTCATGCAGGCGCCACCCTTGTGGTCGGATTGGCGATTCAGAGCCTGCTGCCGCTTATTGAAAAGAGCTTTCGAATAGCTACAAGCATGACGCTTCTGGATTACAGTGACGCCAACCAGCCTTTGCTCAAGAGACTGCACATGGAAGCGCCCGGCACATTCAGCCACAGCCTGCTGATAGGATCGATCGCCGAGGCCGCCGCCGAGGCAATCGGCCGCAATGGTCTTTTGTGCAGAGTGGGCGCGTACTACCACGACATCGGAAAGATCAACAAGGCCAGCTATTTTGTCGAGAACGAGCTTGGCTCGGCCAACCGGCACAAAGAACTCGCACCGACAATGAGCCATCTGATTATCGTAGGGCACGTCAAGGATGGAATAGAGATGGCAAAGGAATATGGCCTTCCCACCGTGCTTCGCCAGTTCATCGAGACGCACCACGGCACGACGCTGATCGAACCTTTCTATCACGAAGCCAAGAAGCTCAAATCCAAGAACTCGAAAGGAAAAAGCGTCGACGTTCCCGCCGAGAGCGAATTCAGATACCCAGGCCCGAAGCCACGAACGAAAGAAGCTGCGATTGTAATGTTGGTCGACACTTCGGAAAGCGCCGTTAGAAGTCTCGCCGAAGTAACACTGACAAAAATAGAAGCCGTCGTGCACAACATGGCCATGAAACGTCTCCAGGACGGCCAATTCGATGAATGCGACCTTTCCCTGCGAGAACTCAGTCAGATCGAGGCAAGCATATCAAAGACTCTTGCGGCACACTATCACGGCCGAATCGCATATCCGCACCCGCCTGATGTGCCCGCAGAAACCGAATCTCAAACCGAATAGCTCGACGTTCGACAATTATGGCCTCTGCCAAACAAGACCGGGACATAGTCATTCAAATCACCAGGAATCTCGAAACGATGGATGTCTCGCTGTCAAAACTGGAAGAACTGGCCAAAACTGTCTGCAAACGTTTTGCCGGGCCCGGGACACCGCAGGCCAGATACGAGGTCAGCATCGCCATAGTCGACGACAGCGAGATCCGACAATTGAACGCTCAGTTCCTCGGTCACAAGACCACCACCGATTGCCTGAGTTTCGATTTGTCCGACGATGAAGAATCGGAAATCACAAATCAGAAATCGAAAATATTCGAGCTGATCGTCAACGGCGAAATGGCCGTCAGGCAGGCAGATTTGCGGGGCCATTCGAGCGAAGCGGAATTGGCGCTCTACATAACGCACGGCTTGCTGCACAACCTCGGATTCGACGACCAGACATCGTATCAGGCCCGAACGATGCACGACACCGAGGACCAGATTTTGCAACAAATGGGGTACGGTTTCGTGTATAATAGGAACTTAAGAGCACAAGGGCATGAGAGCACCGAAAATCCATGATCTGTGCACAAAATAGTTGAAAGGACATTCAAAAGTGGGCTACGTTGGTTGGGCGGTGTTGTTGATGTGCCTTCTTGCCGGTGGCACATTGTTCTTTTCCGTCAATGCTGTCGCGCTGCGAACATTTTCCGTGGTCAAATTGCAGGAAGCGTTCAAAGCCGCCAGAAAAAACGCTGATTCCAAAGATCTCGCCGAGCGGCTGGGCGAAAACACTGAGGAACTGATCTTGACGTGTTCTCTGTTTCGGCTCATCTCCAACATGTGCATCCTGCTGCTTCTGGTCTCAGTCTTCGTCGATCCCGGCCAGGCCAAATCCCGGTTCGAATTTGCAGTCGATTCTGCACTTGCATTCGGCGTTGCGACGGTGATTTTTTCCATATTCAGCCTGGCAATCCCCCACGCATGGGCCAAGTACGCGGGCGAAAAAATCCTGAGCCGAACACACGGGTTGCTGGCGTTTTTTGCCTTCATAGCATCGCCTGTTCTTTACATCTTCAAGTTGTACGACGGCGTTGTCAGGCGGCTGGCCGGAATCGTCGAAACGACACCCGAAGAGCGACACGAGGAGAAACAGGAAGAATTTCTGACCGGCCTCGAGCAGCACAGAACCGAAGGGGCGCTCGATAAGGAAGAACAGGAGATGATCGAAAACGTGCTGGAGCTGAGCAGCAGCACCGCCGACGAAATCATGACGCCCCGCACGGACATCGTAGCCGTCGAGGTCAATTCCGATTTGCAGAAAGTTCTGGAGACGATAGCCGTCGCGGGCCACACTCGTGTCCCGGTCTTTGAGGACAACATTGACAAATTGATCGGGCTCGTTTACGCCAAGGACCTTTTAACCGAGATCGGCAAAGATCAGGCGGATTTCAAACTCCGCGATAAGATGAGGGAAGCTTATTTTGTCCCCGAGACAAAACCGCTTCGAGTCCTGCTCCACGAATTTCAAAATCGAAAACTGCACATAGCAATAGTGCTCGACGAATACGGCGGGACAGCCGGTATTGTTACTTTAGAAGACATTCTCGAAGAGCTGGTCGGCGAGATTACCGATGAATACGAGGAAACGCCCGCAGAACCTATCAAGAAGATCGACGCCAATACCATTGAAGCCGACGCAAGGACATACATCGACGATTTGAACGACGAATTCGAGCTGAACCTGCCCGAAGACGAAGACTACGACACCGTGGGCGGTTTTGTCTTCTCCCGCCTGGGTTATATTCCCAAACCCAACGAGACATTCGACTACGAGGACCTGAAGTTCACAATCGCCTCAGCTGAAGCCAGAAGAATCAGACGCATCAAGATCCAGAAGATCGGCGACCTTTTTGGAAATTGAAATGTCAAAATACAAAATTCTAAATCCGAAACAAATCCCAAATGGGAATGTTCAAATGACTAAAACGTTTTGGATTCGTTCGACGTTGCTCAGAACAGGTTTTGGACTTCGGTCATTCGATATTGTCTCGTGCTTAGATATTCGTGCTTAGGATTTGCCACAGCTATGCTTACCAAAGATATGGCTATCTGCATACGCGCCGTCGACTATTCCGAAACCTCCCAGATAGTGACATTATTCACCCGGGATACGGGTAAAATCGGAGCCATCGCCAAAGGCTCGAAACGACTGAAATCGACGTTCGACGGGCCCATCGAAATACTCTCGCACGGACAAATCCTATTTGCAGATTCAAACAAAGATACGCTCGCAACGCTAACGGAGTTTCAGCAAGAGCCAACCCTCTTGAACCTGCGCAAGAACCTTTTTGCCCTGTACTGTTGCTACTTCGCCGCCGAATTGGTCAACGGCCTGATACACGATTATGACCCTCATCCTGAGCTTTTCGAAAGCTTCCTACAGTTCCTGCAAAATGCCGGGCGGCACGAAACCAGACACGGCATGTTGGCGGCATTAATATTGTTTCAATTGGGATTGCTCAACGAGATAGGCCTCCAGCCGGTTTTGACTCACTGCGCCAACTGCAAGACTAAATACGAATATCGAGCATCGAGCATCGAGCATCAAGTGTATTTCAGCAGCTCTGCGAACGGCCTTGTTTGCAGAGATTGCGAGATCAACTTCGCAGACAAGATCAGACTAAGTAAAGACGTCGCAACTTGCCTGACCAACCTCAAACAGATTCCCGCTTCGACGGAGGAAATCCTGGCGGAAATCGAAAAGGTGATGGTCCTCCACCTCACTGAACTGTTCGGCCGACCCCCAAGAATGGCCAAACACATCATGGGAAGCTGATTCACCATGGAAGACATCGAACCAGACGCTGAGCACGGATCAATTCCGGAGAGGTTCGTAACCATCGCACGGCGAGGCCTGGAGCACAGACACATGCCGGCGATAATCGCCGGTCTGGCTGCTGTGATAACGCTCCCGGCCCTGAACGCCGGTCTCCTACAGGATGACCTGTTTCATCGCGTAAGGCTCGTCAAGCCTTCGCAATTGCCCGAGCAACTTTACAGCACGCCGCTGATCGGCAACGACGCCGGCACCATGTCGGCGGCGATGCGTGACATGCACTCCTTCGCTCGAACGCAGCAGGATACCCAGAAGCTGATGGACTCCGGCATGTGCCCCTGGTGGACCGCCAAAGATTGGCGGGCAGCCAACTGGCGACCCTTGGACAGCTTTACTCACTGGCTGGACTATCGCTTGTTTCCCAAGTCGCCACCGCTGATGCACGCCCACAACATCATCTGGTTTGCAGGGCTGGTGTTCCTGCTCTCGACATTGTATCGCCAATTGATGACGCCGATCTGGATGGCGGCTGTGGCGGCGTTTCTCTACACCATCGACGACAGCAACTACTTTCCCGCAATGTGGGTCGCGAACAGAAACCTGCTGCTTGCTTTGTTCTTCTCGGTTCTCACACTGCTGCTTCACCACAAATGGCGGCGCCACAATTCGCTCGCGTCCGGTGTCGCCGCTCCATTTACATTGCTGCTGTCACTACTGTCAACCGAAGCGGGCATAGCCACTTTCGCATATCTTTTTGCTTACGCCCTTATCATGGAGCGCGGAGGCAAAATGCGAAGGATCGCAAGTCTGGCTCCGAGCTTTATCGTAATAGTCGGCTGGCGGATCATCTACAACTCGCTCGGCTACGGCGCTCACGGAAGCGGCTTTGTCATCGATCCCGGACGCGAACCGATGCGTTATTTGAAGGCAGTGGTTGAGCGTGCGCCAGCCCTTCTTGCCGGCCAATGGGGCGCGACGCCCGCTGAGATAGTCAACATATTTTCCGGTTACGCCAGCCGATGCTATTTGCTCATAGCGGTGCTGTTCATGGTCTTGATCCTGCTGGCGCTTGTGCCGCTCCTGCGCGAGAACCAGGTAGCACGTTACTGGTTCTTAGGCATGCTGCTGTGCGTCCTGCCTATATGCGCGACGATCCCAATGAACCGCAATCTGCTCTTTGTCGCCATCGGCGCCTTCGGACTGATGGCTCAGTTCATCGGCGGATTATTCGCAAACCAGGCCTGGGTGCCAAAGCAGCGTCTCTGGCGAGTCACCGCGTGGATGATTTGCGTGACGTTGATACTCACACACGTGGGTTTCACCGCCGTCCTCAGAGCCAAGGCACCCTCGATGATATCCTTCCTCTTTGAGACTTTTTACTCCACTATCAAGGTTGATCCGGCGGAGGATTTGGCGGACAAAACATTGGTCGTCGTCAATGCCCCAAATCCGTTTCTGTTCATGGGTCTGCCCGCGCTGAGGGCATACTGGAACGAGCCTCTGCCGGAGAGGACGCGCCTCTTGGCGCCGGGCTTTGCACCGTTGAGAATCGCCCGCACGGGAGAGAAGACGCTGCTGGTTGAGGCCCAAACAGGAAACATTCTGTCAACGGACACATCCCGCAAAGACTTCACGCCGAACTTCGCCTACTTCTACAATCACTTCAACAGCCTTTTCCGCCCGGAAGACATGCCGTTCCAAATGGGTCGCAAGACAGAATTGCGGGATATGTCGGCCGAGGTTATCGCTGTCGATAGCGACAGCCAGCCAACAAAGGTTCTGTTTGACTTTGCGGTTTCTTTGGACGACCCTGCCCTTATCTGGTTCAAGTGGACCTGGAAGAAGAACGGTCTGGGCGCCTACTCGATATTCGAAGTGCCGGCAATAGGCCAAGTGTCCCGAACGGAAGGACCTTTCGGCGATATTTGAAATCGACCACCGCCGATGGAAAGATGAGCTTTACTGTTCGCTCTGTTCAAAAAGTTCGGGCTGGCGGGCCTTGCTTTTCTCTTTGAGCGGTTTCACTCCCAAGTGCTCACAGGCCTGTTCTGTGACTTCCCTGCCGCGCTTGGTCCGCCGCACGAAACCTATCTGCAACAGATAGGGCTCGACCACATCTTCCAGCGTGTCCCTTTCTTCGCCGAGTGTGGCGGCGATCGCCTCGATGCCGGCCGGTCCGCCGTCGTAGATATTGATCAGCGCGCGCAAGAAAGCCCTGTCCAACTCGTCCAGACCCAACGCGTCGATCTGCTCCATCTTCAGCGAACTGGCGACAATTCCGGCGCTGAGGATTCCCGAGCCTTTAACCTGCGCATAGTCACGGACGCGTCTCAGAAGCCGGTTTGCCACCCTCGGCGTGCCGCGGGAGCGGTCGGCGATCAGCTCCAGCGTCCCTTCCTCGCATTGCAGCTCCAAAAGCTCTGCGGATCGGGCCAGAATCTCCGTCAACTCTTCGCTGCCGTAGAAATCCAGGTGATACAACATCCCGAATCGGCTGCGAAGCGGAGCGCTGAGCAGTCCCGCGCGCGTCGTGGCGCCGATCAAAGTGAAACGCTTGAGCGGGAAGTTTATCGTCTTTGCGTGCAAGCCGCTATCGACGGTGAAGTCCACCTTGAAATCTTCCATCGCGGGGTAAATAAACTCTTCGACCAGCGTGCTGAGCCGGTGGATTTCGTCGATAAACAGCACGTCGCCGGTGTCTACGTTGCTCAGGAGTCCCATCACGTCACCGGCCTTCGCCAGGGCCGGGCCTGAGGAGCAGCGTATCCTCGCACCCATCTCATTTGCTACGACGTGAGCGAGCGTTGTCTTGCCAAGTCCGGGAGGACCGTAGAATAGAACATGCTCCAGCGGCTCGGACCTCTGCCTGGCCGCAGCGATAGCTATTCCAAGTTTCTCTTTGAGATTGCGCTGGCCTATACACTCATCCAGGAACTTCGGCCGGAGCGAAACGTTGAAACTCTCCTCGGCCTCGTTCAAAGATTGCCCACCTATGATTCTGCCTATAGCCATAATCTTAAAACTGAAATTCGAATATCTAATTTCTAAATCCTAAACAATCTCGAATTTCAAATTTCAAATGTTCAAAACGGCCCGTCTTGAATTTCTGTCATTCGGTAATTCGAATTTGTTTCGGATTTGGTGCTTAGTATTTCGCATTTTCCTCTTTAGACCTCCACTCCTTGTTTCAATCTGTAAACCAGCGGCACGAGCGCCTCGGCCGAGCGAATGTCCGGATGCTTGCGGCAGGCCAATTCGACCAACTCCATTGCCTCGGCTCTCTTTTCTCCCCAGGCGATGAGAATCTCCAAAGCTTCGGTCTGGTACGGTCTGAATCCGACTCCCGCCGCTGTGGGTTCGGCACCGGCGGCGAAGGCCTGCAACTTGCCCCGCAACTGGGCGACAATCTGCTGGCTCATTCTGCGCCCGACCGCCGGCAGCGACATCAGGGTCTTCTCGTCGGCGTCTTCTATCGCCGCAGCGATAGTAGCTATCGGAATGCTCAAGGAGCGCAGGCCCTTCTTTATCCCCATCCCTTTGACGCTGATATACTTCGTGAAAAAATCCCTCTCGCCCAAGTTGAGGAAACCGACCATTCTCGGCACAAGATTGCCGCCGCCCGGCGTGCCCTCGTAATACTCCATAGTGCAAAACGTGATATCCGAGCCGACCTGGCCCGACAGCGCGCTTACACAATAACCCGGCAACATCACCTCGTAGCCGACGGCCCCAACCTGGACCAGGCAGCAATCGGCATCAAGTCTAACAAGTTTTCCCTCAATTTTCGCAATCATTGATCAATTTACCATTGATTATTCTTACGTCGCTCAGCACTTGTCAAAACGCAATACTCTTTGTTGAATTCGCACAGCACATCGCCGCGGCGATGGCGTCGGCTACGTCGTTTGGCTCGGGAAGCTCGGACAGACATAGAATCGTCTGGATCGTTCTCTGAATCTGCTCCTTGGACGCCCTGCCGTTGCCGGTAATCGACTTTTTTATGCGCGTCGCGCTAAAGCTTCTGACTTCAATCGCCGCTTCGGCACATTTTTGCAGTATAACACCTCTTGCATGTCCCATCAATATCGCCGTCCTCGGATGGGCATAATGCGAATACAATTCTTCGACCGCCACGACCTCAGGGCTAAAACTCCTGAGCAGCGACTCGGCATCTTCGGCGATCCTGTTCAATCTTTGCTCCAGGGCATCGTCACGCTCGGTGCGAATGACACCGGCCTCGATCAACTTCTCGGCGCCCCGCTCGGCTTGAAGACAAGCATACCCGCAGACCTGCAACCCCGGATCGATGCCGAGTATCTTCATTTGTCTCTCCAAGTCGAGGTCCCATCAGCTTCATCGACAACCACAATGTCCGAGGTCTCCAGCCTGTCCCGAATCAGATCAGATAGCTCGAACTTTTTCTCCCGGCGCGCTTTAATCCGTTCTTCCATAAAGGAATTCACCAGTCTGACAAAACGTTCTTGTTGCTCAACCGTGACTTCTTGACCTGAATAACTGTCCTCAACTATACCGAGAACATCTCCGCCCAACTTCCTGAACAACTGATCCAAAGCATCCAATGTCTGTTTTGTTGTACTCTTGTCGTCCAACAGATCAGTTGAGAATCGGACTATCTCAAACATAGTGGCAAGTGCAACAGAGGTGTTCAGGTCGTCATTCATACCCGCTTCAAACTTCTCTCTGAAGTCTTCCAGGCTCTGTGCGGCCTTTTTGTCCAGTTCCCCTTCGGGAGCGGAATTCTCTCTCATCCTGATGGCCAGAACAGAAGCCGTTATCTTCTCATACCCACTTTGGGCTGCAAACAACGCCGCATCTGAAAAGTCCAGCGGGCTTCTGTAATGGCTGTTCAGGACTAACTGCCTTACAGCTAACGGGTCATAGCTTCTGGTCAGTCTTTCATGGGCGCCGGAGAAGGCCTGTTTGAGCGTAATGAAATTGTTCAGGCTCTTGCCCATTTTCTGGCTGTCGACGGTGACCATGTTGTTGTGTATCCAGTATCGAACGAACTGCACGCCGTTGGCCGCCTCGGACTGGGCGATTTCGCATTCGTGGTGGGGGAACTGGTTCTCCAGCCCGCCGCCGTGGATGTCGATGGTGGCGCCCAAATACTTCATGCTCATCGCCGAGCATTCCAGGTGCCAGCCGGGGTAGCCCTTCCCCCAGGGACTGGGCCACTGCATGATGTGATTGGGCTCGGCTTTCTTCCAGAGCGCAAAATCAACCGGGCTTTTCTTGTCCGGGGAAACCTCCACGCGTGCGCCCGCCTGCATTTCCTCGACATTTCTGCCGGAGAGTTTGCCGTACTCGGCGAACTTGGCGACATCGAAGTACACCGAGCCGTTGACCTCATAGGCGTATTCCTTTTCTACGAGCGTCTTTACCAACTCTATCTGCTCGATTATATGGCCGCTCGCGCGCGGGCTTATGTCGGGCCTGACACAATTCAACCGGTCCATGTCCTCGAAGAAGCTGCGCGTATACATCTCGGCCAGCGCCATCGGATGCGTCTTCTCTTTCTTCGCCTCCTTGGCGATCTTATCCTCGCCCTCGTCCGCGTCGTCGGTCAGGTGCCCCACGTCGGTGATATTCTGCACGTAAGTGACGGCGTATCCGAGATAGCGCAGATATCTGACCAGAATGTCGAAGCTGACATAGCTCTTCGCGTGCCCTAAATGCGCGTGCCCGTAAACGGTGGGCCCGCAAACGTACACGCCCGCCCTGCCCTTTTCCAAAGGCTCAAATTCCTCTTTTCTTCTCGTCAGACTGTTATAAAGATTCAATCCCATTTCAACCTTTCGTAAGACACATATATCAGTGTTAATCCGTGTCTAAGAAACAATCGCTAATCCGCGTCCTAAAGCGTTCTTTTTCTCTTCTTTCTCAATAACGCGGTTGCGGTCGCGGCAATTGCATCGCCGGCTCCTATCTCGCCGAGGCCTTCGTTGGTTTTGGCCTTGATGTTTACCGCCGTAAAGTCTATGTCCAGAAGCCCCGCGACGGCCCTTTGCATTTGCCCTTTGACGGGCGCCAGCTTGGGCTCTTCGGCGTGTATGATCAAATCGACATTGACCACCTGCCAGTGCTTTTCTTCAAGCTGCTCTCTTACAATAGACAAGAGTTCCTTGCTGTCCGCGTCCTTCCACTTCGGATCGGTATCGGGAAACCATGTCCCTATGTCGCCCATCCCGGCGGCCCCGAGCACCGCGTCGATGACGGCGTGCAGCGCGACGTCGCCGTCACTGTGACCGGCCAGCCCGGCCGGGTATGGCACATAAACACCACAGAGCATCAGCTTGCCGCCCTCGACCACCCTGTGAATGTCGGTGCCGATGCCTGTTCGATAGTCGGCTTTGGGCTCTTCGATCACAGTATCCCCTTTGTGCTCGGCACATCCGTGCCGAGAACTTCGACAGCCGCACCCAGCGCTTTACCGAGCCCCTTGAAAATTCCCTCGGCTATGTGGTGACTGTTTGTGCCATATGGAACATTTATATGAAGATTAAACTTGCCGCTATTCGAGAAGCTGCGCAGCATCTCCTCGATACACTCGACGTCGAAGTCGCCGATCTTGGCCGTTCGATATTCGACGTTGTACACACAAATAGACCTGCCCGACAAATCCACCGAGACATTCGCCAGCGCGTCCTCCATGGGCACGGAACTATGCCCGTATCTGGCGATTCCCTTCTTATTGCCGAGAGCTTTGAGCAGGCATTCACCGAGGCATATTGCAATGTCCTCGACACAATGGTGGGCATCGACGTGAAGATCGCCTTTGGCCTTGACTACCAGGTCGATCCCGCTGTGCTTGCTCAGGTGCGTGAGCATATGGTCCAGAAAGCCGACGCCGCTGTCAATGTCATATTTGCCGACGCCGTCAAGATCAAGCTCGACGGCCACGTCGGTTTCTTTTGTCTGCCTGTGAATTTGGGCCACTCTATTGTCCATAGGAATCCTCGTATCGTTTAAGTGCCATCGCAGCGAGTCTGTCATGGCAGGATTTCTTTCAAAGCCAAAATGAGTTTTTCGTTTTGTTCGGTCGTGCCCACCGTTATTCTCAGTTTATCGGCCAGAGAGGGCAGGTCAAAATACCTGACAAAGATATTGCGCCGGACCAATTTATCATAAACCTCGCTTGCCGGGCAGTTTCCAGTCTCGGCAAGAACAAAATTCGCGTGGCTTGCCGGCACTTTTAACTTCAAATTGCGCAGTTGCGCAATCAGCGACTCACGGGCCTTCTTTACGTCTTCGGTCCTCTGCCTGAAATAGTCCTGATCCTTGATCGCCGCCGTTGCCAGCACGATAGCGACGGCGTCCACGTTGTAGGAATCCTTGACCTTCATTAGTCCGGCGATCAGATCGGCTTGGGCGATCGCATAGCCGAACCGTATTGCCGCCAGAGAATACCCTTTACTCATCGACCGAAGCACGATCACGTTGTCAAAGTCTTTCACCAGAGCTGCGCAGTTCTCATCGGCAAAATCAGCGTATGCCTCGTCAATCAACAGCACGCCGGCCAGTTCATCGGCCAACAAAGCCAGCTCTCCAACGCTTATAGAGCTGCCGCTCGGAGCATTCGGGTTGCAGACGATCGTCAGAGCGGCCTCGGTTTTCGCCAATTTGGGCGGCAGATTGAATTCGCTGTCGAACGGAATTTCGATCGCCCCAGCGTCCTGCAGCTTGGCCAGCACCGGATAAAGCGAATACGTCGGAACAGGATACGCAACGGGGCGATTCTCATCACAGAAGGCGCGAAAAGCAATGGTCAGCAACTCGTCTCCGCCGTTGCAGCACATAATATTCTCGGGGCGCAGTCCATTGACCTGGGCCGCCGCCTGGCGAAATTCATCTGCGACAGGGTCAGGATACCGCCGAAGCTGCTCGGCGCTTACCCGGCTCAGCGCCTTGATCACCTCCGGCGAGGGCGGATACGGATTCTCGTTGGTGTTCAGCTTAACCACTTCCGCCTGCCTAGGCTGAAAACCCGGCTGGTAGCCCTGCATCGCCTCTATGTTGTCACGAAAATACGCCATCCCAGCTTCCTGACCCCTGTCACTCCTGCAAAGGCAGGTATCCAGAGCATTGTCGGTATCGTTGCCCGTCGCGAGATGCCGCCGCATAGGTGCGAAAAAGCGGCCTTTGATGTCTCCGACAACAAACAACGGCGCGCCATTATAAGCCCCTCCGCCCCCAAAGGAAAGCTTGATTTTTCCTCTCACACAAATGTACACCCGCCAGCACGTCGCTCCGCTAATTAGGTCTTGACTCCGGGCCGGATTTGTCTTAGCGTTTGATTCTTAGTAAAGTCTGTATGCGAAGAATCGGAAAGCACCGTCTATGTGTGGCGATTCGCAGCAACAGCCTAGTGCTTTGTCACACAATAATCTTAGGATAAAGCGACTTGAGTTTTTGCCTCGCGTCTTCTATCGTGAATTGCCAGTCTACGCCTCTTTGTTTACTATTGCAGGATGAGGCCCACGCCGCTGTTTCTTCACGGA
>JADHXR010000115.1 GCA_016782865.1 Phycisphaerae bacterium
GCGTTGAACATGCAGTCGACATACGATCCCAGGCAGATAAAGAACATCGTCCCCGGAAATGCCTACAACCATCCGGCCCTCAAGCAGTTGTTTGGATTGCCACAGAATTGGAACTGGCTCGAGGCTCAGATCGACGAGAAACTCGATGCCGGCTTGAAGGACGTCTCACCGATCACGCACCTGACCAAAGACGACCCGCCCGTCTTCATATTACATTATGCCGCCGCCAACAAGGACGGCAACATTCACCACCCCAACTTCGGCAAACATCTGAAGAAAGCAATGGACGCACTGGGCATAGAATGCGTCCGCAAAATGGATACCAACTTCAACTCGCGAAATGAACAATACGCAGCCCAGATACAGTTCCTGAAAAAACACTTTGGCATCCAATAAGAGATTATTAGGAGATGATCATTATGAGAGGGAAATCTCAGATCTCAATGACATGTGTTCTAGAGATGTGCCGATTCATGATCTAGCCCGGATTTCTCACAAACTTCGTAGCGAAATCGCGTAGATTGTGACAGATCCTGGACTTGTTGCCGTGAGCCGGGTGAAGGCGTATTGAAATACGTCGAAGTCGGCGATCAAGACAAGTCCAGCCAGATGGCATGAGATACGCGATTGCAGCCGGAGGGCTGTGAGAAATTCGGGCTAGGGATTTTCCTTGACGGAGAAATGCCAATTTGGTACAAATATCAATAGTGAAGTTTGCCCGCGACTGAATAATCTGTGGCTTGTTTTGTGTTTATCGACTTGCGAGCAAGCATTCGTGTTTCGCACTAGAAATAAGGAGGTCGCGTCGAGTCCAATAGCATTGTACCGGGCACAACATGGCCCGGGATGTGGTGAAAAGAGCACTTATTGCCGACTATTCTATTTGCAGGAGGACTGTTATGTACCGAAGAACATTCATTTTGCTTTCTCTGGCTCTGGTCTTTCTCGTGCCGAAAGGCGCAGCCGGAGCGGATCTCACTGAGGGTTTGGTGGGATACTGGCCGCTGGACGGCAATGGCGACGATGCCAGCGGCAACGGCAACCATGGCGTAGTCACGGGGAACGTGACGCCAACCACAGACCGGTTTGGCAACCAGGATTCGGCCATGAGTTTCCCCGGCAACACCAGCGCCTACATCGACCTGGGGCAGCCCCCGTCCCTGCTGATCAAAGGGGCGATGAGCGTTACCGCGTGGGTCCGGGCCGAAACGTTGAGCCAGACCGGCCGAATCATCGCCAAACAAGGCCCCGCCAGCGCGAGGTCCTGGGGCCTCAACCTTGAAGTAGACGGATATGCCCGCTTCGACATAGGCGTAAACCCGACCGACAGATTCAGAGCGGACTCCGAACCACTTACTTTTGGCTCTAACGAGTGGTTTCACCTGGCGGGCGTCTTTCGCCCCGGCGAGTCCGTGGATCTTTATGTCAACGGCGAACTGGTCAAGAGCGAGGCGACGAGCTTGACTACTCAGTGGATCGAGAACAATCTGTCGATCAACATCGGCAGACGGCCCCAGCCGGGCACCCCCTGGAATGGGGATATTGACGAGGTCCGGATGTATAACAGATCGCTTTCTGATGAGGAAGTGATGAGTGTAATGAATCAGAGGGCTCTGTCGTTCCCGAAGGCCCGTGGTCCCAACCCGGAGGACGGCGCCCTGCATATGAGTACATGGGTAAACCTGAGCTGGCTGCCGGGAGATTCAGCCGTCTCGCACGACGTGTATCTGGGAGAGAGTTTTGATGATGTAGATGCCGGAACTGTTGACACTTTTCGCGGGAATCAGACCGAAGCTTTCATTGTTGCCGGCTTTGCCGGTTTTCCCTATCCGAACGGTCTTGTCGAAGGTACCACATATTATTGGCGCATCGACGAGGTCAACCCTGCCGACCCAAACAGCCCCTGGAAAGGCGACGTCTGGAGCTTCACTGTTCCGTCTAAGATCGCATACGATCCTGTGCCGCCGAATCACGCCATGTACGTGGTCCTGAATCCGACTCTCACCTGGACGCCTGGCATGGGAGGCGCACTGCATCACGTATACGTGGGCGAGAATCTTGTCGACGTGGAAGCCGGCGCAGGTGGTACTTACAAAGGCCCTATGGGAACTCTGGGCTACGCGGCCGGCCCGTTCGAAATGGATAAGGTATATTACTGGAGAGTGGATGAATTTGACGGAAGCGTCACGAATACCGGCGAGGTCTGGAGTTTCAGGACCGTTCCCGACATACCGGTCAGCGACCCTGATCTGGTGGGGTGGTGGAAACTGGACGAGGGCCATAGTTCGACTGCGTTTGACTGGTCCGGCCACGGCAATGACGGCGTGCTGCAGGGCGATGCCCAGTGGACGGACGGTTATGACAGCGGCGCGGTGAAACTGAGTGGCAGCGGCAGCGTTTACGCCGAATCGACACAATTGCCGACCAGTGCCTTTACCGTGGCGTTCTGGTTCAAGTCCGACACCGCCCTGAATGCGACCGATCCGCGGCAGGACTTGATCTACTGGCAGAACGGCAATGGCCGTCCGCACTCCACGTTCAACAGAAGCGGAGATGGGGAGATCGGTTTCTGGCCCAGCATTGGAGAGGATTTTGACGGTCCCGTGACAGTCACCCGCGCATGGGCCGCGGGCAGGTGGTACCACATCGCCGGGACCTTTGACGGATCGTCGTTCAATATCTACGTCAATGGCGCGCTGGAAGGTTCGGTTCTTCACCCGGGAGTCCATGCCGATGCTTCCGGCATATTGATAGGCGCTCGCAGCGGCCAGCAGAACTACTTCACCGGCGACATGGACGATGTGCGATTGTACAGCAAGGCCCTTACGGCCGAAGAGATAGGTCTGGCAATGCGGAGTGATCCGTTGGTCGCCTGGAGCCCTAGTCCGGGCAACGGGACAACGCCTTACGTCAAGGACGCAACAGCGCTGACATGGTCGCCCGGAGAAAAGGCCGCTGAGCACGAAGTCTACTTCGGCATGGACAGAGGCGCCGTGGAAAACGCCGATGCCACAGATGTAACCGGTGTATACCGGGGCAGCCGGAACAGCACGAGTTTCACTCCCCCCGAGGGTGTCGAATGGGGCGGCGGACCGTACTACTGGCGTGTCGATCAGAACAATACCGACGGCACCACCACCAAGGGCGGAATCTGGAGTTTCTCGGTGGCCGACTTCATTACTGTGGATGATTTCGAGTCGTACGATGATATCGATCCAGCCCCCGGTGAGCCTGGGGTCAACAGGATATTCGACATTTGGATAGACGGTTTTGGAACCACGGCGAACGGCGCGCTCGTTGGAAATGACTTGCCGCCCTATGCCGAGCAGACTGTTGTCCACGACGGCGCCCAGTCACTGATATACCGTTACGACAACAACATGAAGACTTCGGAGGCGACCCTGACGCTGGTGGATCGGAAAGACTGGACCGAAGAAGGGGTCACGAAGCTGTTGCTGTGGTTCCGTGGCCTATCGGCCAATTCCCCCGAGCGGATGTACGTTGCCCTCAACGGCAATGCCGTTGTCTATCATCCCGAGCCTGCCGCAACGCAGAAAGGCGTATGGACGTGGACCGAGTGGGTGATCGACCTTCAGGAGTTCGCCAACCAGGGCGTGGACCTTGCCAACGTCAATACGATCACTATCGGCGTTGGAACAAAGAATCCCGGCGCGCCGGGACCGGGCGGCACAGGGATGATGTACTTTGACGATATTCAGTTGAATCGGCCTGTGGCGGAGACCCAGTAAGGGCTCACGGCCATCGCAGGGTCTGAAAGCACTGCTGGTGATAAACCGGGCAATTTGACTGATACCAACCTCGGTTGGCGAGACTAATTTCGGCCCGCGTCTGTGAGACTCGGGCGCGGGCCGCTCCATTGCCAATTGACGCCGTGCGTTTGGCACGAGTAAGTTAGCTCTGCTTGAAGGACGTCCATGCACGCAATACACCGCACACGCAACAATCCCAGGACCGCCATGGCAGTCCTAGGGTTGTTTTCTTTTGATCTGCCTTTCCCTCGGGGGTATAATCATTTCCATGATTGAAGAATTGAAATGCCTATCAGTCATGACTCTACTCGACCGTTCCCGGCGTTCGTTTCTAAAAACTTCTGTCGCACTGGCGGCGACTACCCCGCTCATCGCAGGTTTGCTCCAAGCGCAATCGAATGAAGCCAGTGGGCCACTCATTGCCTATGTCGGCACCTTCAGTTCCCCGCTTCGCGATGTGTTGCCAACGCAGGTGGATCTGCCGCCCGGCAACGGTCGCGGTATACACCTCTTCCAGGTGGATCGCACCACCGGGGCGATGACACCCGCCGGCATTCACGAGATGGGAACAAGCCCTAGCTGCCTGGCTTTGAATGCGACCGGAACCCGACTGTATAGTGCCAATGAGACGGATCGCGTGGGGCAGGACAAGGAAGGCACGGTCAGCGCCTTGGCCATCGATCGGGCAGACGGGCATTTGACGTTGCTCAACACCGTCCGCTCCGGCGGCGCCGGTCCGACCTATGTGAGCATCCATCCGTCAGGACGGTTTGTGTTGGTGGCCAACTATTTTGGCGGCTCAGTAGCGGTGCTGCCGATTGTGACCGACGGTCGGTTGGGCAACGCCACGGACATCAAGAACGATGCTGGCAAGATTGGCCCCACCAAGGCGGCCAGCGCTCCGCCGGGCAGCTTTGCCTTCAGCGGACATGACAGGACTCACGCGCACATGATTGGGGCCGATCCATCAGGGCGCTTCGTACTGCATGTTGACTTGGGCTTGGATCAAATCTTTGTCTGGAAGTTCGACGAGCAGACAGGCGTGCTGACTCCGAATGAATCGCCCGCAGTCTCGCTGCCAGCCGGAGACGGGCCGCGGCATTTCCATTTTCATCCGAATGGTCACTGGTTCTACTCCATTCAGGAAGAAGGCTCGACAATCGTCTTGTTTGACTACGATGCCCGAACGGGACGCCTGGACGCACGCCAAACGGTCTCTACTCTACCGCCCGGGTTCGCTGGCAGTAATTTCTGCTCCGAGATCTTAGTTTCAATCGATGGGCAATTTGTCTATGCGGGCAACCGGCTGCACGACAGCATCGGGATCTTTTCCGTTGGCCCAAACGGCGACCTCACGTTCACAGGGGAAGAATGGACAAGAGGGAATTATCCGCGCAGCTTCAACTTCGATCCCACTGGCCAGTACCTTTACTGTTGCAATCAGCGTGCCGACAACATCGCCGTCTTCCAGGTGAATCGCAGGACCGGCGGCCTCAAATTCACCGGCCATTACACCCCGGTTGGCAATCCCTCAAGCATCGTCTTTCTCGATCTCGCCAAGGTGGATTGAAGTCACGTGATTCGAAAGTGGAAGTGTGTGTTTGGTCTGCAATACCGGCCACCATTCCTTTGCTTTCCTGTAATTCCGTATTTTCATAAGCCAGTTGTTCATTTCTTTGCATTTAGTTGACAGCCCAGCGAAATTTGGCTGATGCGCTGCGGGGATTTGAGTTAATTTCCTTGGTTTTCGGCACAACTGCATCTTCAGTCGCTGACTGGTATATGCCATTTCTAACACCGTCACGAAACGACTGTTTGACAATGCGGTCTTCGCCACTATGGAAACTTATTATACCGATTCTGCCACCCGGACGCAGGCAGTATGGTGCAACTCTTAAAAGCTCTCTCAAGCAACCAAGCTCATCGTTGACCAGTATGCGCAGTGCCTGGAATGCGCGTGCAGCAGGGTGTAATGAGCTGACTTTTTCGGTGCGACGCTGCTGGCGCCAGGCTTTCTGATCAATACCCTTGGCGTCGAGAATCACCTGAACGAGTTGTGAAGTGTGTGTAATCGCCTGCACGGCACGCTGAATAACAACCTGGTGGGCAATTTCCTGATAGGCCGGTTCATCGGCCAGTTCCCAAAAGGCTTTAGCCATCTCTTCTTCGGAAAGAGTATTAAGCAAATCCGCAGCGGTTCGCTTTAACCGGTCGTCCATTCGCATATTGAGGGGACCTTTATACTTGTAACTCAACCCGCGGTCGGGATTGTCTATTTGCATACTCGAAACACCAATGTCGGCAAAAATGATGTCGTAACCATCGAGCTTTTCTCTATTCAACACATTGCCGATGCCGGCGAAGTTGCTGCGATAGAAGCTAACAGGTGTGTTCACTTTGATCAGCCGCTGGCGCGTGTGTTCAAGCTCGGTGCCATCGACATCCAAAGCAATCAGTTTTCCGGTCGGCCCTATACGCTCGATAAACTCTAACGCATGGCCCCCGTAGCCGACCGTGCAGTCAACCACGACTTCACCGGGCCTGGGTCTCAAGCAGGCTAAAACATCCTCTGTCAGGACAGGAATATGAGTGCTTGCCGGTGTCTTGCCTTTTGCACACAGATGAGCCTCAAGGTCAGGGTAAGCCTCTATGTTGTGCTCCTTGTACTTTTGCCGATAACTTTTTGGGTGAGTACCGCTGTATCTGGGTCGCCGTGGGTGCTTCAGTAGCGGCTGAGCGTCATTGCCGGACGGATCGAACGCATTCATATAAACTCCAGGCGAGCTAAGGCTTTTTATGGAACTTTTCCTGCTAAAACTTCCGTACTTGTTAAATTACAAAGACTTATATAAGATTTCTATTTTGTTGTCAAAAACTAAAATGTACGGGAATATGCTGGAGCAATCTCTTGAGGATCTTCAGATTTGGATGTAATAGATGATATGGCGTTATTAGGAATGGAGAAAGTCAGCGTTGGCTTTGGCGGGCACCCGCTGCTTGAGCACATGAGCTTTCAGATCGAGCATGGCGAGCGCATATGTCTGCTTGGCCGCAACGGTGTTGGTAAATCGACGCTAATGAAACTTATTTGCAGGGAACTTGAACCCGAAAGCGGTATTATTTCAAGAACGCCTTCGCTTTCCGTCACTTGCCTGACACAGGTCGTACCCGCTGGTCTGAAAGGAACCGTCTTTGATGTAGTATCCGAGGGGCTTGGCCCGCGAGGTAAACTCCTTGCTGAATATCATCTGCTGAGCCATCGCATCGCCACTGAACCGCACAACAAAAATCTGCTGGGACAGTTGGACAAACTCCAGCACAGTCTCGACATTGAAGGTGGATGGCAGTTGAACCACTACGTTGAGATGATAGTTGAAAAGATAAAACTGGACGCTGATGCGGAAGTCGAGAACCTGTCGGCCGGAATGAAACGGCGTGTACTGCTGGCCCAGGCAATCGTTCGCGAGCCGGACATATTGCTGCTTGATGAACCGACCAATCATCTCGATATCGAAGCCATCACATGGCTCGAGGAATTCCTGTCGCAATATAGTGGGACATTGATGTTCGTCAGCCATGACAGGGCATCCGTGAAAAAACTCGCGACACGCATAATCGAATTAGACCGCGGGCGACTGACGAGCTATCACTGCAATTATGAAACGTACCTGCTGCGTAAAGAGGCGGCAATGGAGGCGGAAACGGTCGAAAATACCCTTTTCGATAAGAAGCTGGCACAGGAAGAGGCCTGGATACGCAAAGGCATAAAGGCTCGGCGTACGCGCAATGAAGGCCGTGTGCGGGCTCTCAAGAAAATGCGAGAGGAGAGAAGACAACGCAAAGAGATCATAGGTACCGTCCGTATGCGATTGCAGGGGGCCCGGCTCTCGGGCAGACTTGTTATTGAGGCAAAAGCGATCTCGTTTGCCTATAAGCCTGATGAGCCGATCATCCGAGAGTTTTCTACGCTGATCATGCGGGGCGACAAAATTGGCGTAATCGGGCCTAACGGCTCAGGCAAAACTACACTGCTGCGGGTTCTGCTGAAGGAACTGGCCCCGCAGCAAGGAACCGTACGCCATGGAACCAATCTCGAAGTCGCCTATTTCGACCAGTCGCACGCACAGCTCAACTACGAGAAATCCGTATATGAAAATATTGCCGACGGCAGTGAGACACTCATCATCAACGGCAGTCCCCGCCACATAATCGGCTATCTGCGGAACTTCCTGTTTGCGCCCAGCCAGTCCCGCAACTCTGTGGCCAATCTTTCGGGCGGTGAACGCAACCGGCTGTTGCTTGCACGGCTGTTCGCGCGGCCGTCAAACATACTGGTACTCGATGAACCAACCAACGACCTCGACATTGAAACATTGGACCTGCTTGAAGAATTTCTGCTGAATTATCCAGGAACGGTATTGCTCGTAAGTCACGACCGCGAATTTCTAAATAATGTGGTCACGAGCACATTCGCGCTGGAGGGCAATGGGATTGTTAAGGAGTACGTCGGCGGATATGATGACTGGCTCAGACAAAGTAAGAAAACACTCCAATTACAGCAACCGCCGGAAAATGCCCCTGCCCAAAAAAACAGGATAAAACAAATATCAGTGCGGCCGCGTAAATTGTCGTTCAAGGAAAGAAAGGAGCTTGAGGCAATACCGAAGCTGATTGAAACGCTAGAAACAGAGCAGCAGCAATTGCACGATGCTATGGCTAACCCTGATTTCTACAAAAAAGGCCGGGAGATTGCCGCCGTCACAGCAAGGCTGGAAGAATTGAGGAAACAACTGGAAGACGCCTATGTCCGCTGGCAAATGCTGGAAGAGCTTCAAGCGTAATTTCCCCAACAAAGACTTGAAGCCAAGCCCATCTTTAATTGGCAAGCAGTTTGCGATCTAATAGTTGCCAGGAAGTCTGAACTGGAATCCTTAATGGTAGCCAGTTTTGAAGAATCGAAGCCAGAGATAATCGGGAATCACTATCTGATGTATCAGATCTCAAACATGGCAAATGCCGCATTGAAAGAACACCGAGTGGGATGTCACGAGGTGTGTGTTTCGCAGTCGTATAGAATTGAATCGTGTTTGTGAGCACATGGTCTAAGGAGGATTGCTTTATGGGCAAGCTTGAACTGTTAGCCTGTTGTCTTGAGGTTGTTTCGGCATTGGGATTAGGTAGTGCGTGGGCGGAAAGCTTGCCGGCTACTCCACGAATTGACAGCTTGGTTTCGCTGCGGCCAAGTCCTTTGGAAACTGATGCGGCTGTCATCTGGTATGATGATTTCGACGGTCCACAAAAGCAGTACACCGAATCGCAGGGCCGAGTCGATACAAGCCAGGGATTTGGAGGCAGTGGCGGCTCCATGTTGAGTTTCTACAAGAAGGGAACTCGAGGCGTGGGCAACCGCAAGGTATTCTTCGGTGACAGCCCCACGGGCAAAGTTGTTAACAAGGGCAGGCAGTACGACGAGATATATTGGCGCGTCTATGTGAAACATCAACACGGTTGGACGGGGGGCGGCCCCGCCAAGCTGTCGAGGGCGACGAGTATCGTTTCGCCTGGGTGGGCACAGGGAATGATCGCCCATGTATGGAGCAGCGGAGAGGCGCTCACCCTCGACCCGGCAACTGGCATTCGGGCTGATAGCGTGGTAACCACGAAATACAATGACTTCGGCAATCTTAAGTGGCTGGGCAACAGACCTGCATCCAGTTTCAAGCTCCACAGCACTGAAGAATCCGGCCGATGGGTCTGCGTCGAGGCCAGAGTGAAACTCAATACGCCCGGCAAGAAGGACGGTCTGAACCAGTTGTGGATAGACGGGCGGCTCGAGGCTGAACGCAAAGGCCTAGACTGGCGCGGCAGCTATACCAGGCACGGCATAAACGCCGTCTTTCTTGAGACGTATTGGAATAAGGGATCTCCAGTTACTCAGTCGCGCTGGTTTGATAACTTCGTCATATCAACCAGGCCTATCGGTCCTGTTGTCTGCTTGAGGAATCCCATCCTTCTAAAGACGCCTTACCAAGGACCTGGCGCCCAACAGAACTGGCAGGTGGAAATTGCGGCCGATGAGCGGGGCGAGAACGTAGTATGGAAGTCCGGCTTAGTGGAGACAACCAACAAAGTACGGGTTGGGCCCGAAGCAGGCCGATTCGTGGGACTGCTTTCGGGTAAGGCTCGACTCGATGCCGGCGGGGTCTACTTTGCGCGCGTGCGGCAGCAAAGGACTGACGGCACATGGTCGCTCTGGAGCCCATGGCATCAGCCGTTCAAGACCTAAAGATCTCGGCAATATGTCGAAACTACGGACATCCGGTGGCGTCAACTTGAAAAAAATCGCCCCTGCAATGCCCGTTTCACGGTAGCCTCTTCACAAAGTGAACACGCGACTTTAACGCTATGATATCGAGTTCTTTGAGAATTATGCCGAGCGGCGCAAAAATACTGGTGTTTGTAACCTGCCGAAGAGTTGGTGTTAAGGAGTTGACGTATGAAGTCACTCAATGAGGGCATGCAGGAAATCAATGAGACCTTTACAGAGGCCCTTCAGGCTGGGGACGCCGGGACCCTCAGCCGGGTGTATGCTGAGAATGCCCTGTTAATGGTACCCAATGCTGAAGTGGTCAGGGGCAGACGTGACATTGAGAAATTCTATCAGGATGTATTGGGTTTAGGATTCCACGATCACGTATACGAGCGTATTGCCTTGGAAGAGCGTGCAGATCTGGGGTACGAAGCTGCCCAGTTC
Source organism: Phycisphaerae bacterium (assembly GCA_016782865.1). Taxonomy (GTDB): domain Bacteria; phylum Planctomycetota; class Phycisphaerae; order Sedimentisphaerales; family Anaerobacaceae; genus SG8-4. The sequence continues at coordinate 10,525 of JADHXR010000115.1, forward strand.
ACAATGCTCACGAAGAATGAGCAGGGCGAGGTTATAGAAACCAGGGGCAAGCACCTGCTTATACTCAAATACATCGATGGCAGGTGGTGGGTACATATCGATATTTGGAATAACAGCCCATCAAGATCCGTGTAGAGACTTGGAATAAAAAAATCAATCTATATGGTGACAAAATGGAGTCCGGAATTTAACGAAGAGTTTCTGGCATTTTGGTGCTCATGGCAAGCCCCTGCTGAGTCAATAATGCAGCGGTCCGATGCCTGCTTGACAATCGCACTCTGCACGATTACAATCTGAGTTGGGATGTTGTTTGTACAAGGGGTGTTTTATTATGAAGACATGGATTACGGGATTTACACGTTGGCTGTCTTTAAGCACATCGGTGATAGGTTTTGTGGCTGTGATCTGCGTGCTCGACATGCGAGGCGCCGATGCGGCAGGTCGTCGGCCAGCAATCAATCCTGCAGCCAAAGCAGAATGGATCAGACTTCTGATCAATCGCAGCAGAGGTGACGTTGAAGCTGACGCAGCCGGTGCCGTTGACGGTATTAAAGACGGGTCTTTTGGTTTTCATACGGATAGGCAAAAGAATCCTTGGTGGCAGGTGGATCTGCAGCAAAGTCATCCTCTGGATCGAGTCCTGGTATTCAACCGCTCCACAGCCCAGGAGCGTGCGCGCTACCTCGTATTGCAGGTTTCGCTTGATGGTGAAAAATGGCAGGATGTTTACAAACATGACGGCAGCTTGTTCGAAGGACCCAAAAACAATAAACCCCTGGCGATTTCTCTCGGCGACTGCCAGGGCCGTTTTGTGCGCATACGGATAGATGACAGTAACTGGCTGCATTTGAGTGAGGTTGAAGTCTACGGGGTCTTGGATAAAGACAAGAACCTCGCTCTGGGCAAGCCCGCACTGCAAAGTTCCATCAGTCAATGGTCCAAACGGGCCAAGGTTGATCCTGATTCGGTTAAGTTTGATCTGGATGATGTTCCATTGGCCCAAGAGATAATCGCCGCCATGCTTGAGAAGGCGGGCAATGAGGGCGACGCTCTGCGCAATGAACTTGCCAGGCTGACAACTGTTGCCGATACACCGGACGATCCTCGGTGGGTGTCCCTGTATGCCAGAGTCTCCGAAATTGTCGAAAGAAAAGAGAGAATGCTCAAGAGCCTGGAGCTTCTGAATATCGAAGCGTTGAAACGAGCAATCAGTGACTTGGGGAGGACTTATCCTGACAAATACCCCAAAGCCGGTGTGTATCTTGCCAGATTGGATGAGTTTGAAAAACAATTGCCCAGGATCAGGGCCCAGATCGTCAAGGATGACCCACAGGCGCATCAGAGCCTGCAGGAAATGATCGCTCTCAAACGCAAGGCTTTGCTTTCCAATCCGCTTGTTGATTTTGACAAGATAATTCTGATTAAGAGATCGGCTAACAGGCTGGGTTTGCCGGCAAACTGGCAGGGCAATTGCTCAACCGCCTCGACCGGTTACGACAATGAGATCGCTGTGCTGTCTCCAATTAGCCCGGACGGCAAACTAACGACTCTCTATCGCCCCGCAAGCTCTCAGTTTGTCGGTGATGTAGATCTGAATTTTGATGCCGACAAGATGCTGTTTTCTATGCCCGGAAGTCACGGCAGGTGGCAGATATGGCAGATAGAAACAGATGCCACAAACCTTATCCAGGTAACGCGCGGCCAGGAACCTGACGTGGACAACTACGACGCGTGCTATCTGCCGGACGGGCGTATCATATACGACTCAACTGCACCCATGACCGGTGTGCCTTGCGTTCGAGGCAGCAGCCATGTGGCGAATCTGTATATCACCGATAGCGATGGCAGCAACGTACGGCAACTCTGCTTCGATCAGGACCATGACTGGTGTCCTACTCTCTTGAACAACGGCAGGGTGCTGTATCAGCGCTGGGAGTACACGGATACTCCGCATTCCAATACCCGCATGCTTTTTCACATGAATCCTGACGGCACGTCACAAATGGAGTATTATGGCAGCAATTCCTATTGGCCCAACTCGATCTTTTACGCCAGGGCGGTACCGAATCATCCGACCAAGGTCGTGGGTATTGTTACGGGCCATCATGGAGTGGCCCGTATGGGAGAGATGGTCATTTTTGACCCCGGCATAAATCGGCACGAGGCATCCGGCGTCGTTCAGCGAATACCGGGCTTCGGCAAGAAAGTCGAATCGGTCATCAAGGATCAGTTGGTCAACGAGTCATGGCCGAAGTTCCTGCACCCGTATCCGCTGAGCGACAAGTATTTCCTCGTCTCGTCCCAACCGACTCCCAGTTCATTATGGGGCATCTATCTGGTCGACGTTTTCGACAACATGCTCCTCTTGAAGGAACAGAAGGGCTATGTCCTGTTCGAACCGATTGCATTGAGAAAGACCAAGAGGCCTCCCGCCGTGCCGGACAGGATCGATCCCGCCAGCAAGAACGCCATAGTCTACCTGTCGGATGTTCATGCAGGACAGGGTCTGCAAGGTGTGCCGCGCGGGTCGGTCAAAAAGCTCAGAGTCTTCAGCTACAATTACAGCTACCGCGGCATGGGCGGTTTGCTCGGAACGGTGGGTATGGACGGACCCTGGGACATCAAGAGAATCCTCGGCACCGTGCCCGTGGAAGCGGACGGCTCAGCGAATTTCATAATTCCGGCCAACACACCGGTTTCAGTTCAGCCTCTGGATGCCGAAGGCAAAGCGCTTCAAGTCATGCGCAGTTGGATGACGGCTATGCCCGGCGAGGTCCTTTCCTGCGTCGGCTGTCATGACCGCCAAAACACTGCTCCACCGGCAAGGAATACGATGGCCGCCCGGCGCGAACCCTCAACAATCACTCCCTGGTATGGGCCGACGCGTGGCTTTAGTTTTAAGCGAGAGGTCCAGCCGGTGTTGGATGCTTACTGCCTGAGTTGCCACAATGCCGATTCGCCTGAAGGCAAGAAACTTGCTGCGGGTGAATCGGTTCCCGATCTGCGGGGAACTGAGTTCATCAACGACTGGAAATCGGTTACCCCCGGCAATGCCGGTGCTGACGGCGGCAGATTTTTCTCAGTAAGTTATACGTGGTTGCACCGATACGTAAGAAGACCCGGTATTGAAAGTGATTATCATCTCCTGACGCCGTTGGATTTTCACGCGGATACAACCGAGTTGGTACAGATGCTAAGAAAAGGGCATCATGGCGTGAGGCTCGATGCCGAATCCTGGGACAGAATTGTTACCTGGATAGATCTTAACGCTCCATATCATGGCTACTGGCATGAAATTGTCGGAGAACGTGCGAAAAAGCTCTCCAGCCGGCAAGCTGAACTGCGTGAGTTGTACGCAGGTGTAAACGAGGACCTCGAAATCATTCCGCAGATTCTGCCAAAACCGATCGAGCCAGTTACCTATACGCACAAGGTTGTGGATTTCCCCGAGTTGAGGTCTCGAAAATGGCCTTTCGACAGGAATACAGCAAGACATTTACAGGCCGTCGCCGGCGATTCAACGTGGACTGTTGATCTTGGCCGGGGAATCAAGCTTGAATTGGTACGGATACCGGTAGGCGAATTTGTCATGGGCGACACAGATGACAGGGCTGTTCCTGATGAAAAACCATGTACTGTTGTGAGAATCGCAGAGCCCTTTTGGATAGGTAAATTTGAAGTCTCGAATGAGCAGTACCTCTGCTATGATCCGGGACATGACAGTCGCGTGGAGTCAAAACACGCGTATCAGTTTGGTGTGCACGGCTTCCCACTCAATCGCCCGAAGCAACCCGTTGTGCGTGTGTCGTGGCTTCAGGCAATGGAGTTCTGTGACTGGCTCAGTGACAAGACAGGCCGCAAATTCTCACTGCCGACAGAGGCTCAGTGGGAATATGCCTGCCGGGCAGGATCGGACATGGAGTTTTCATTTGGCAATCTCAATACAGACTTCTCGCCGTATGCGAATCTGGCTGATAAGAAACTAAGAGAGTTTGCAGATGATCCGTATCAGGTGTATGCACCCCTTGTAAACCCAACGAATTACGACGACTGGATTCCACGAGATAACCGTTTTGACGACGGCGTGCTTGTGTCCAGTGAGATCGGCAGATATGACTCCAACTGGTGGGGCGTACATGACATGCACGGCAATGTATGTGAATGGACCAGAACATCCTATAGGCCATACCCCTACCGTGAAGATGATGGACGCAACAGCCTGAGTGCTGCTGAGGATAAAGTCGTACGCGGCGGGTCCTGGTATGACAGACCTAAACGGGCCAGGTCTGCTTTCCGTCTCGCGTATCGACCCTATCAGAGAGTATTCAATGTAGGATTTCGGGCAGTATGCCGAGACCCTGGCCAATCGAATGTCATAGTTACGGCAAAGCAATAGAACTTGCGACATGTCATCCTGAACCTGCCGGAAGATCGTTAAAATCGAGATGAGATCTCTATACTAAGTGATAGCCGCGCTATTTGGGCACAAGCAGCAAGGTCATGCGCCTGTGAGCCATTCTGGCAGGTCGCTCAATCTTGGCCAAATCCTGCAGCGATTCCGTGATCTCCTCCAGCACGGCGAAGCCACGGTCCCTGTGCAGCATTTGTCGTCCACGGAAGAACATTGTGAATTGGAGTTTGTGACCCTTTTCCAGAAACTCGCGCCCGCGATTGAGCTTCATCTCCAGATCGTGCTTGTCGGTTTCAGGCCTGAGCCTGATTTCTTTAAGCGTTGCGCTGTGGCGATGGTGCTTCTTTTGTGCCTCGCGGGTCTTACGCTTTTGCTCATACAACCACTTGCCGTAATCCATTATTCGGCAAACGGGTGGGTCGCTCGTAGGCGCCACCTCGACAAGATCCAAGCCAGCCTCGCGTGCTTTGTCCAGCGCCTCATGCGTGTCCAAGATTCCGTGCTGCTCGTTTTCCGCATCGATCAGCCGGACCATTCCTGCCTTGATCCGCCCATTTATCCTCAAGTCTTGTTTACTTATTGTGCATCACCTTACCTTTCTGCAAAACAATAAATCATCATCTGATCATTCTTAACATCTTTGACAACCGTCAATTATATGCCCAAAAGCTAAAATGGCAAGTCCATTTCTTTGTCGGCAATTTTGACCCGCGCCATTTTCAGAAACTCCTCAACCTCTACGGCCTTATTCTCTTTGACCCCTCGAATCCTCACGTTGACCGTGCCGGATTCGACCTCTTTGGGACCGACCACGAGCATATAGGGCAGCTTTTCGCCGTGGGCCCTGGCGATCTTCGCATTGATCTTCTCATTCGAGAAATCGCAACTGCAGCGCAATTGCGCGTCTCTTAGCCTGACCTGGATTGCGCTGGCGTAATCATTGCTTTTTTCGCTAATCGGCAGGACCCTTGCCTGCTCCGGCGAGAGCCAGAACGGGAAATTCGCGCCATAGTGTTCTATGAGAATTCCGATAAAACGCTCGAAAGAACCCAGCACCGCCCGGTGGATCATGACGGGGGTCTTCTCGGTGTTGTCTTTGTCGGTGTAAATCAGGCCGAAACGCTCCGGCATGGAAAAATCCAGTTGGATAGTGCCGAGCTGCCAGGACCTCTTGAGGCAATCTCTGATATGAAAATCGATCTTGGGCCCGTAGAATGCGCCGTCGCCTTCGTTGATTCTGTAATCGATATTCTTGTGCCTGAGGGCATCCTCGAGGGCATTTGTTGCCGTTTCCCAAATCTCATCCGAGCCTATGTGCTTATCGGGCTTCGTCGACAGCTCGATATGGAAATCCTCAAACCCAAAGGCCTGGTATATTTCGAAGGTTAGCTCGATGACTCCGACTATCTCGGCTTCAATCTGCTCGCCCTTGCAGAAGATGTGCGCATCATCCTGGGTAAACTGCCTGACCCTGAACAGTCCGTGCATGACACCGCTGGCTTCGTGCCGGTGGACAAGACCAAGCTCGGCGACGCGCAGCGGAAACTCGCGATACGAATGCTGCCTTGTCTTGTAAACGAGACATCCACCGGGACAATTCATCGGCTTGATCGCGTAGTCCGTATTGTCGAAGCTGGTGAAGTACATGTTCTCTTTGTAGTTGTCCCAGTGCCCGCTCTTGTGCCAGAGCTGTTCGTTAAGAATTATAGGCGTGCGGATTTCCTCGTATTCGTATTTGTCGTGAACGCCGCGCCAGAAGTCCACGATGGAATTCCAGATAATCATTCCTTTGGCGTGGATGAATGCAAAACCGGGGCCTGCCTCGCTGAAACTGAACAGATCCAGTTGCCTGCCCAAGACACGGTGGTCCCGTTTCTTCGCCTCGGCCAATCTCTGCAGATAGTCGTCCAGCTCCTTTTTGCCGGGCCAGGCGGTGCCGTAGACGCGCTGCAGCATTTTCTGCGTGGGATCGCCGTGCCAATACGCACCCGCGACGGACATGACCTTGAAGCTCCCGACTTTCCCGGTGCCGGGCACGTGCGGACCGCGGCACAGATCCTCGAAGCCATCCCCCTGCGAATAGAAACTGATGGTGTCACTGTCAGCGCGACTTACGTTGTCGGTTTTGTATTTGTCTGCCGCCAGCTTCTCCAGGGCTTCGGCCTTGGTCATTTCCTCGCGAACTAACGGCTTGCCGGCCTTGATGATCTCGGCCATTCTCCGCTCGATGCGTTCGAAATCGTCCGGTCGAATCGGCTCGTCAAGATCGACGTCATAATAAAATCCGTCCTCAACGGTGGGGCCGTAGACAAGCTTTGTCTTGGGCCAGATGCTGCATATCGCTTCAGCCATCACATGCGCACAACTATGCCGCATAATTTCAAGGCCTTCGTCGTCTTTGAGGGTGATGATCTGAACCGCAACATCGCCGCTAACGGGCGTGGACAAATCGATCAATCGGCCGTCTACCTTCGCCGCCACGGCGGCTTTTGCAAGAGCCGGTCCTATCTGTTGAGCTATTTGCTCGGCTGTCGCGCCGTCACTAACCTCCAACGTGCTCCCATTGGGCAGCGTAATTTTTGCCATACGTTTGTCCGGTATTGCTGATCCGTCTTGTGCCTTATTTCCCATTTAGCATAAGCCCAGGCAAATCTAATCCAAAGAGACAGCCCTGTCAATATTATTTATCGTGAGCGATTTATTTGTTGCCTTTCGACCCCTTTGCTGGTATAATATATTTGTTCATGGTGCGGCGTAAGAAAGTCAGGAGGAAGCCGGAATGGATATGAATTTGGTTCTATTCAAGAATGACGGCTCACAGGCGGCTTTTCCCCTGCCGGACGGCGTTACGGTATTGGGCCGAAGTCACGATTGTGAACTGCGTATTCCCCTGAAGGTCGTTTCCAGAAAGCACTGCCAATTGAGCCCGAACAAAGAGAGTTTGAAAATCCAGGACCTCGACTCGCGCATCGGCACTTTTCTCAACGGCAAACGCATAAATGCGGCGGCAGTCAAGGCGGGCGATTACATCAGAGTAGGCCCGCTCACGTTCATGCTCCAGATCGACGGCGAGCCCAAAGAGGCAGTCCCGCCCGAAGCGCTTAAGCCGGCGCCGAAGAAACCGCAGACGCCCAAGGTCGGCGCCGAAGAAGCGTCCGGCAGTTTCCCCGAGCTGGAACTCGATGGTTCCGACTCTTTCCTGGCCGAATTGGATGATCTTTGAGCCGGTTTCCGCCTTGCGACCAATTCAGGATAGATATCTGCTGGTGGTGCGACGCAGTTGATCTGATAGCATCTTCGCCCGGCAGGACGACAACAAGCAAGCAGATCCTCGGCGAATTGCTAGGCAGCGCGCAATCGGGAACAAAGGACAAGACAGACGAGCAAACCGAGCCGGCCAGAGCCGAAGATCCGGGTCAAACGTCCGTATCACATGCTGTTGGGACAGGCCCCCGCCTGGCAGACATCACTCGGACATGGCCCGCTCGGGCACGTCTCGCAGGCCTGACTCGACGCACTGCTGCGGCCCACCGCAAATCCTGAGAGCAGCTTCTGCAGATCGGAACTTGCGCACATTTGACAGTTATGTTTCCGAGAGGTCCCCGCTTTCTCGAGGAACTTAGTAACATGTCCACACTTGTTGCACTTGTATTCGAATATTGGCACTACTCAATCTCCCATTACAGGTCAGTTCATTTCGACAGTCATAGGCGCCTATTCGGCCTCAACGCATTATAGAACTGTGGCCGACCATTTGCAAGATGCGAGCCCAAAAAGTCCTTCAAGCACCCAAATGGCAGCTATTCTGTGACGTCCGTCAAAAGGCTCACCCCACATGGCATAATAGCAGCCGAGGGAAATCAGAATCTACTTGACAGTTGTCGGTCGATTCTGTACGATTGTTATGCCGTTGCCACAGTATCGGAAGGGCAAATGACTTCGAGGAGCTATTTGTCGCCAAACATACATGCAAGGGCCGGTCTGAATTTAATGAAAAGAAGTCCCTTTGGAGGAGCAATCATATGAAGCTCAAGTCTATGCAAGTCAAGAACTTCAAGTGCATCGAAGACTCGACGCGGTTCGATATTTGCCCGGTGACATGCCTGGTGGGCCAGAATGAGGCAGGCAAGACGGCGCTTCTGGAGGCCCTGCATAAGCTGAACCCGGACGTGGCTGAGCTGGGCGAATTCGACGTGCTGCTGGAATATCCCAGGCGACGCCGCAAGGAGTACGAACTCCGCGTCGGCGGCAAGCCGGATGACACACTTATTACCGAATGGCAAGTCGAAGATAAGGACGCAGAAACACTCGAGAAGATACTCGGCGCCGGCGCCGTGAAATCCAGGATTGTGGAGATCCGCAAAGGGTATTATCCGGGATCGTGGTGGACTTTCGAAGGCGCAGAGCCGCTGCAAACGGATTCTCTGCCCGAATCGGCCCAGAGTGAGCTGGAAGTGCTGCTGCCGAAGTTCCTGTATTTCGAGAAGTGCAACATTCTGGACGGGCGGGTGGCCATCGACTTCCTCATCAAGAAGCAGCAACGTGGAATGCTGTCGGGACAGGAACGCGTATTCCTTGCTTTGCTCGACCTGGTCGCAACAAGGCCCGAATACTTGGCGAGCATCGAGAATTCGGAGGAGCTGACTGCCGATCTGGAGGCGGCCTCGGCACCCATAACCGACCAGATTGCCAGGCACTGGAGCCAAAACACATCTTTGCGAGTATGCTTTCAGTTGCATCCGGGAAAGCCGCAAGATCCGCCGCCGTTCGACGAGGGATATGTATTGGAGACGCGTATCCTCAACACCAGACATAACATTACGCTGAACTTCGACGAGCGAAGCACAGGGTTCGCGTGGTTCTTTTCGTTTTTGGTGTGGTTCTCACAGGTCAAGAGAACCTTCGGAGACAACCTTTTCGTGCTGCTTGACGACCCGGGCATCGGGCTCCACGCTCGGGCGCAGGAGGACCTGCTCCAGTATATTTCGCGTGAGCTTGAGCCGCATTACCAGATTATTTATACGACGCATTCGCCTTTCATGATACGTGCCAACAGCCTGGGGCAATGCAGGACTGTGGAAGATATTGTCGTCACCAGTGATAGCGGCGAGGAGAAATACCTCGGCACCAAGGTTGGGCAAAAGATACTCAGCACGAATCCCGATACACTCATCCCCCTGCGGGCAGCGCTCGCCTACGAGATAACTCGATCAATGAACAGTCGCAAGGCGCTGCTCGTCGCAAGCCCTGCGGATGCGATGTATCTGAACTGGTTCTCGCGGCGACTGGCTCAAGAGAACCGCCCCTGTCTGGGGCCCGATTGGTCGATCGTGCCGTGCGGGGGCGGCGAGAGGATCGGGGCCTTTCTGGGCCTGTTCGGCGCCAACGAGGGCAACGTGGTAGTGCTGATGGACGTGGCCGGTGGCCAAAAGAAACTCGAGCAACTACCGGACCCGGAGATTCTGCGCAGCGGTCGAATCCTCACCCTGGACAAATACATAAACACCGATGAAGGGGGCATCGAAGATTTGATAGGCAGGTCGACGTATGCTGGACTTGTGAATCTATGCTACAAGCTGCCGCGAAGGCATCGCCTGCCGGTCCTGGACCCGCTGGAAGAGCCGAAGCGCCTTTTCCGGCAGGTCGAGGAGCATTTTGCAGCCGTCGGGCTGGGTCTCGGCGCTTTCGACCGCTACAGGCCTGCCGAATTCCTTGCTGAGAACGCCAGGAAGTGTGCCAAGAAGCTGCCGGATTTGTCCGAGGCGATGGACCGTTTTGAGAGAGTCTTCGCCGAAATAAATGCGTTGCAGAGCGGTGAACTTGACTCTGTCAGGCCAGCCGACACGTCGGGCCAGCGGCGGCGAATCGGCGAGATCACCTCGACCGAAAGAGCGAGCCGATTGACCCAAGCCGAGAAAGTGTAGTGTGCGATCCGGTCTCTCCAGTTCAGTGTATGGACAGGCCGAAGGATTCTAAAAACCAGGGTCTTAACGCCTCAAACCGAGCAGGTGCAAGAGGTGCTTATGTTGAGAAAGGTCGGGCGCAACGATGTGTGCGCCGGCGTTTATTAGGCGGGTCCGCTTTTCGCTGTTTAGGCCGTGCCGGCGGATTTCATCGCTGGCGATTCCCACGGCGATACCGTCGCGTTTTCGACATTCTCTGATCTCGACGGGGCCGTCGCCGAAGACCGCTAATTCGGGGCACTGCAGATTGTTCTCGGTCATTATTTTCTCGATGACCATCTTCTTGGAATATTTGGCGATGTCACCTACGCTGCCGTAAACCCCACCATCGAAAAGATCGGCATAGCCCAGCGCTTCGGATTCGGCCACAACGTCCTGGCGGTCCGTCCCGCTGGCGAGGTACAGTCTTATGCCTCTTTGCTTCAAGGCCCTCAGGAATTCCAACGCGCCTTTGATTGTGTAGTCACATAAGTCGAGTTCGCCGCACTTGAACTTCTCGAGCCGCTTGTTGACAACCTCCATCAGGGCGTCGTTGTAGATCTGTTTGTAGCCGAACTTGTCGTGGATTTTATCGGCCGGGACCAGGTCAAATTCTGCGACCATTTCAACCAGAGCATCCATCTGAACGATCGTCTGGACGCCGGTCGACTTGTTGATGTAATCTAAGACACGATTCCGCGCCTTGTGATAGAGCGTCTCGTCGGCGTTTTCATAGTCGTCGCCGAGAATCGCCTTTATCATCACGGGTGTCATTATTTCCTCCCAGCCCTGCCGCAGCGTGCTTATGGTCCCGTCGTGATCGAACACGGCGTGCTTGATCTGACCGAGCGGCAGCGACTCGCAGCAAAGTTCTATTTCCGTGTCCTCGTAATAGCGGGCACAGCGAACGTCGCAGGCAAGTTCCGATTGATAAATGTAATCTGGATCTCTGCCAATTTCGATGATTTCCGCAGCCGATGCAGTGCCGGTCTGGAACAACTTCTGAACGGTAACAGCGGCGGCGCAGTTGGCGAACTCGGCAGCCTCGGCGGGCCCGACACCCGCACCCAGGCACAGAGCAAGCGCACTTGTCACCGTGTCTCCGGCCCCGACGATGTCGAGCTTTTTCAATAGCTGGATGCCCGGGACCTCATGCACGCCCTCGGAGTCAATGGTTACTATGCCTCGCGCACCCCTTGTCAGAAAGACCGGCTTGTTGAACTGTTTGTATAGGTTCCCTGCGTATTTCTTGACGTCGGCGAACGTGAGAACATCGTCCAGCTTGACATCGACGTTGTTCAGATGCGCCGCTTCGAAATCGTTCGTCTTGCGGTAGATGTTCTTGAATTTGTGGCCGAAGTGCCTGGAATCGAGCAGGACAACTTTATCGGAGAACTCTTCGAACAGAGCGTTGGCTCCGTCGATGAAAGATTCGTTTGTGATCGAGCCGGGGACCTGCTGGTTTGCGATCAACGAATCCGCCGTCTTCAGGGCATTTCTTATGCCGTCGAGGATGGCCCGGTCGGTCGCCTCGGTTCGCTTGTTGAAAAAGCCGAAGTCCATCCGCGGCTGTTCATTACCCTCAAGGTACGGCTTGCCAAATGCTACAGTATCGAAGTCCTCCTTTTGAATTACCAGGCAAGTCGTATCGACGCCCAGTTCGTTGAACTGGCGAGTCAGTTCTCTACCGAAAATGTCGTCTCCGATAACACCTATGACCTGAATCGCCGCCGGTTCGAGCGCAGCGAGATTGGCGACGACGTTCGAGGCGCCGCCGAGCGAATAGTAATGTTTGCCGACCGCGCATGCCTGCAGGCCGGTTTCGAGCGAGACCTCCGAGCCGCGAGGATCGAGCACCCAGTAGACGTCGAGACAAAAGTCACCGTAGACCGCTACTTTGACGTCCTTGATGCGAGCCGATATTTCCCTGATGCGTTCTTGATTCATGGTCCGGCACCTCACTTAGACCGTGAGCAGCTTCTCGAGACGGTTGATACATTGCACCATGCACCGAATCGTGTGATAGTTCACCTTCCACGAATGGCTCATGTGCGTCCAGATCGGCTCGCCCTCTCTGGTCAGCAGGGGCCACCACTCGCCGACGGGATGGTTTATCATCTTGTCGAAGACGAAACGATGCACATTCTCGTATGCCGGCCAGTACCGGTCAGGACCGAAACGCAGAGACGCCTCCAGCATTCCGATCATCACTTCGGCCTGCTGCCAGAATTCCTTTTCCATATCGTGAACGCCGCCTGCGTGGGGGCCCTCCACATAGACGCCGCCATATTCCGGATCGATGCCGTTGGTCAGTCCGTGATCGGTCGCCTTCTTGATGACATCCTTGTACCGGTCGAAGCCATCGCCCAAGATGTCGGTGGCGTGGGCGAGCAGCCAGGCAAACTCTACATTGTGCCCTGCCGAGGTATTGTCTTCGGCGTTGTCTTTTTGCCCGCCCTCGGCGAAGCGGTCCCAGCCCCAGACAATGTCAAACTTAATCTGCGACGCAACCTTCCAGTCAGGCGTAAACTGCGGTATCCCGGTCGCGTACTGTGGGTGCAGAATTCTCTTTAGCTGAAGGTCGATATCTTCGATGAGCGTTCGGCGGTGGATGGATTGACCCGTGCATTCGTAGAGCGTCGTAAACGCTTCCATCAGGTGCATGTGGACGTCAAGGGTCTTTCTGTCTCCTCCGCCGCTGCCCGGGCCGCACAGGTCCCAGTTCCTCTCGAACATCTCGAAGTAGCCACCATACATTGTGTCGGCGGCATGCTTCTTGACCAGGTCGAAGGTCTTCTCGGCGTATTCTCTGCCACGGACGTCTCCCGTTGCCATGGTATATTCGCTGAGGGCGTACACAATGAAGGACAGGCCGTACAGGATCTTCTTGTCGCAGGTGATATTGCCCGCACGGTCGGTGATCCAGAAGAATCCGCCGTGCTCGGCGTCCCACATCTTGTCGATTAAGAAATCGACGCCGTGCCTGGCGTACTCGGCGCATCGGCCCTCGCCGAAGCCGGCGCGGTGAGCCGACGCCATAGAATAAACTGTGCGGGCCTGGGCCAACATGGATTTTTCATCCTCGCCGCTGTCGTTACCGTCCTTGTCGAAATGCGTAATGAAGCCGCCGTTTTCGTCGTCCTTGCACCGATCCAGCCAGAAAGGAAGCAACTCGCCGGTAAGGTGTTGCTTGCACTCTTCGAGACAGGCCGACACTTTCTTTGCATCAATCGCCATTTCAAGATCCCTTCATATGTGTTTGCACGAATCCACTGAAATTCCCGCGAATATTCGTAGGGTGCATTTTATTGAGCCCCGACTCCAGCGTCAAGGGACAAAGCGTTTTGCTTCCAGTTGTATTTGACAGACGGCAAAAGGAAAGATATTCTGTGAAACATGAAATACATGTGGGAGAGCCAACAATGGCACAGTTCAACAACTTAAAGTCGTTGTACGACCACTTAGAAAGACAGGCCACAAACTATGCAGGTGGGCACAGAATCAGCAGCCTTTTCGGGGCAGTCTACAAGTTGAAAGAAGCTGAGGACAATAGAAACGAAGCTGACCAAACACTCTGGGAATGCTGGTTTTTTGGGCTTAAGTTCACGCCCGGAGATGTGGAGAACTGGTGTAGTCACATTACAGAAAGGTTCAATCAACCGATATATACGCATGTTGCCGAAAGGCTAATGAGCACTCGGAATTCTGTGTTGAGAGCGCGTTATGCTCACATTCTATGGGGGCGGGCCAAACAGAGAGAGATCGGACACGCGCGAATCGCCATCGATTCGTATCTTGAAGCAGGCAAGGCATATGAAATTCGTGATAAGAAGGAACCGCAAGGATTGTGGGGGCTTGAGGTCCTCTTCGCGATACGGAATGCGTATGGTCTGGCTATTAGGACACAATACAGAATAACGGAAGTCAAAACGGAACTGTTTAGGTTGATCAGACGCTTCAATCCTAAAAGCAGATGGTCGTTCAGAGTGAGGCAAGAGTTGATCACGGTCATGCTGGAGGACAAGCAACAGTTTGAGATATCCGAGTTGGCTGGATTGCAAGAAGTATGTTGGCGACTGGCAGATGTCGGCATGAAGTCACGGATAGAAGCTCCAATCCAAGAGGCCAAAGATATGCTGGGTCTGGGAGAGAAGATCGACCAGAGGCTGAGGCAAAAATCTCACAATTGGAGCCTCAGAAGAGGAAAATGCTATGAGATTCTGATGCAAATTAGAGAAGAGGGTGATCTTGCAACAAATGTTCCTTCTGTACTTTCATTCTAACCTATTTAGAGAAAAGATGTTAGGTGCTATTTTAGACCCAGATGTGTAGCCACTAAAGACAACACTTATTCTTTATTTTAATGCATTTTGTTCTTGTATAAACCCAT
>JADHXR010000237.1 GCA_016782865.1 Phycisphaerae bacterium
AGTCGTGAAGTTCTTCCTCGCCAGAGGGGCCGACGTCAACCAGATACGCGGGGAAGGTTATGAGTCAACACCGTTACACATGGCGGCCGGCAGTGGTAACAAGGATATGATAGAGCTACTACTGGCAAATGGCGCCGACGTCAACGTGAAGATATTCGGTGAGACAGCCCTACACCATGCAATGATGGCGGATAAGAAGGACATGGTGAGATTCCTTCTTGCCAAAGGCTTCAAGACTTCAGCTATCAACGCGGCCGCATTCTTAGGAGAGTTAGACAAAGTGAAGACGCTCGTTGCGGAAGGAGCTGACATCAATCTAAAAGACGCTGGAGATTTTACGCCACTACACTGTGCAGTATACGGCCATCAGAAACAAGTAGTTGCCTTCCTCATCGAGAATGGCGCAGATGTCAATGCTCGGACTGCTGAAGGACGCTTTCCATTGATTATCGCAGACATGGAAATTGCAGAACTTCTCATCACCAAAGGAGCTAATGTAAATCTGAGATACAGATTGGGAACAACGGCACTACATAGGGCCGTCAATCTTGATGATCACAAAGGTGACATCGAACTGGCTAAGCTGCTTCTTTCACACGGGGCTGATGTAAATGCAAAGGCGTATAGCAACTGTGTTGGCTGGGAAGGCTGGACTCCTTTTCATGTAGCTTGCCGGAATGGGAATAAGGCCATCGTGGAAATGCTCATTTCCAAAGGCGCCGATATTAATGCTAAAACCGACAAAGGTTACACTCCCATGTCCTTGGCTGAAAAGTACGGGCGTTACACTCCCTTGTCCTTGGCCGAAGAGATTAACGGGCACAAACAAATTGTCGAACTCCTCCGCAAGCAGGGGGCAAAAGAATAATCAGGACGGAGTGGAGTGCATGTTCCAAACTGATATATGACTGATGTTCTGCTTTATCTGCAATCCATAAGCGTGTGTATTGTGAGATTGTCTGGACGTGATTTTGACGATGGGATGAGCAGGCTTGCGAGGTAGCCGATCAGGGCGCATGCGGTGATGCCGATCCCGCCGTAGAGGAAGAAGTGCACGTCCGTGTATCGCTGGACGCAGAAGAGTATTGCCGTGCTGGAAATCACTCCGATGATCGCGCCGGTGCTGTTGGCCCGGCGGGTGAAGATTCCTAATACGAACAGGCCGGCCAGACCGCCGCCCAACAGGCCCAGAAGGGCGAGGAAGAAATCCCACAGCGACTTTATCGGGTACGTGGCCATCAGCAACGCACAGCCGGTGCCGAATATGCCCAGCACTACCGTTATTATCCGGGCGAGCTTCAATCTTGTGTGGTCGGTCGAGTCCGGCTTGAATCGATAATAAAAGTCCGTGACCAGGACAGTCGCCATACTGTTCATGCTGCTGTCGAGGCTCGACATCGCCGCGGCGAAGATGGCTGCCAGGACCACGCCCGCTATTCCGATTGGCAACTCGCGGACGACGAACCAGGGGAGAATGGCGTCGGTGTTGACAGTCGGATTGAGATTTTCGGGCCGGGTCTTGTAGAAGGCATACAATGCCGTGCCGAGGAAGAAGAAGATCAGAGCCGCCGGCACCGTCAGTGCGGCGTTGGTCCAGATCGCCCGGGCGGCCTGTTTCTCGGTTGGCGTTGTGAGATACCGCTGAATTACGGTCTGGTCGGCGGAATAGGGCACGAGATTGCCCATTAGATTGCCCAGGACGACGACCCAGACGGCAGCGGCGCGGTAGTCCCACGTCAGATTCACGGCGTGGAACTTCTCGGCCTGGCGACCCAAATCGACGATTTCGGCCAGGCCCCCGTCCACTTTCAACGCGATAACTATCACACAGAGCAGCGCCCCGCCCATCAGCACGAAGACCTGAATCACGTCGGTCCAGATTACGGCTTCGATCCCCCCCATGACGGTGTAGATCGTGCAGAAGATCCCCATGACCAGGATGCAGGTGTAGACGTTGAAGTCTGTCACCGTCGCCAGTGCGACCGCCGGCAGGAACAGGACGATCCCCATGCGTCCCAACTGCATCAGGCAAAATGCAACGCCGCCGAACAAACGCAGTGCGACGTTGAAGCGCATCTCCAGATACTCGTAGGCCGTGGAGATGTTGAGCCGCCTGAAGAACGGAAGGTAGAAGAACACGACAATCGGAGCGACCATGATGATAGTCGCCTGGGCCAGAATATAGACCCAATCTGTGGCGTATACTTTTGCCGGCATCGCCATGAAGGTGATGGCGCTGAGCTGGGTCCCGAAAATGCTGATCCCCGCGGCCCACCAGCACACGCGCCGGCCCCCGAAGAAGAAGTCGTCGGTTCCCTTCTCGCGTTTGGAGAAATAGATCCCGATGCACAGAATGACGATCAGATAGATGCCCCAGGTCAGGTAATCGACATAGCTAAAACTCGAACGAATCTGGTCGAATGTGCCGGAAAAAACTTTGGGCGACCGCGTGCCGGGCCGGATCTCTCCCGATGGAATAACGACTTTGTCACCCCACCTGACCGCGGCGGCGGTAACATGTCCCGCGGGCAATGTCCCCATTTTTGTCCACGTATCGGTTATCGTATGGTACGCCAGAATGTCCGTGCTGAATCCGGGATGGCCGTCCATAAGCTCGAGATTCCTCGTGGTGTATTCGCCGTGGTCCCCGCCGAAGAGAAGAATGTGGCTCTGGCCCGCAGATACGGCAGGGGTTGGGGCGGCTACCACAGGCGCAGGGACATCGGCGATTTTCTTCCATCGTCCCGCAACAGCGCCGCCGTCACCCGGTGTGAAGCGATATCCGTCGGCCAGGTATTGGCGCTCGATGTTTCCATTTTCATCGGTGAGCAGTTTGCACCCACTGAACAGGAAGAAGGAGCCGTCCTGGGCGGCGGCTACCGGAAGGATGCGCTCGGGTCCGGGCCAGGGCTCAAGCTCGACCCATTGGGGATCATCCTGCGAGAGGTCCAAAGCCCAGAAATTATTCATCGCTTTGCCGGCGTCGGGCGATTGCTGTCCGCCGGCGACATATATGGTTGTGCCCAACAGCGCCGCAGAGGTATTGGCGCACGGCCTCGCAAGAGCCGGCAAATCCGTCCGCTCTATCTTGCCATCCGCCCAGACCAATATGAACACATCCGAGTAGTGTCTCTGGGCGTCACTTCCCCCGATGCAGATCAGGCCTTTGGCCGTGGTGACCGAGGCTCCATAAGCCAAAGGTCGCGGCAATGTCCCGGACTTGCGCCACTGCGCATCGGGGTGGGCAAGGACATGTATCCGGTCCCGCCAAATCTTCCTGGCCAATGGGTTGACCTGCCCGTCTTTGAATAAAGGCTCCGGGAAATTGGCCCCGCCGGCGACTATCAATGCTTCTCCGCTGACACCGGAGAATGCGCCGGCGACCCCGAGCGCATCAGGCAAATCAGGCAGTTGCCGCCACTGGAGAATCTGCGACTGAGCATCATCGGCTCTCGAATCGACGCCGGCAAATATCAAAGCAGCCAGCAAGATCAAAGTACGGTACTTCATTGCTGTCTCCGTTATAGGCGAGCGGCCGACTGTCGTATCATCCTTTATTCAGAGCCCAATCAAAGAACCCGACCGCGCCGAGTTCTTCCTTCATGGCCTGCAATTCTTCCGGCGTCAAAGTTACAAGCGGCAATCGGCTGGGGCCACAGTCCAGGCCGATCAGTTTCATAGCAGCCTTGAGAGCAGGATGGGCGCGGTAGCGACAGAAAATGCGAACCATCTCAACCGACAGTCCCTGGCACCTTCGGGCCTCGTTGATGTCACCGCGATCGAAGGCATCGATAAGCCGCCGGTACAACGGCCCGGCGAAATTATACGTGCTGCCGACGGCCCCGGCGGCGCCGGCGCAGAGCCCGCTGAGCAGCATCTCATCGCTGCCGAACAAAACATCGAACCGCCGATTCTCAAATTCCGCAGCCGCCTGGAATTTGGGGATGGCGGAGTCGCTGAACTTTATCCCCGCCAGCCTTGGCAAACGCTTGCCGGCCTGGCGAAAGAATTCGACCATGTCGAAATCCATACCGGTCACCGAAGGAATGTGATAGTAAAACAGCGGCAGCTTCGGCGCTGCCGATGAGATCTCCGCCAGACAATCAACCAGAGTCTTGATCGCCTTGAACTTGAAGTATGTCGGCGGAATCGCCGAAATCGCGTCTGCGCCGATTGCCTGGGCATGTGACGCCAGAATCCGCGATTCGGCAAGGCTGTTGTGGCCGACCTGGACTATGACGGGCAACCTCCCGGCGGCTGCCTTTACGTATGCAGCCGCCGTGGCGCGGCGTTCTTCGCTCGAAAGCGACGGCCCTTCACCCGTGGTGCCGCAGACAAATATGCCGCTTACCTGAGTTCTAATCAGATACTCTACTATGGGCCGAACCTGACTCAGATTCAGTGAACCATCCTCGCACATCGGCGTGAAGACCGCTGCGATAAGTCCGGTGAAGTGTTTCTCCATGTCAAACAGCTCGTTCTCATATAAGTCTGCGTATCTTTCTATATTTGTCATGCTCGCGGCGATCATACCAAAACCAATGTCGTCGAACAAACATGAAATAGTCTTGTAGTATCTTGCAGGGCCCGGCCTCGGAAGGTAACCTATGACAGTCCGAAAGGGGGCGAACTATGAAAGAAGATACGGTTTTTTGGGATGTCGATACGCAGTTCGACTTTATGCGGCCCGAGGGTAAGTTGTACGTTCCCGGCGCCGAGACCATCATTGACAAAGTAAGCGAAGTGCGGAAGTTCGCTCTCGACAACGGTTATTCCATCATCGCCGACATTGACTGGCACAGCGCAGGCAGCGATGAGATTTCGGAAACTCCCGATTTCGAGCGGACCTTTCCGCCACACTGCATGTCGGGCGAGCCCGGCAGTGAAAGGGTGGGCTTGCTGGGCGAATTGGCGATTGAGTATGTTGAAATCGTGCAATATGGTGACAGGGCACGGTTCAAGACCTCGCCCGGCAAGGAGACCCGGCCCGGCAGAAAGACAATCAAGAGAATCAAAGGCGAACATTACGAGAGAGACATCGTCTCACCGCTGAAATCCGAGACGGACGATTTGTTAAAGCCATTTGAATCGGCTGAGAAGATGCGGACGATACAACCGAGACTCACAATCGAGCTTTCGGCGCTCGATGATTCGATCAAGGCAACCAGGAACCCTGGAAAATACGCGGTCGAGTTCACTCAGGACCCGCTCTGAGCGAAGCCGAAAGGGACAAGCTTGTTTCGCATTTCTCATTAGCCACTGAGAGCACCGAGGGCACAGAGAAAAGAAGAGACATATAAACCAGTATAATTAAACAAGATACGAGAGCATCATAAATTATCTGGAAAGAATTTCCAGTTGTTGGAAGCTTGTAATACAGAGAAGGCAGAGAAGAGCGGACTTGTTTAGGATCCATTCGGCGTTGCTCAGGGCAGGTTTGGAGCTTAGTGCTTAGAGTTTCCGGCCGAAGGCCGGCGAATTGGCTTTGTCTTGTATAATTCACCCATAGCCACTAAGGCACAAAGGCACTAAGTTGCACTTCTACATCGGATGTTCCTTGTTCGATATTCGGCCTCTCTTGAAGAATCAGTGGGCCATGTGATTGATTATTGATTACTGTCTTCTTTGTGAGTCGCCGCGTCCTTCTTGGCGAATATGAATCCGTGTTCTCTGTACTACAATCCTTCATCCTACGATTTTATATTTGACTTACCCAAATTAACAGATACAATTGTTCCCTGGATTCACAGGTCCAAAGGAAAGACAATTTGGCAACGAGATATACTATAGGTGCTGGAGTGTTCTGCCCATACTACTTGAGATTGCATCTTTTACTCCGCATTGAACAGGCTTAGGTCTCGCGGTTTGATCTTCAGACCGTTGACACCTTAAAATAAGGACTTTTTGTGCGCCCGACGGGGACGGAGTTTGCGCGGCCGTAGGCCGCGAAAGGATGAAGGGTGAAGTATGAAGAGTGAAGAGAGAAGTGATCAGTCTTTAGCGTTCAGTTGTCAGCTTAGAAATCCAACGGACTCTTGCTCTCTTTGATCGTTCTGCTTTTAACTGTATGTGTATAGATCATCGTTGTTCTTACATCGCTGTGGCCCAGCAATTCCTGAATCGTCCGAATGTCATAGCCCGCTTGCAACAAATGGCTGGCAAAACTGTGGCGGAATGTATGCGAGGTGGCGCGTTTACATAGCTTTGCCTTTCTTACAGCATCTTTCAATGCTTTCCTAACATTGGATTCATG
>JADHXR010000116.1 GCA_016782865.1 Phycisphaerae bacterium
TATACGTTACATGGGATTTCCAGTTCCTCGCCGCTTGTCGTTTTGACAATAAGCTTGTCCGTGAGGACCCTTACCTTGTTTCCGGCGGGCGGCCTTATTTCCACTTCAAGCTCATAGCCCTTGTTGATTGGCTGACTGTTCACGATTCTCACGGTGCCTCTCTGTGACGATGCCGATTCGATCGTAAAATTCTCGTTGTAGTTGCTGAGTATCCGCACCTTCTTCACTACTGCTTCTTCAGGGTCGGTTCCCCGGGCGACGATCGGCGTAATCTTAAACTTCGGCAGCGTATTAACGCTGACCCTAATAGTCTTGCATTCGGGATGAGTCAAGCCAATCTCGATGCTGCCGTTCAAAGTCTTTTCCAGTCGTGCCATATCGACCTTCGGCTCCAGGACGAAGCTTATCGCCTTGGCCGAAGGATCATAGTCGGCGGTTACGAAATCGGCGGTCGATCTGAAATGGCTTATTGAAAAAGGCCGGCCGTCAGTACTGGTAAGCGTGATTCTCGGACAACCGGCATTGTCCTGCTTGAGTAGTAAGCTCAACGTTTTCGGCTCATAATCGACCTTCGAGATGACCCTGGCCTTGATGGCCAGAGTGACTTGGGGATGTACCGAATCGTTGCTGGTTATGGTGAGGTTCTTTGTTGTAAAGCCGAGTTGTGTGTCTGCATAGTACTTGACCTTCAGCGATCCGCTCTCACCGGGCGCGTATTCGGTCTTTGCCAATGAGAACGGCGTACACCCGCACGTTTTCTCGACCTGGCCAATTTTCAACGTACCGTCTCCGGTGTTGGTGAATCTGAACTCGCAGAGACTATCCGTCAGCGGGCCTACGTTGCCGAAATCGTGAACGACTTCATCGAAAGCGATTCTTGGCGACGGCCGATTGACGTTGCGTGCGATCGTCGGCTGCGTCGTCGGCTGTTGCTCCGGCACCTGGAACTGCTGGAACCAATTTGGGTTCAACCGTTGTGGCGTCGCGGCCTCCTCTTCACAGCCGGCGTGCAACAATAGAGTGCAGCAAGCGATGAGAATAGCTGAGATTAGTCGATTAGCAGTCATAATCCTCATCTTAAAAATCAAACTCCCACGGCATTTTCGGCTAATGTACAGACACACCCTTGAGCGACGACTTTTTCGATGACCTCCTCGCTGTCATGCCGCCGGACTTTACAGACCCAGTTATTATACCTGAACCGATCCTTCAAGTCAATAGTCTTTGCAGGCCGTGTCGGGGTTTTTTGCCGGTAAAAGCCCCTTTTGGAGGTGAGAATGCCGCACTAGCAGTGCTGTGAGCGGCATCTACCGCATAGTGCTACCCGTTTCAATTCGAGTGATGGCGCCGACGAAAAATCGCGATTATCAGTGTTGTTGCACGCAGCAGGTCGGGCCGTCAAGATTTTTTGGTGTTTATTCTTGACGAACCGTTCATAACATGATAATTGGTTGCTATGTCTAGTGATTCTTCGGATTTGGGTAATGTTCAATGGTGAAAGGAGGCCAATTATGGCAAGGACAGTCAACACAGTAGTAGTAATAGCGCTGTTGAGCGCATTGGTTGGATGTGAGGGGAGCAACCCTGAAACCGCCCGGCTTGTGCCAACCGACTACACGAGACCGCTCAACGTAGCTCCACCTGCCGGGACGAGTGAGGTCGATCTTGCTGAAGAAATGGCGACCAATCGAAATGCCTATCAGAGAAGCCTCGAACTGCTGATCGGTTACTACAACAGGACAGGCAACAACACGAAGCTTGAGCGGGCCACAAAGGAACTGCAGGCATTCCAGCTCATGCCCAAGTACTACTATATCTCCGAGCCGAGGCTGCTTACCGGCGAACTCAATGCTACTACTCCAATCGCCAAGGCGGACGATCTTTATTACGACGCTCTGGAATTCGAGAAAGATGCCGGGCCGCTTTCCGTCCTCAGGAATAAGAACAAGCTGCGTCTGGCTCTGAAGAACTACAACGTGATAATAAAGGAGCATCCCACCAGCGACAAGATTGACGACGCGGCGTACAAGGCCGGCGTGATCATGGAGGAATTCAGCGATTACGTGGTGGCCCTCGATTACTACCAGAGCGCGTACAAGTCGGATCCCGAGACTATCCATCCCGCGAGATTCAGAGCGGCGCGTATCCTGGATAAGCAACTGCACCGGTACGCAGAAGCGCTCGAGCTTTACCAGGAGGCCGTCGAGGTCGAGGCGATATTCGGTAAGTACAGGCAGTGGAAAGATTATGCCGAGGAACGCATAAGAGATATCCAGAAACTCAATTAGGGCGAGAGTTGAGATCGCCGGCGAGTTTCAGACGGAAGATTCTCTCCAACACAATCGCGGGCCTGGTCGAACATCAGGCCCGTTTTTATTTGTGCAATTGAATGTTGCCGGAATTCGAGAAGAAAGTAGCCGACTTTGTAAGGGCCAACGATCTTGTTGGCTCTGCGAAAAAACTATTGCTGGCTGTCTCCGGCGGGGCGGATTCGACGGCGCTTCTGCAGGCGATGCATGCACTGAGAGCCGAGAAGATTTTCGCCGCCGAGCTTCTTTGCGCCCACATGAATCATCAGTTGAGAGCGCCTGACGCGGATCTGGACCAGGAGTTTGTTGTCACACAGGCGGCGAAGCTGAAATTGCCCGTGACAACGAGACGATTGGATGTGCGCGGGTACTCTTGCCGCAACAAGCTGTCAATCGAGACGGCCGCTCGAGAGCTGCGGATCAGGGCTCTTAGTGACATCGCAAAGGCCTGCAATTGCGACGCGATTGTCACGGCACACCAAAAGAACGACAACGCCGAGACCGTCCTGCAAAGGCTGACTCGCGGGACCGGCTTTCGAGGGCTCGCAGGCATTTGGCCTGCTCGGGTCTTCGCCGATGGGATTAGGTTTGTCAGCCCCTTGCTGTGTGTCGGACGCGACCAGATCGTTGCATATCTGCGAGCGCGAAATCTGAAATGGCGCCGGGATCACACAAACGCCGACTGTACATACAGGCGCAACTATATCCGGCATCGTTTGCTTCCGGAAGTTCAGCGCCACTGCGCCGATTCGGTGGTGGAGCGATTGTTCGAGCTATCTCAGTCGGCCCGAAGATTCCACGCTTCTGTTTGCGCACGCGCAGAGGAATTTTGGCCTGACCTGGCCGATAACGTTGGCGGAGAGATAACGCTGGATTTGAAAATATTTCTGCACGAACCGCCGCCGGTGAAGGTCGAGTTGATTCGTCGAAGTCTGGCTCGTCTCGGCTGCGGCGAGAGAGATTTGACCCGACGGCATTATGAGAGCATATTACAGTTGGCCGAGCATAATGTCACCGGCAGAAAAATGGAATTGCCGGGTGGTTTTGTTGTTTGCCGCGAATACGGCGATTTGATTCTTGGGTCTTCGCGGAATTGCCCGGCCGGACAAGCCCCGCCCTGCGTTGAGACGCAAAGCGATCAGTCTGTCACTCTGAACGTGCCTGGGCAGACGAGATTCGGCGAGTGCTTGATAGAGGCGACAATTCTCGAAGCCGACGGCGCGGGACTCGGGCAATTCGTCGAGGACAGAACCAGTTGTGTTGAGCGGTTTGATCTGGACCGGGTCAAGTTACCTTTGATTGTTCGTCCCAGGCGGCCGGGCGACCGGTTCGTTCCGTTCGGCCTGACGTCGGAAAAGAAGCTCGGCAAATTCCTGAGTGCCCAGCGGGTCCCGCGCCGAACACGAAACCACGTGCTCGTCGTTGCGGGCGC
This sequence comes from Phycisphaerae bacterium, assembly GCA_016782865.1. GTDB lineage: Bacteria > Planctomycetota > Phycisphaerae > Sedimentisphaerales > Anaerobacaceae > SG8-4. The sequence continues at coordinate 3,742 of JADHXR010000116.1, forward strand.
TGAGAAGATAATCTGGGTCTGGCCCGTTCGAATGAGTGAACAAGCTAAAGTTACCGCAGATACCAGGACGATTCTTCAGTTGCAGATGGCCGATCTCAATGACCGGCAGAATTCGGTTGATGCTACGGGGCCGGGTCAATAGAATGCAAGTCGAGCTTGGGCAAGCTTGAAACGAAAACAGCAACCAGGAGAAAAGATATGAGCACATCCGATTATACCCGTCGCGGTTTCTTGAGAGCGCTCGGTGTCGCAATGGCCTCGCTCACCGTGCCTGGCTTTACGAGAGCTAATCGACGCACAGGCAGGGCAAAGCCCAATTTCGTGATTATTTTCGCAGACGACCAGGGATACCAGGACGTCGGCTGTTTCGGCTCGCCCACGATAAAGACGCCCAACCTTGACCGCATGGCGGCCGAAGGCATGAAGTTCACGGACTTTTACTCGGCCGCAGCTATATGTTCACCGTCTCGCGCGGCACTGATGACGGGCTGCTATCCCCCGCGCGTCGGCATAACCCAAGTGCTGTTTCGCAAACACACCATTGGCCTGAATCCCAAGGAAGTTACGGTTGCGGACGTTCTCAAGGGACAGGGTTATGCAACCGCCTGCGTTGGCAAGTGGCATCTGGGACATCTGCCCGAATTCTTGCCGACGAGCAACGGCTTCGATACAGGCGACAACGGCCCCTGGCTTTCTAAGAAACATCATGCCGGCTCCGCCCTGCCTCTGCGCGACGGTAAGTTCACTACCTACGAAGGCGGCATGCGCGAGCCGGCCATCTGCCGCTGGCCGGCCAGAATCCCCGCGGGCAGAGTATGCAGCGAGATCAGCGGCACGATTGACGTGTTGCCCACATTTGCAGGATTAGCCGGCGCTGCGGTCCCTGCCGACCGGGTGATCGACGGCAAAGACATCTGGCCCCTGATGGCGGGCAAGCCCTCGGCTAAGTCACCGCACAAGGCGTATTTCTATTACAGGGGCACGACGCTTGAAGCGGTCCGCAAAGGCAGATGGAAGCTGCGCCGCGTCAAGAAGAAGATCGAGCTTTACGATCTTGGAGCCGACATAAGCGAAAAGAACAACCTGGCGGAGAACCATCCTGATATTGTCAAACGACTGACGAGTACGATGGAAGAATTTGACGCCGAGCTGAAGGCGAAATCTCGGCCACCGGGAAAGGTTGAGAAACAAGCGTAACAGTTAAAAGAAGAAAGAGGCGAAAATGAAAATACTTCGTAATACACGCCGGGATTTTCTAAAGGCATTTGGATTCGGTGCGGCATCGCTGATGGCGCCGAAGCTGGTCTCAGCGGGCGAGCCGGATAGGAAGAGACCCAACATTCTGTTCTGCCTTGCCGACGACTGGTCATGGCCCCATGCGAGTATCGCCGCCGACAAGGTTGTCAAGACACCGACGTTCGATAGAGTCGCGCGGCAGGGCGTCCTGTTCGAGAATGCGTTCGTGTCTTCGCCTTCCTGCACGCCGTCGCGAGGAGCGATCCTGACCGGCCAGTGGCACTGGCGCCTGGAAGAGGGCGGCAATCTCTGGAGCACGCTTCAAGCGAAGTTCGACGTCTATCCGGATCTGCTGGAAGAGGCGGGCTACCACGTAGGTTACACCCGCAAGGGATGGGCCCCAGGCCGCGACGGTCCGGGCGGGCGGACACGAAACCCCGCGGGGCCGCGCTACAAGGACTTTAGCGAATTTCGAAAAGCTCAACCCGAGGGCAAGCCCTTCTGCTTCTGGTTCGGCAGCTCGGATCCGCATCGCGGGTATGAATGGCAATCCGGCGTCAAGAGCGGGATGAAGCTCGAGGACGTCCAGGTACCCGCCTGCATGCCCGACAGCGAAACGGTCCGCACGGATATTTGCGATTACTACTGGGAGGTTCAGCGTTTCGACACTGAGGTAGGCGAGCTGCTGAAGATCCTCGATGCCGACGGCGAGCTTGACAATACGCTCGTCGTAATCTCCGGCGACAACGGCATGCCGTTCCCCCGGTGCAAGAGCAATCTGTACGACATGGGGACAAACGTCCCGCTTGCGGTTCGCTGGCCCGCGGTAGTCAAGGGCGGCAGAGTCGTGAGAGATTTCATAAGCCTCGCCGATTTGGCGCCCACGTTTCTGGAAGCAGCCGGGTTGGAGCCGACCGCACAGATGACGGCCAGAAGTTTCCTCGACATACTCACCTCCGGCAAATCGGGCCGGGTGGATCGCAAACGTAACCACGTCCTTACCGGCAAGGAGCGCCACGTAGTCTGTCAGGAAACCGGCACGGGGGGCTATCCGATGCGGGCGATACGGACGCACGACTACCTGTACATTCGCAACTTCAAACCCGAGCGCTGGCCCGCCGGCGCTCCCAAGGGTTATGCTGAGTCGATAGAAATAGATGTCACTCGCCCGCGTGGCACGTTCTTTGGTTATGGTGACGTCGATGCGGCGCCCACCAAATCCTACATGTTGAAACACCGCGACGATCCGAAGGTCAGAGAGTTGTTCGAACTGGGCTTCGCAGAGCGTCCGGCCGAGGAGCTGTACGATCTGGCCAAGGACCCAGACCAACTGAACAACGTGGCCGACAAACCCGAATACGTAAGGACCAAGAAAAGACTCGCCGATTTGTTGATGGCCCAACTGAGAGCGACCGAAGACCCACGCGTACTGGGCAAGGGTGACGCCTTCGACAACTATCCCTACTATGGAAGCCTGCCAGAGAAGTAGCCGGATCATCTGCCGGACAGACCATATACGAAAAGCTAAACGTGGATGGGAGAAATCTATGTTCCGGACTAGTGTTGCAAGTAAGGTTGAAGACCATCCACCCATTCGACTTCGCTCAGGGCAGGCTTCGCTGACTGCGCTCGCTCAGTGGCTGCCACTCGCCGTGTGTTAACGGGCAGACCACATGCAAGAAGCCGAGCTGACGCGCCCGGCTTCTTGTTTCTATTTTCTTGTGAAAGAGCTACTGCGGCAGATCTTCCGGCGCGACGTCTTTGACGCTCAGATCGCCGTAGATGACGCGGTAGGTCTCCGAGCCGCTCGGCAGATACCAGAAGACAGGCGTCTCGGCATCGCCGTGCTTTGCATTCTCGCCGGCGTAGCGCGAGTTGCTCGCGGCGGGAAGCTTCATCACGAACATCATGCCGCGAGTCATCTTCATTGCGCGGTCCATGCTCTGTTCTTCCGTGGTCTGCTCCTCGGGACCGAATTTGCCGGCTTTGACCATTTCCATCGAGACTTTCGCCAGCTCCACCGGATTGAGCGTTGGAGGGAAGCTGTTATCTTTTGTCCAGCTTGACCACAATCGCAGATACTCGATCAGGTCGTCCTCGCTCGCTTCGGACACGTCGACCTGGAGCTCCAGGCGGCTGTAACCATCCGGCGGGGTGATGCTGAACAGTTCGTCAGGCAGTTCGACGTCGAACCGGATATCGGTAATGGTGCTGCTCATCCCCGGGGCATTGACAAATTCGATCTCTACCTCAACAAGCTCTCTGACCTTGGGATCGATCCAGACGGTCTGAGTGAGGCCCTCTTCGGTTACGCGAAATCCCTGAACTACCCGGCCGTCAATTCTCCTGGTCCCGAGTTCTTCATCGGCTCTATCCGGGAGCGATCTCAATTTCTCGATGACATTTAATGGATTCTTGCTCGGATCATCAGGCAAATTAGACATGTCCATTTCGACAAATTGCTTCTTTTGCGGGATAATGCTCAGGCCCTTGCCCCGCACCGAGTCCATCACCGATACGTATCCGCCCGCCATCGTCATCCGCATTAATCCGGGCTCCTTGAAGGAGACTTTCATCTCCATCTCGGGCATTGCTTCCAGTGATGTCGTTGTGGTTGCAGTGTAGGTCATCGTCAGGGCCTTGTGCAGCCGCTCGGCGACTTCCGCGTAGACTGAACTCGTTGCGCCGAATGGCCCGGCAATGAAGTGTAAGCTTATGATCGCGGCGATCAATATGACCGCAGCAGTTGCAAATCTTCTCGTTTTCGTATTCATGATTGTTCTCCATATATCAGGCTTGATTACGCCCGATTTCTGTTTTTCGCGTTTGTCCAGCGTTTGCAGGACATTTCCAAGAACTTTCTCGTGTGTCTCGGCGTCGGTTCTATAACGTAGTTTCTTGATTGACTCTTCTATGTTGTCTGCCGGTCTCATTTTCTTACCTCACCGTTCATGCTTGACCGCAGTTTATCCAGCCCGTAGCGGTACCGACTCTGGACCGTTTTGGTCGAAACTTTCTGCATTTTGGCTATCTGCCTGAACCTCAAGTCGCCGTGCAGGCGAAGCACTATTGCCTCCCGCTGCTCGTACGGCAGCTCGGTCAGGGCGCTGCCTAGCTTCCTTAACTCTTCGCTGTTTATCACCAGTTGCACCGGGCTTTTGGCCTCTGACGATTTGCGTTCGGCCCTGTTGGCCGCGGCTATCTGCCCGCGCCTATTCTTGCGGATGCAATCCCGCGAGCGATTGGCCACGCATTTCGCCAAAAAGCCTTTCAGACTTCCCGTCAGACGAAACTTGTCAACGGATTCGGCGAACGAGATAAAGACATCCTGAACAACGTCTTCGGCGCCGACCTTGTCGCCCAGGAGATTCGCTGCCAAAGTCACCATATCGTCGGCATACTTCTCGTAGATCGCTCTCAAGGCGTCCTTGCTCCCGCCTTTGAATTTCCACACTAGCAATCCGTCTTCAAGCATCCGCGATCCACCTTTTACATCTTCTCTCTTACCTTTTCTGATATCAGAACAACCGATTGTCGCTAATATAACGCCGGACGACTGCGTTTTGCTCTAAAGAAAATGGCCGTTCCGAGCTTTGTATGAAGAAAACGGGCAAAAACTGGAGATTCTCGAACAAGATGTCGAAGAAAGTGATATATTTCTTTATCGTTGGGTGCCTTCAAGCCTTGTGACATAGAGTTCTCTTGGGAAAAGGCAACGTTGGAAAGCGAAGCTAAACGCGAGGTATGTTACGCTCAGCTTTCCTTCTTTGACAAGAAGAAGGACGCTATCGAGCAAATACCATTCGATTTCTACTACTACTTTAGGTGCGACGGGCGACCAGATTGCCCCGGCCATAAACTCCCAATAATTGACTGGGAAATTGGCCAAGCTTACAGAAACTGGCGGTACAAATACAAGCCTGAAGAGTTGTTGCTTCAAAAGATAAGACAGCGTTGGCTTGACCTGATGTGTGCACAGACAAATGACCTGTACTTCTATGTGGGAAACATGCAACGCTTTCGGGACAACTTCATGGTCATAGGCGTCTTCTACCCTCAGAAGTAAGATCGCCCTATTCAGTAGGGGCAGATAATCGTCCGTTCACCAGCGCTTTCGCTTTGGGCTAGAGATAGGGCAAGCTAGTCAGACAATCCCGTGCTCTCTTGCCTCGACGGCCAAACCCTTTGAAGAACCAGCCTATCAGTATCCGACAGCGCATGCGACAAGGCCGAGCGAGAACGCTCGGCCTCTTCCGTGCAAGTATCATGATTTGTTTGATGAATTACTTCGGCAGATCGTCCTCTGCTATTGAATCATCGGAGGTCTTTTCAGAGGGATCGGATTGTAATCGTCGGGTTTTTGCGGTTTGACTTGCTCTTTGGGAACGTAGTCACCAGCGTCGAAAAGGGGCCAGTCATCGGTCCTAAATGGAGATGCGGGAATGCCCTCTTTGTTGTAAAGCAGGTTTCTGCGGGAAGGATTCATGGCCCAGGCGTAGCGAACTGCCACTGGAGCCGAAATGCCTTTCGCTGAAACGACGACCGAATCGTCTTTGATGACCGCATCGGACCAGACGAAGTTCCTGTCTTTACCAGCGATAGCGAAGCTGTTCAGCGGTCCTTCTTTGCCTGTCATCAGGCCGGAGCCGACATAATCGAATGTTAAAACGATTTTATCGCCTTCAAAACGGTAAGACTTGTAGAATGGACCGTATTCAACGAAATCCTTGCCATAGGTTCTCTTTAGGGCCAGATACGCCAAGCGCAGACCGATGGGCTTCTTGTCTTTGGGGTGGAGAAGAACATCGTCGCCCGTGTCGATCGAGACGGCCACCCCAGTGTTTGGCACGGACCGGGCGACAAGACGCATCATTTCGCGACTGACGGCCCAGGCCGCATCTGCCTCGACCGGTGCGGTTTGGGCGGCAAGCCAACTGGGCAATTGCACGAAATAAAAAGGGAAATCTCTGGCCACACTACCCTCGGACATCTCATGCCAAGAGGACCGATAGTAGTCGATAAGCAGCGGCAACTGATTGACGTAGTTGGCGGCCTGTGCAATATCCTTGGCGTTTCTTTCGCCCTGATACCAGATGGCGCCGCGAATACCGTAGGGGCGGACAGGATAAATCATCCCGTTGAATATATTTGCCGGGTATTGATGCCCCCAATAGCTGGGTGTTCTCAGTTTGGGCTCGCCCTTTCGCTTCCCCTGCTTCCAGGATTCGGTGGCTCTTTCGAGTTGTCTCTTTGCCGCTGCCGGATTATAGGCTGCGGATTCGGCGTCCATCTCCTCGACGATTTTGCGGGTCCGGGGATCATCCATCTGAATCTCTTTGGGCATCCAACCTTCAATAGGCGTCCCGGCATAAGGTTGCAGCACGATGCCAACTGGGATTCCCAGTTCTTGATGCAGTTTCCGGGCGAGGTAAAAGGAGACGGCCGAGCATGTGGCTGCGGTTTCCGGTGTGCAGGGGGTCCACTGGGCTACACAATCTTCTCGTGGTTCATGACTGCGGCATATTTGCGAACGGAATATGCGGATATTCGGATAATTGGCGGAGGCGGAATCTTCCGCTCCATCGAACGTTGCGCTGAGCCTCCATCCCATATTCGACTGTCCCGCGCAGAGCCACACTTCGCCGATCATTACGTTGTTGACGGTGATTTCATTCTTGCCTTTGATCGTGAGGGTGTAAGGACCGCCATGCGATGGCGTATCGAGGCAGACTTTCCATTTCCCGTTGTCGTCAGCCGTTGCCGAGGCTTCCTTGCCCCAACTTCCTGCGACCGTTACCGTCTCGCCCGGATTGGCCCGCCCCCCAATAGGCGCCCCCATCTGCTGCTGTAACATCATGTTATCACCAACAATAGCGGGAAGGCTCACGTCGGCGGACGCAGTGCCTGCCAGGGGGACAAGGCACCACACTAACAGTAATCCTGATCTAATACGTCTTTTCATTTGTCTGATCCGGCATTTCCCTTATGACTTCACAAACGCTAACCTTGCATGCTACAGTCTTTATGATAGCACAACATGCGGTTCGATTTCAATGCCACTGATCGTCAACTCAGCCAACATTCCTACCTTGCGTCCAGGTGCGGGATAAACTCCAGCAGGAATCCAGCGCATGCGAAAAGGCCGAGCGGTGAAGCCCGGCCTTTAGCGATCGGCGTGTACTGGTGTTTCCGCCGTTACATCTGCTCGTAGTCGGGCGGGATGTTTGGCTCGAATACGCTCGTGTCCAGCTCGACGTCCCACTGGAACTGGTCGATAGCCGCGTTGCCGCTATACTGGCCTTTGAACTCGGCCTCCAGTAACACGGGATACCCGGTCTCCGCGCTTACCCAGAGACGAGCAACAAGGCTGTCGATTGGGAGTTCAGCCGCATCCTCGCCGGTAAATCCTGAATCGGTGGTTTCGAGGCCCTCACAGAGCGATCCTTCGATGGTCCTCCGGCCGAGTTCGCTGTACTCGCATGACAGAAATCTCTCGACCCATTTCGTCGGATCCATTATGTCGGCATGTCTCTGCTGCCCTTTGTCGGTCGGGGTAGTCTTCTCCTTGACGTACGCCTTTTTGCCGTGCAACAGGACTACTCTTTGTCTCGCCTCTCTGTCTTCATACATGGTTATCCAGGGCTCACCGGATTGATAGCTGTCAGACCGGTATTGGGTGGCCGAAAGATGGATAATCGTATAATCGGATATCCTGCACCACGTCTTCAGCGTCATGAGGGTCGTTCAAGAGGCCCATGGCCAGGCTCAGCAGGCTGTGGACATATTTCTCGTAGATGCGGGACAAGGCTTCGCGGCTGCCACGCTTGAACTTCCACTTCAAAAGCTCGTCTTCGATCATGTTCGGCTCACAATACCCGGGCAAAAGAGCGCTCTCACCCTATACCACGTTTCTCAATGGGCATTTTACATATTTTGAAGCATGATTTTGCGAAAAGTCTTCAGAATTCTTGCCGGATGATGGGCTGCCATCCCTTGCTCCTTCATCATGTTCCTTTCAGCTTGCTTCACGCAGGAATTCCCGCTACAACACTGAGATAATGATGGAGGTGGCTTCGCGGCGGAGATGTGTTCCGGAGAGTAGGGACAACGCCGTCCTGTTCCTCCGAGCGGGAACAACTCCGGTGGCATTTGGCTTTGCCGGGTGAGAGTAAATCGGCATGGACAAGGAACTCTTTGAGCGATTGTTGTACGAGGAAGAAAGCCCGACGCTTGACTGCAAGAAAGAACAATATCCTTTTGCAAAGGCAAGCGATGATGAAAAATCGGAACTGCTCAAGGACCTTATAGGCTTCACCAACGCGTGGAGGCGGTCAGAGGCCTATATCTTGATTGGTGTTGAGGAGGTCCGTGGTGGCCGGAGCATTGTTGTTGGAATAGCCAAATCAGACCACCTTCCCGACCACTCCGTCCAGCAGTTCGTGAATAACCTGATAAATCGTCCAATGCATTTTCATTATGAGGCGTTCGGCTTTGAGGGCAAGCAGGTTGGTATCATCCGGATTGAACTTCAGGCACGCCCGATCTACCTGAAACGCGACTATGGGAAACTCGAAAAAGAGAAGGTTTACATCCGAAGGGGCAGTTCGACCGATCCGTCGAAGCCTGCCTCTCTTGAAGAAATCGCGCTGATGGGCCAGACAGCTTTTCCACCATCGGCCGAGTTGGTTGTCGAGTTCGCCCAAATCGAACGAGATGACTCACTTGGCCCTACTATCTCCTGGAATGCAGAGTTTTGTGAAATGCCACCTGAGGAAGCAATTCCCGATTTCGTAGCACCAAAGGAGCATGATCCTCTGGGCATCGATCTTTCCATATTGGCCGACCCCGGGAGCCGGCTCAACACAGACTATTTCAGGGAGTTGGCAAACTTCGAGTTCGTGCGACGTTTGTTTCGTCCAGTTCGACTGCTTGTGACGAATGTGGGTCAAGTCGCCGCGAGCCATGTACAATGCGAACTTGATATTCCTGCCGATATCGGTGCCCACGTCATGTCAGACTTACCTGCTGCGCCAAAGGAAAGCTCGTCAATGTTCAGAGAACAGGCTCTAAAGGGCATCAAGCCTGCATTTCGTCGGTATCCTGGCGACACGACAATTGACAGGAACGATGACAGGTATCGAATCGAGATTGACTGTGGTGATCTCCAGCCGGGAAGGCAGGTGTGGTCACACGTGTTCTACTTGGGCAAGGGAGACAATGCCGCCCTTGAACTCGCCGGGAAGATCTACGCCGCAAACCTACCCAAGCCAGAAGACTTCACTCTAAGAATAGCGGTGAACATCGCAAGAACGTCCATGTCAGTGCATGAGCTCCAGCGTTTGAAACCCTATGCGGGGCAGTGAGATTGTGCGGCAGCCCTGCGCGACTGCCTAGTGCAACGACATGTGATTACACCGACCTTGTTGCTCAGAAGCACGCGCGTGCGAAAAGGCCGAGCGTTGGAGCCCGGCCTCTTCTTGGTGCAAGTATTATGACTCGCTCAATTGTTCACTTCGGTAGGTCTGCCTCTGCGACGTCCTTGACTGTCAGGTCGCCGTAGATGACGCGGTAGGTCTGCGAGCCTTGTGGCAGATACCAGAAGATAGCCGTGTCAGCGTCGCCGAGCTTGACGTTGGCTCCGGCGTAGTGCCAATTGCCCTGGCTGTCAATACTCTGATGGAACAGCATCCCGCGTCCGACTTTGAGGCCCGTTTCGGTTCCTTCTTCCTCCGAGAGTTGCATCTCGGTGAGCTTCTGGACCAGCACAGGCATTGCCTTCATGATGTGCTCGCTGCTGACGGCTCCCGGGAATGTGCCGTCCCGTATGATTTCGGCCCAGATGATCCGCAGGAGTTCGACAAAATCTTCCTCCGTGGCCCCTGAGAGATCGAATTGCTGCGCCTGCATCGTGTACCCGTTCGGCGTGTCCATGCTCACCAGCGCGTCGTCGACGACCGTATCAAACTCGAAGTTTTTCATAACCACAGAAGCACTGCCGACTTGAAGCTCTATCCGTATCGGATGACACGTTTCGGCATCGGCCCATATCGTTACCTCTTCGTTTTGGCCCTTGCCCTTGAATCCAATCGCCTTTTGCCCGTCTATGACCTGTTCGCCAAGTTTCTCAACCTGACCTTCCTGCACCTGCCTGATGACCTGCCGCAGGAACTCGACATAGTTCTTTGTTCCCTCCTGGACTGTGCCGCTTATGTCAACAATGCCTGCCGTTTTTCCTTCGCTCTCGAGCACAAGCATTTTTCCGCTGTCCAGGTCGAGAATCTGCGTGAGGGTCGGCAGGTTCGACATAGTCCTTCTGATTCGCGAACCGACGACTATCTCGTGCATGGTCGGGCCTGATTCGTCGGCGCCTATGATCATGTCGAGGATCACGGTCTTTGCGTTGAGGATCGGCTTGACGACGTCGGCAAAGGTTACGTTGTTTCCGGGGATCAAACCGATCACCACCGCGATGATTATTACCGCCGCGGCGGCTACTTTTGCATATCGACTCTTCATGATAATTCTCCTTAGCTTAAGGCCTTCGGCGGCTTTCTCGGCCGCTTTGAGCCTTACTTTTTGTTCTCTTACAATTAGGTTCATAACATCATTTTCAAGATCGCCCTGGGCGACGGACTGACCGTTCTTTGCGAGTCGGCCCTGAAGACCTCTCAGCGTTTCGGCTTCGGCCTTACAGGCGCTACAGTCCTTCAGATGTTCCGCAACAGCCTGTTCCTGGGATGCGTCCAAAAGCCCTTCGATGTGTGCGACCAGGAGTTCTTTGCATTCTGTGCAGTTCATTTTTCCACCTCGTGAAGTTCTGTCTGCGCCTGCTGATTCAGCGACTGCCGCAGCATGGCATAGGCCCGTGAAAGTGTTTTTGTTACCGTGCCCAGCGGCATACTCAGCCGCTCGGCGATCTTGTTACAGGGGTGCTGGCCGTAGTATCGCAGCAGGATGACCTGCCGGTACGCCTCGGGCAGCTCGGCTATTGCCGTTTCGAGAGCATAATCCTGAGATAATTCGGTGCCGGGAGCTTCTTCGCTGAACGAGCGAACAATCTCTTTCTGACGCCGGAGCTGCTCTTTTCTCTGGTGCTCTTTCGCTACCCGGTCGGCGATTCCGAGCAGCCAGGAAAAGAACGAATCGGGCTTTTTCAGTTTGGCCATATTGAAGTAGGCCCGCACAAGGGTCTCTTGTGCAGCCTCCTCGGCCCGGTCTCTATCGCCCAGTTTGCCGGCAAGATGGGCAAGCAAGACCGCCTGATAGCGCCGCACAACAAACCGAAAATCATCTGGATGGCCATCCAGGCAACGCTCAACATAGTATTTGTCGGTTTCTGACATCTTAGCACCTCAAAAATTCATTCAACGATTCGTGCTCTCGGTATATAGTGCGGGTTCGGCAGGTTTTGCGACAGAAAAAAAGAATACACAGAGAGATTGTGCGAGAAAAGCCATCCCCATCCCGATAGAAGACAATCGGGATGAGGCTGCCACCCGTTGTGACCTTTAGCCCACACAGTAAGCTTGGGTGGCAGCCACTGAATGAGTGAAACGAATGAAGTGGATGGAAATAATCCACGTTACGAGGTCAATGGCGTGGATAAAGCAACAAGGTCGATAAAGTGGAGGCTGGCATTGCTTTGAGGAGGTTGCAAACCATCCACTTCGCTCACTGCGTGCGCTTAGTGGCTGCCACCCGTCCGTTGTGTGTCATCTTGACTCCGGTTGCAATGACACACCGCAGCCATTTTCGACCGTAGCGGGCGGACTGTCCGCTTGTCGTAGGGGCGATCCTGTGTGGTCGCCCTAATTCGTTATTGGCTTGGACGGCCACATTGGGCCGCCCCTACTTTGCGGGCCTACCATAGATTTCCACTTCGATGTAGTGATTCATGTCGTTCGCACAGTTGCCGTTGCTGTAGAGGCGGACGTAACGAGCCTCGGCGCCCTTTGCGTCGATTAGTTCGCCCTTGTGGGTCTCTACGTAGTGCATATCGGTGCCGACGCCGAGGCCCGCCGAGTTGTCGATGTCGTTGTTGAACAGCGTCCTGACATTCATGATGAAGTCCGAGTCGTCGGCGGTTTGCACTATGACATCAAGGTAAGCCCTCGCCTGCTTGTGGTAATGCCATATCACCACGGCGAAAATCTCATGCGATGCTTCGAGATCGATAGTGACATACTGCAGGAACGGAGCCAACTCCACGAAGCTGCCGTCAGCGGCTTCCTTGTCGCCGTCAGTGATCCAATCTATCTCGCCGATAATGGGCTCCGCGTCACTGGCCGTGACGGGCTTGCCGAGGGCGACATTTGTCGTCCGAACCGGAACCAAAAAAGGCGGGCGCTTGCCAGAACCGATTTTCCTGAGGTTGCCGACCCTGATAGCTACCGGCGTACTGATAAACATCGGCATCGGCAGTTCAATCTCCAGCGGTACCCATCCGAATACCCTGTTAACCCATAGTGGTAGAGAGGCCTGATATGCCACGGCGTCCGATCTCAGGCGATGAATCCCGATGATTGCCACCAGGGTGAGCGCAGCGGCGGGGATGAGTTTTGTAACTGGGCTTTTCATGATTGTTCTCCTTTCTTTTGTGTGCGCGATTACGCCTCGTTTCTGTTTTTCAAGGCGCCTGGGGCACATCTTGTTTAGCAGCAGAACAATCGATTGTCGCTATTATGTATGACGGTAGCCGGACGTATTTTGATATAAGCAAAACTGTGTTTCCGGTAGATTTTGGGTGGAATGTGCAAAGAGAAAAGGCCGAGTTGATTCAACTCGGCCTTGATACTATCAACCATGCATACGTTCGGTAGAGTTACCTGGTTGTGGGAGAGCCTTCCAATCGGTTCTTGAAGACAGATTCCTCTGTAATGAACTCACAATGTCCATCCACAAAACCAACATTAATTCCATCGGCCCACGAGTCATATTTCTCATATAGCGCGACTTGGGACGGTGATAGCGGTGTCCCTGGCTTAACGTAAACATAGCCTATTTCTCGTCCTGGACACCTCGGATTCATCAGATCATCCGCCGTCAGTCCGTATACACTAAGATTTTGCAGGCCGTCTGGCCATAGGTCTTCATGTTCCTGTGCATACATTAGACAGGTGAGCAAGATCTTCGTCATGTTCTTGGCTGATTGCATGCGTTGTGCGAGTATGGCAGCTCGCTCGCTCGGTCCGTTGACAGATTTGGCAGTGTACCCTTCAGGCACGTCGAGGCGAAAAAGCGACTCGTCCAGCCTGGCATCGAAAACAATCTTAGTCGTTATGCTCTTACTAACCTTTCCGTCTTTATCCTTCGTAGTTTGTTCGATACGTATGGGATGCGAGGTTTGAGGATCAGCCCATACGATTATCTCATCATCATCATTTTCTTTCGTTAACCGAAAACCGATTGCCTGCGTTCCGTCGATCATGTTCCGGCCGAAATCTCTAATGGTAAAATCCGGCAAGTCGCGGAAGTTCCGGAACGCATCGTACAAATCCACCGTATTTTGAGGCGTGGACGACATTACAGCCAGTTTCTTCCTTGAATCTAAAAGGAGTGTTCTACCTTGACCATGATCGGTGATCCAAATGCTCCCGTCTGGTAATTCCACCCGCATCAGATGCGATTCGAGAACCATGGTCTTTAGAACCTGGGATTCTTGGTCCGCCGGTGTAATAACGCTTTGGTAGGTCAAGGTTCGAGCATTCTGGATGTTTCGCATGACATCGGCAAAAGCTATGCTCTCGGAACCGCTGAAACTGTACACGAACAGTATGGCTGCTATTGTCAATGTGGCAGCAGCAATTCTTGTCACTGGACTTCTCATAATAGTTCTCCTAAAGATTTGAAAGTCCGCTATCCGGACTGTAGGTTGTGGTTTGGCTTCGTTAAAGGCGGAGAGCATTTGTCGGCGCAGGTTTCCGCGATGCGCCGGATTCGGCTTGTTGTCGATGTTCAGCCGGCTGACGGTTTTCTCAAATTCGCCTTCGTTCTTAAACATTTTCCATTTCTCCGTCGAAAACGGTTAACAAATGCTTTCGCAGCTTGTCGAGGATTCTGTGCAGCGTGACGCGCAACGTTGCTTCTTTGACGTTTAGAATCCGTGCTATCTGCTCGTATCGAAGGTTTTCAAAGAACCTCAGCGTTACAATGGTCTGGTGTTTCGGCTTTAGTTTCAAGATAGCCGCGTAAAGTCTCGGCCAGTCCGGCTCGGGGGGCTTCTTCGCTGCTCTCGAAAGTTCTCATCGAGCGGGCCGCCTCTGCGAGCAGTTTCTTACGTCGCGACGTCTTTCTTATGTACGCATTGGCCTGGTTGGCGGCTATGACGTACAGCCAGTTTCGAAAATCCTGCTGGCTTTGGCCTTTGAAGCTGCGTATCCCGCGAGCTACCTGGAGAAAGACTGTGGAGGTAACATCCTCGGCTATTTCCTTGTTAAAGAGCCTGTAAACGCAGAAGCGGAAGATTCGCTCGTAATACAGCTCGTAGAGCCGACCCAGTGCGTCAGCTTGCGTACGGGCCCTGAGCACCAGGTCTTCATCTTCTATTTGCTCAACAACTTTTGCCATAGCACCAACCATTTCTGCACGTATAATTGCGCGGGGAATATTTATGTTACACAATATCGCGAGAAAGTCCCGAAAAACAGTCTACTGACTCAGCATCGCGCGTCATTTCGACTGGAGGTCTGCCGTGGGCAGACCGGAATGGAGAAATCTGCCTGCCAATGAAAAAGATTTCCTGTCAGTGGCCAGATGTCTCGGCTTCGCTCGACATGACTCATTGTCAAATTTGCATCCGTTGCGAAGGGTGGCAGCCTCAAACGAAGTTTGGGGATGGTCATTGCCACGTTCACCATCCCCAAAGCCTTCGGCTTTGAGGCTGCCACCCACGTCTGTCCCGGGGGACACATTGCATTGTCCCAGCGAATCAGATAAGATAGTCAAGCCCGCATGGAGACTATTTGTCTGTGGGGTGTTTGACAGTGCAATTGTTGGAGAGTGTGAGCGATATGACAGGCAACACAATCACCCGAAGAGATTTCTTGCGTTCGTCGATGTTGGCTGCATCGGCCCTGTGCCTGGGAGGCAAGGTCTTGCCCGCGGCGGGCAGAGAAAATGCTGGCTCCGCTCCCAATATCGTCGTCATAGTCTCCGACGACCAGGGATATGCGGATTCGAGCTGCTATGACCATCCGAAAGAGGTCAGCACGCCCGGCATCGACCGGCTGGCCGAGGAAGGCGTGCGATTTACGAACGGTTACGCGAGCGGCTATGTCTGCGCACCGACTCGGGCGGGACTCCTGACGGGTCGATATCAGCAGCGGTTTGGCTTCTACACAGCAGGCGATTCAAGAACGGGGATGCCCACCAGTGAAATCACGGTCGCCGATGTGCTCAGCAAGAATGGCTATGCAACCGCGATCATCGGCAAATGGCATGTGGGGATCGAGCCCGAATACCGACCCCTGCAGCGTGGTTTCGATGAGTTCTACGGCTTTCTGGGCCACGGAGCCCATGATTATTTCAAGCTCGACATAACCGACGAACATACCTCGATTTATCGTAATGATAAGCCGATCAACGATACCGGCTACCTGACGGACAACCTCGCGCGAGAGGCCGTTTCGTTCATCGAGCGGTATCAGAAGAAGCCTTTCTTTCTCTATCTTCCCTTCAACGCCGTGCATTGGCCGCTCCAGGCGCTGCAGAAGCACATAGACCGATTCAATACCGGGGACAAAAACCGTGATGTCTATTTGGCGATGCTCGTCTGCATGGATGAGGCTATTGACCGGGTGCTGGACGCCCTGAAGCGGACGGGCGCCGACGACAATACTCTGGTCATCTTTTTCTCCGACAACGGGGGCGCCCAGAAGAACTTAGCCAATAACGGCGCACTAAGAGACTACAAGCAAACGGTTTATGAGGGAGGGATTCGCGTGCCGTTCATCGTCCGCTGGCCCGGCAGGCTGCCCGAAGGGACGATTTGCGACGAGCCGGTCATTTCGCTGGATGTCATGCCGACCGTCTGTGCCGCCGCCGGTGCTGAGCTGCCCGACGACCGGGTCTATGACGGCAGGGACATGCTGCCTGTCATACTCGGGCAGGCGAAAGAACCGCTTCACGAGGCACTTTTCTGGTATGACGGCACGAATCAGTGGGCCGTTCGGGTGGGCAAGTGGAAGCTTCTTTCCCGAACCGGCTCTCTGGAGTTGTACGACCTTAAGTCCGATATTGGCGAGAAGGACAACCTTAAGGAGCAGAATCAGGAGGTTGTCGAACGCCTGCAGCAGACCTTCGATGTCTGGAAGAGTCAGTTGGCGCCAACGATCAGCAAAGCCAAGCGAGATCGGCGAACTCCCGGGACGCCCGGGACGGATGCCCCGAAAGAGAGGAACAGGCGCTAAGGCTCGATCGCGATTGATCTTGGGACAATACCAATTGTCTATACCTGTGTTTGCCCAAAAAAGGTGTGTCATCTCGACTGGAGCCGAAGGCGGAATGGAGAGATCTGTTCAAAATAGATTCCTCCGCGCAGTCTACCCTGAGCGCAGTCGAACGGGTCCCAACTTGCGTTGGGACTCCGGTCGGAATGACAGCCGATGTACTCGAAGTTGGCGGATTGTTGGCATTCGGCAGGAAGAAGCGGGGCAGAAGCGAAATTCTCATCCTGAGCCCTCGATTGCTTGGCCGTTCTTTCGGTTGGAGATTCCTGACGGGCTGGAGATTCACGCATCTCAAATTCCCGAATTTGGAATAAATGCTTGACAGCCGGGCGGCTCGTGCGTAAAGTGACTGCTTCGTTTACCCCTCGACTGTATTTGGTGCGGGGTCTGATAAGGGAAAACAACGTTATTGGCACTGAAGATAAGGAGAAGTAGAGAATGGCAACAAAGGTAGCAATTAACGGGTTCGGCCGAATCGGTCGGGCCGTAGCGAGAATCCTGTTAACGAGAAACAGTGACCTTGAGCTGGTTGCGATCAACGATCTTGCGCCTGCCAAGAGCCTGGCTCATCTTTTCAAATATGACACCGTTATGGGCAGATGGGGCGGCACTGTGGAAGTTGCCGGTGACGGACTGAAGATCAACGGCAAGGAGATCAAGGTTCTGGCCGAGCGAAACCCAGCCGAGCTGCCCTGGAAGGCGATGGGTGTCGAGATCGTGGTCGAGTCGACCGGTATATTCCGTGAGAAGGCGTCGGCCAAGGGCGGCTATTGCGACCACATCAAGGCGGGCGCTAAGAAGGTGGTTCTGACGGTCCCCGCAAAGGACGCGATTGACGCGACGGTGGTTTTGGGTGTCAATGATGATGTCATCACAGCCAAGACCGAGAGCATCTCGAATGCAAGCTGCACGACCAACTGCCTTGCTCCTCTGACGAAGGTTCTCAACGATGCCTTCGGAGTCGCCAAGGGCATGATGGTTACGATTCACGGCTACACGAACGACCAGCGGTGTAACGACATGATTCACAGCGATATGCGACGAGCACGTGCTGCCGCGATGAACATCATCCCGACGACCACCGGCGCCGCCAAGGCAGTGGGCAAAGTCATTCCGGAACTGAACGGCAAACTGGACGGATACGCACTTCGCGTTCCTGTCGTCGACGGCAGTTGTGTGGACCTGGTTGCCGAGCTCAAGAAGGAAGCTACCGTAGATGAGATAAACGCTGCCGTGAAAGCTGCGGCGGACGGGCCGCTAAAGGGCATCCTGGAGTACTGCGACGAGCCGATCGTCAGCAGCGACATCATAGGCAACCCCGCTTCGAGTGTTTTCGACTCCCTGTGCACGATGGTCATGGGCAAGACGGTCAAGGTCTTGAGCTGGTACGACAACGAGTGGGGCTACTCGAACCGGACCGTCGATATCATGGAAAAGATTGCGAAGATGTAACGAAAGATTGACGATTGACAAATGACGATTGACGATTGACGATTGACTATTGACTATTGACTATTGACTATTTGCACGTAAGGGCCGGGCCGATATGTGCAGGTCTTTCAATAGTCAATAGTCAATAGTCAATATTCAATTGTCCGAAGGACTTGGGGTTGATAGAATATGGCCAAGAAGACTGTTGCCGATATCGATATCAAGGGTAAGAAGGTTCTGATGCGGTGCGATTTTAACGTGCCGCTCGACGATGACTGCAATATTACAAGCGACGACCGAATAGTCAAGGCGCTGCCCACGATAAAGGCGATACTGGACGGCGGCGGCGCGCTTATTCTAATGAGCCACCTCGGTAGGCCCAGCGGCCAAAGAGACGACAAGCTCTCTCTGACGCCCGTAGCCCGGAGGTTGTCGGAGTTGCTGGGTAAAGATGTTGTTTTTGCCGACGATTGTATCAGTGACGAGACAAAGGCAAAGGCCGCGGCCCTTTCCAACGGCGATTGCCTGCTGCTCGAGAACCTGAGATTCCACAAAGCCGAAACGATAAAGGACAAGGCGGCAAAGGAAGACGCCCAGTTGCGCCAGGCAAAAGACGATTTTGCAAAACAGCTTGCCGGTATGGCCGATATCTACGTCGATGACGCTTTCGGCACGGCTCACAGGGATAATGCTTCGATGTATACCGTCCCCATGGTCATGGAGGGCAAGCCCCGCGTGATCGGCTTTTTGATCGAGAAGGAGCTCAAGTTTCTTGGTGATACCCTGAGCGATCCGGAAAGACCCTTTGTTGCAATACTGGGCGGAGCTAAAGTCTCGGACAAGATAGGCGTAATCGAGAATCTCATCGGCAAGGTCGATCGCATCATCATCGGCGGGGCGATGGCGTATACTTTCCTCAAGGGCCGGGGCAAAAGCATCGGCCAGAGCCTGTGCGAGAACGACTTCATCGACAAGGGCCAGGCGCTGCTGGAGCAGGCGGCCGAGGCGGAATGTGAGGTTATTTTGCCAGTGGATCACCACGTTGTTCGCGAGCTGAAATCGGGCGTGCCGTATCGCACAGCCGTTGGTGACATCGATCCGGGTTTTGCAGCCGTTGACATAGGTTCGATGGCGTCCCAGGCATTCAGAGACAAGATTGTCGATGCCAAGACCATCGTTTGGAACGGACCTATGGGAGTCTTCGAGATCCCGCCTTTCGATGAGGGCACCAAGGACATCGCCATGGCAGTCGCCGAGGCCACGGACAACGGGGCGATCAGCATAGTCGGCGGTGGCGACAGTGCCGCGGCGGTCAAGAATCTTGGCCTGGAAGATAGGATAAGTCATATTTCCACCGGCGGAGGCGCCTCGCTCGAATTTCTGGAGGGCAAGAAGTTCATCTGCCTCGAGATTCTCGACGAGAAGTAGAATCCGTCACATTTGGCCCCCGGTTCTACCGGGGCGTCAGTCTGCCGACACAGAATGCGATTACCGAAAGCAGGGACAATTGAGATTGCGCCGTCGGTATTGAGCGCCGATTTTGCCCGGTTAGCCCAGGAGATTGCCGAAGTCACCGACGCTGGGGTGAACATCGTCCATCTGGATGTCATGGATGGCCACTTTGTCCCGAACATCACTATCGGTCCGCCGGTAATTGCCAAGCTGCGCAAGGTCAGCGGCCTGGTTTTCGATGCTCATTTGATGATAAGCGAGCCGGCTAAGTATGCCGAGCCTTTTGCCCGCGCCGGCGCCGACCACATAACATTTCATATCGAAGCCGCTGACGATCCTCACCGGCTCATCGAGAAATTACACCAGTTGGGATGCACGGCCGGGATATGTCTGAACCCTCAGACGCCGGTCGAGGCGATTGAGGCGGTCGCCCCTCTGTGCGAGATGGTCCTGGTAATGACGGTTCACCCGGGCTTTGGCGGACAGGCCTTCATGCCGGAGGCGGCGAAGAAGATCGTTCGGATAAGAGAACTCGTCGGCCCCGATATCCGCATTGAAGTCGACGGTGGGATAGACCCTCAGACTGCGTCGACAGTCGTTTCCTATGGCGCCGATACGCTCGTGGCGGGCAAGGCGATTTTTGCAGAATCCGACCGTATCGCTGCGATAAACGCCATTCGCGAGGCCTGCGAGTAATTCTTGTGGCAAGAATGGATGGTTTTTGGTAGAATCCTCCAGCTAACTAAACGTATGTCGCCGCCGAAGAACCCGCGTCAAACGCGAGGCTAAATATAGGTTGATATGGGCAAACAGGGGAAATCAAAGTGGAACGGCTTCTCGCTAAAGCCGCGAAAAGATATGCCCGCGGGACTCTGGCTGCGGTGCCCGGGCTGCGAGCACATGCTCTACAAGAGCACCGTCGAGAAGAGCCTCAACGTTTGCCCCGAGTGCGATCATCACTTTCGAATCTCGGCGGCCACTCGAATCGAATATCTTGTCGATGAAGGTTCGTTTCAGCAGATGCTCGGCGATCTTACTACCGATGACCCGCTGGGTTTCAAGTTCAGGGATACAACGTACAAACAGCGCATAAAGGCCGACGAGAAGAAATCCGGCGCCAACGAGGCGATGGTGATCGGCAAGGCGTTTATCAAGGGCAGAGGCGCCATGCTTGCCGTTATGGAGCCGAACTTCCTGATGGGTTCAATGGGGTCGGTCGTCGGCGAGAAACTCTGCGCCGCCGTCGACAAAGCGATGGCCGAGAAGCTGCCCCTGGTGGTCGTTAGCTGCTCGGGCGGAGCGAGAATGCACGAGGGCGTGGTCTCGCTGGGGCAGATGGCCAAGACCTCCGCGGTGTTAGCGAGATTCGACGACGCCGGCGGGCTCTATATTTGCGTCCTTGCCGACCCGACGACCGGCGGCGTGACGGCGAGTTTCGCAATGCTAGGCGATTGTCTGATAGCCGAGCCTGGGGCGTTGATTGGTTTCGCCGGTCCGCGCACGATTGCCGAGACGATAAAAATCGAACTGCCCAAAGGATTCCAGACGGCCGAATTCATGTTAGAGCATGGCTTTGTTGACATGATCGTCCATCGCAAAGATCTTCGCAGCGAAATCGCCCGCCTGATAGATTACTGCCAAAAGTGACCTTACGGGCGCTTGAATTATCATGCCAACTAAGATTCGCAAAATCAATCTTTCGTTTCTGAGCCGATATCCATATAATCGGAGCGAATGATCCCGTGTAAAACGTGGAGCCGAAAGTTCAGGAGGAAGTGGACGAAATGCGGTGCGCAAGCGCGCACCTAGTGCTTTGTCATAATTAAAGGTTAGGAACTTCGCTTGACGATATATTTTCCAAAATGTTTAATGTAATGGAGAACTCGTCATGCAAAAAAAGTATATTGTTCGGCTTACGGATGAAGAACGAAATATACTTCGTT
>JADHXR010000020.1 GCA_016782865.1 Phycisphaerae bacterium
AGGACCCTTAAGACAAGCTAAAAAAGGCACTCTCAGGGATGAAAAAGGCTAAAAATGTGATAGTATAGCTCTATATGGGTTTCTTAATTTGTGGCAGGACAAGCACTTACAAAATCTAACCGTTGTTCAACACTAATGGTGATATCGGATTTAGATTTCGGGGGACATACAATTGACTATTGTCACCCTGTCAGAAGCTCGAATTCTTCGATGCTGAGAGATTGCCTGAGTTTTTGCAGGGCCATCAGCTCGATCTGGCGGACTCTCTCGGCGGTCAGGCCAAGTTCTTCGCCAACCTGTTTGAGGGTCTTGGTCTCCTTCCTTATCGGTGTGCGGACCAGGCCGAAACGACTGACGATTACATGCCGCTCGCGCTCGGTGAGATTGTCTTCTATAACCTGGGCCAGGCTCCGATGAGCCTGTTCCATCGCCGCGAAATCGACTGCGTCTTCGGCTCTCAAATCACGATGAACTTCTTCCAGCGAGGCTGATGTCGCTTTGTCGAACCGGCTCTTCTCGGGAGGTATTTTGCGGGCGAAATCTTTGGCTATGATCCACGAGGCGAAGGTTGCAAAGCGAAAACCCCTGGTATAATCGAATCTCTCGACCGCCCGCATCAGCGAGACGTTGCCCTCGCTGGCCAAATCGAGCAAGTTTGCCCCCCCTGTCGTGTGTTTGCGCGCAACAGTGACGACAAGTCGCAGATTCGCTTCTATCAACGTTCCTTTTATTTCTTCAGCCCGAGCCAAATAACTCTCTATCAGACCAAGCCTGGTGCCCGAAACGCCGGTTAGTTTTATGCCGGCGCGAATCCGAGAGGCCATAAATTTCAGGTAGTTATATTGTCGAAACAGCTCGACTTCCTGCTCTCTGTTGAGCACGGGAACATCTTTCAGCGTGCGCAAATACGCCGACAAAGAGCTGCCGGCGAGTTCGATCGGCTCAAGATTCTTCCTGCCGGACGATTCAGTCTTGCCAACCGGCTCGGCCAAGATTCTCTTTCTGGCGTCTTCTTCGAGAAATTCATCGCTGGCGACGAATTCGATCTTTCTGCTTCGAAGCGCCCTTGCCCTCCGTCGATTTATAATCCGGTATATCGAACTCTTATTTCGATCGAAACGCTTCATCAACTCTTTGACTTCGCAGCCTTGTTTGAAGAGTCGATGTATTTCCGCGGCCTGCGCCGGTTCGATGGCACCACCCGATTTCTTGAAAGCAGCTTTCTGAGGATTGGCCTGCTCGTAGTTGCGCAAAGTGTACCTGACAGTCTCCGGGGATCTGCCGGTCTTGGCACTTATCCTGTTTATGATCTGGCGGCGAGACAAATCCTTGCCGGCCGTGAGCTTTGCAGCCTGTTTGACAATTTGCTGTTTTTGCCTGCCCGTCAGCCGCGCAAAATCTTTGGCCCTGCTGACGAGCCCGGGATTTACCTCGATGAATTTATCGACCTTTGACTGCATAAAACCAAGACGTCTTATGCCGTCGGGAAAAACATACTTTCGCGGAATCAGGCCTCGTTTTCGCCAGCGGTAAATCGTCTTTGTCGAGACGCCGACGGCCTCGGCAAGCTCGCGGACGGTGTGTATCTTCTCGCCTTGCTCGGCGACGGGACGAGCAAGCTTGCCGCCCAGCTTTGAGATGAAGATCCGCAGATCCTCCAGCAGATCATCGCCTCTGATAAGTTCGTTTTCATCCAGACTCTTGAGGTTGAAACCCGTGATGCGAAAGAAGACAAATTCGAAAGGATATTCCTTGTCCTTGTCGATGATCGCAAAGAGTTTCTCAGCCGCATCGAGCTGCTTTCTCCGCTTCTTCTCCGGTGTAAATCGAAGTTGCATCAACAATTGCGCCAAATTGTGACTTGCTATCGGTCGCATAGGCAAGTATTCATTCTACCAGAAGCGGGCGCAGAAAAACAGCTTTTGCGAATTCTGACTCTATCAAATACAGGCCGTTGCTTTGTACCTTCAGTTTGGATTTGACGATACTCCGAAAACAGCAATCTCTGAGGAAACGAAGCCCCTCGCGGCGGCGTGTTTCAAATGCTATGACGCTTGAAGATTTCTTTCGTAATGAACAAGCGCCGTTAATGAAGTAAGGCTTAAACTCAGCTATCGACCCTGATAGAGAGATTCAATAATCAATTATCAATAATATTGTCATCCCCGCGAAAGCGGGGACACTAATCAACTCTCAGGCAACGAGGCTCTTGGCTACATCGACCGCCGATGCGGCATCCGCCGCATAACCGTCAGCGCCGATCCTATCGGCATAATCCTGTGTCACGGGGGCGCCGCCTATCATGACTTTTACCGAAGCGCCGGCGTCTCGAAGGGCTTTGAGCGTCTTCTCCATACCCGGCATAGTTGTAGTCAACAGCGCGCTCAAGCCGACCACATGAGCATTGGCCGCCTTGACCTGCTCGACAAACTTTTCAGGCTCAACGTCTACGCCGAGGTCGACAACTTGGAAGCCCGCTCCTTTGAGCATCATGGCGACCAGGTTCTTGCCGATATCGTGCAGGTCGCCCTGGACGGTTCCTATCAGGCACTTGCCGAGCGGCTCGACGCCTTCCTTGGCAAGTTCCGGCTCAAGAATCGCCATCGCCATTTTCATCGCCCTCGCAGCGATAAGCACTTCGGGGATGTAAACCTCGTTCTTCTTGAAACGGGCGCCGATTACATCCATACCTGCAATCAGCCCCTCGTCGAGGACACTCTTAGCCGGCATGCTCTCTGCGAGAGCCGCTTTTGTAATTTCTACCGCAGTGTTTTGGTCGCCTCTTATCACTGCATCCGCCAAAGCCTTCAGATCTGCCATTTCTGTTCACCTCAATAAAACACATTGTCCCATTTGCATTCACTTGCAAGGGGACTATTAGAGAGTATCTTCCCATTCAGGACAAGGGCTAAATCGAATTTTTTGCCCGCAGAAGCAACCTGCTCGAAACGATTCGCCAAATTCGGCCCGAGAGTCAATTGCGGAAACTACCTGATTTGTGCATGGTAGGAGGCCCAGTTCATTTGTGTCTTGCCGAAGAGCCTTTGACTGTGATGACCTGATTTGCCTCAACGGCTGTGGTGGTGACCACTGAGCCGTCAAGAAACACGACCACAACGTCTACGGACCGATACCGGCCAAGCCCGAAGTGCAGTACAGGGTCGTCCTGACCCAAATAACCATAGTTGCTTCTGGCTTCGCGAAACCCCAACAAGGGACCCTTGCCACCCGTGCCGGCTGGATAAATTCTTACTTTGGCGCCGAAGGCCCCGGCCTGTCCGCCGGGCGAAATTAGCTTGGCCTTCAACCACTTGTTGTTTGCCGTGTAATCGTTGCGCACAAGCCAGTTGCGAGAGCGTTTTACCCCGACTGCAAAGTCAAGGTCACCATCGTTGTCAATATCGGCGAATGCAATGGCGCGGGGATCGTTTATGCCTGAGACAGGCACCGCCGGGCCAGGTGAAAAGTTGCCCGATCCATCGTTAAGATGGATTCTCTTATCGCCGGCAAAAACAAGATCGAGATCCGTATCGTTGTCCAGATCGGCAAGGCCCGCCATGTACCCGTCAACCTTGGAAAAGCTACGGATGAAAGTGAATTTCCCGTTACCGCTGTTGGAATACAAATGGCCCGACTCGGCGGCATCCACCAATATCATGTCCAAATCGCCGTCGTTATCGATGTCCCCTGTCGTGACACCGCCATATGCCCGATGTCTGATCCCTATCGAAGCCGGATCAATCCTTGTGAAGTTGTCGAGAGCCCCGTCGTTGGCAAGTATATTCAAATCGCCCTCACGATTACAGGCTATCACGTCGACATCTCCATCGCCGTCATAATCAGTGTCGGTAGCGCCCTGCCCAGCGGGACAGTCATGCAAGGGACCTGAGTTGAGCGCAACAAAATTGAAGTTCCCCTTATTCTCGTAGATTTCATTATGCTCTTCCTTCGGGTCGCCGGAGCCTTTCCAGCCGGCAACGCAGAAGATATCCAGATCTCCGTCTCTATCGGCGTCGAAGCAGATTACACCGCGCGTTTCCTCTCTGCGCCGTCGCATGCATCGAGGCGTAACTTCCGTGAACGTGCCGTCACCGTCATTACGGAAGATATTGTTGTTGTTCGGATATTCGGGATTATCCCACGTCGTGCCGTTGACGAGGTCATAATCGCCATCGTTATCAAGGTCTGCCCAGCAGGCGCCGTGACTGCCTCCGTCAAAATCAGCTATGCGACGAGAAACCCCCTCATCCGCAAAAGTGTTATTGCCGAGATTTCTAAAGAACAACTCCGGCATAGGTTTATCGAAGATCATGGTAATATAGAGATCGGGCAGCCCGTCTTTGTCGGCGTCCGCAAACATAACGCCATGGCCACCAAGCTCATCCGTCTTGGTCGGGCCGCCTGTCCCGGCTTGCAGAGTTATATCCGTGAAAACAAGTTGGCCGAAGCACGCTGCTGTGCAAAAGGCAAATACAATCGAACAAACCGATAAATCCATCATGGTGCTGTTCGTTCTGGACATTATGGGGGTCCTCCCTAAAGAGTGGTCAGTGACCCACGCGTCTGAGCACGGCGCGCATATCCCTCGCGCTTTGCACGTAATCCGGTCCCCTGCTATCCCGTTCGACCATGATCCAGCCGCTATAGTTGATGTCCCTAAGTGCTCTCAACACTCCCTTCAGGTCCAGAGCACCTTTGCCCAAGTCACAGAACTTCTCGCCCTTGCGGGTTCTCTTGCCGACCATTTCGGGACGGATGTCTCTGAGATGAACATAGCGACACCGCGAGCCAAGGTCGCGAATTGTTTGAACCGGATCCGACCCGCAAAGAGCGAGGTGGCCAGTATCGGGACACGCAAAGATGCCGGGCCGCTCGTCGAGATAGCGCAGCATATCTTCCCGCGTCTCCACCTCTCCGGGATGTCCGGGCTGGCCAATATGCGGGTGAATCACTATAATCATGCCTCGCTCACCCGCATAGTCGACCCACCGTTTGGTCTGGTCCTTCGGAACCCCTGAGCGGACAATCTTCGCCCCGGCGGCATGCGCGTAATCGATACCTTCTTTGAGACCACCGCCTATCGCGGCACAGCGAATTCCAAGCTCGGCACATTTGTCCTTAACCGCCTCCGCCGGCCAGTCGATTTGGTGAGGCTTGGCCTCGAAGCCGTCGTAACCGGTTTGCTTGGTCAACTCCAACCGCCTATCGAGAAACTCGCCCTTGTCCCATGCCCGGTCCCAGTTCCAGAAATGGTGTCCGATTAGCCATTTCTTGCGTTTGGTGTGGTCGGCAGCCGTTACAGACGAACGCGCCGCCAGTGACGCAATGCCGGCAACAGTCCCGGATAGAAACTCACGTCTCTGCAAATCGTGCATCAATCAGCTCCTGTTTGGTCGCGATGAATTCCTATAAGCTCACCAGCCATTTGACAATCCTTGCGGATACTCCCCCGGGCTGTCCTTCGTCGACATTCAGACGTTGGGACTTGCCCGCCGCCGTATAGGCTGCCCGCACAATACCTGACGATTCCGCAGTTTCACCGCAAATCCACAGCCGCTGCGGAGCACACAGAGCGAGCAAGGCAGGCAGGTCGCCATACTTGACGGCCCCGGGCAAAAAATTCACATCCCGGTAGGACTCCAGATTGGCAAAGCGAAAACCGCCGGTGTCGATTGCGGCGCTGTCCACCACGGCGCCCGCCAGGACTAGTGCAGCCGCCACCCACGGGCCGGCGCCGTTGACACCGACTAAATGGATGTGTTCTGAGCCGAACTGGTCGCTGCGAGCAAAGGAAACAAGTGTCAGAATATCATGCACCCGCTGGGCAAACAGCGGATGATTATAGCCAAAAGTAAAGCCGGCATACGCATGCGGATTAGAAGAAGCGCGGGCTTTTGTGAGCGGTTTGCCGCCGGGTAAGAACTCGCCCTGGTAGAGCAAGTCCGCACTGAGGACCGTCATCCCGGCATCGAGCAACTGGCGGATCTCGCGAACAATCCGACCTTGCTCGTCTACTAACGCACTCTTGCCTTGACCGTCAATCCAGAGGACAATCTGCTTGCTTGCCGGCGTTCGCTCGGGTAACAATGACATTACCGGCAGCTCTTCACCGTGCCGCCTGGTACCAAGCAGATCCTTACGGTATCGGTAGCCGTCTCGATCAAGCTCTTCGATCTGTCGGCGCTCAATGGAACCGACCTGGTCAAGCCTTCGACCGATGATAGTTTCGAAGGCGCCGCCAACTATTTCACGAAACCTGGCCAGCGATTTGGCATCTTTGGGCGTCAACGCAACGATCTGCCGGTCGGATTCGCCGGTCACGTAGCGAAGCAGCCGCCGTTCGTGGTCAGGATCATCTGCCGGCCTGGGATGCTCATCGTTCCAGACGGTCCATTCGGCCTCGGTGAGCGCAGACCAGTCCTCCTCGACAACAGGTTCTTCCAGGCCGAGCGCCAGATGCTTGTTGAACCAGGAGTACATCAGCGCCCGGCTGACATAGTTGTAATTGTGTGGGAAGTGAGTGAGCGGGTGGCACATTACGTCTCTTTGTGCACCGAGCATAGCATAGAGCTGTTTCAGCTCGGGGTATCCCTTGGTCATCATCTCCTTGGTCCAGTCGTTCGCTGCGGTCATCCCCTGCGGCCTGGGCGCAAACAAGGCGGCCAACTCCACGTTGCCCGTGCCGATGCGGAGCAAAGAGCAATTCTCACACGTGCAGCCGCCCTGCATATCCGTCGAGACCATTCCATTGGGAAATGCCACGACCGGCCTGGGATCGATAGCGCACAACAGGATCGTCTGGGTGCCGCCGCCGCTTCCGCCGGTGACGCCGATTCGTTTCGAATCGACCTCGGGCAGACCGCACAGAAAGTCAAGCGCGCGGATCGAATTCCAGGTTTGCAATCCCATGATGCTCTGCAATCGCAACTCCGCCTGTGTTGCGAAAAAGCCCCAGTTTTCCTTAGTGTCGAACTCGGGACGCTGCTTGCTGAAACTGTGAGCAACCTCGCGAGAGATTTGCACGCTGTCTGCGTAGCCAATCATGTCGAAGATAAAGGTGACACAGCCCATGCGAGCCAACTGTGCGCACCGGGCGAGCTTCGGATAGCGCCCGGATCCCTCGAACCGCTCGGCGCCCCGGACGATCATCTCGCGGATCCCCTTTCCGCCGTAGTCCTGCAATCGACCTCCGTGACCGTGAGGGCACAGAACACCGGGCAGACGGCCCGTGACGTCTTTCGGTTTGAAGAGCAACCCGGTGACAAAATGACCCGGATAGCTCTCGAAATGAACTTTGTCCACGGTAAAATCGTCGCGATCCACACGTCCATGGATGACCGGGTTTAGCGGAGTTTTGTCCGGCATGGGCCACAGTCCGGTCGCCACCAGGATGCGCCGCTTCAAATCCGCCTGCCGCTGCTCCCATTGTTGCCGCGATTTCGGAACCTCAAATGGAAAATAATCTCCGCTCAGCTCCTTCAGCGGACCGAGCCGCCGGTCATTCGGGACCTGGCCCGGCGGCAATACTCGAACATCTGCCGCATTCACTTCGGCACTCACTGCCGCAAGGATAGCTATTGTCGCAGCAACGTACAATTTACATTTCATGGCTTACCTCCAAATTTCTGAGTAAAAGAGCTGACTTTTGGTCCCGCGCTGAGGGCTTCGGCGCAAGACGCCTTCAAATCGGTCCCAATCGGTCGGGGCCCGTAAATCGGCAGTTTCTGTCCCAATTCATAGGCTCCGAGATCGGGTGCTTTGCCCGTGTAGCCGTCATTAATACCAGGGATCGCCAATCCAGCGTCGATAGCTGCTGAGTCACGAGCCAAACGAAGATCCGGCACATCTTTGGCGGGGAAGACCGTGGCGGGAAAGTCCACGCCGGCGGCAAAGACATCCAGGCCCACCTCGACAGCGTGCTTCTCTCGGCCGCTTGTGCGAAGACCCTTGATCCCGGCAAACATGCCACCGTCGATACGGCCCTCGAGCACCGCGCCGACGATACCGAAGCCGTTGTAGTCATGGTCTGAGGCTTTGTCCGATCCCGGCATTACAATCGCCGGCCGGCCTCGAAGATCGCCTCCACCTATGCACAGGTTGTTGTAGAAGCACAGATATGAACCGTCATAGTTCCACGATACGGCGTGACCGGTCTTAACGGACGTATTGTGCAAGACGACTGCCCCTGAGCACGCCCGGTTGGTATCGAACGGGTGGGTCAGCAAGTTGTACATAACGTTGCGGATGATGTAGAGCGGCCCGCCCATGCCGGGCCCGGCACTGATGCCGCGGTGACAATTTGTGAATCGGTTTCGCAGGATTCGACAGTTGCTCAGGTAGTAATCGGCCTCGACACCGTCATCGACTCCCCCATCGATATCGTTGTTGTAGATGTCGTTACAGTGCTGGTCGACGGCGAAGACGCCTTCCATAAACGAAATATTGTCCCGGAACCCCGTTATGCGATTGTAACAGATCACGTTGCCCGCGCCTGCTATCTCGATCCCCTCGCCCATGTTCTTACCTTTTGCGCCGATTGTCGGTCGCTTCCAGGGCGTGATGCCGATCACTTCATTGTCAGCAATATAACAATTCGTACACTTCGCGCGGGGGACCGTTTCGGTATTTGTCGGCGTCGGAAAGGGCTTGAGCCGTGACGCAACATCGGGCAGCCAGCCGGCAAGACCCTGCCTAGCTGAAGAGGTGATTCCCCACATGCCGTAAACCCGACAGCGCGACACCGCGCAGTCCTCGGCGTGCCAGAGCGTCACCGTGCCGAACGACACCAATCCCTCCAGGTACACGTGCTTGCACCCGCGCAGCGATATGCCCTCAAAGACCACCTCTCCTTCTCGGCTTTTCAAAGGCCGGTGGTTGGCGTATGCCCCCCCTCCGGGCGGATTGTCGATGTCCAGATAGATAGCATCACCGTCGGCGCTTTGGACACTCGCATTGCGAATCACGATTGGGGCGCCGGGCTCGCCGCTGTGAGGCATTTCGAAGTACCCGTAGTTGCCGGCATCGAGGAGAACCACGTCACCGGGTCGAGCACCCTGGATAACTTCACGGAGGGTCTTCGAATTGGCGCGTTTTATGGGCGCCGCGTCTTTCGCCTTAGGCACGGGGCGCGTTCGTGCGCGGATTGTTCGTTCTGCACGGCCGCCGTCGGAATCGGTGAGGTTTAGGAGTATCTCGTATTCGGTGCCGGGGTGCAGATCGAAGATCGTGCCCGAATGCTTGTTGGCCCAAGTGAACTTCAGGACCTCCTTCTCACCGGGAGGCTCATTATACCAAGTCTGCTTAGGTACGCGCCGAAGCGTCATGCCCTGCTTCCAATCCTTCTCGCCGACTGCTCGATAGCGAACGGCAACTGCACTGTTGAGGTTGTCGTCGCCCTCTATTTCCCACTCGATCGCCAAGTGGATAACCGTGGGATAAGGCGTCCTGATCTTGCCTGGGACAGTGTCGTTTCGCCCGGACAGGTGACGCCGTGAATGCTGGCCGCGCGACGAACCATGCATCTCGGCCTGCTGCTCTCGAACCTGGCCCAGTGACATCATGGAAGTTGTGCCGAGAATGACTGCAAATAGAAACGTCTGTCGATTCGATGTCATAATTTTCACCTCGTTTTCACTGAGTATACCCTTCAGGGTAGTAAATTCCCGCGAGCAAAACCATAACCTGTCATTCTAAAGCCACTTACCCGCGCAAGAACGGGAATTTTCAATCGCCAGCACCATAAGTTCACTGTCACTGTCGTTGCTGCAGGGCAAGCCACGAGCGCATCTGATAGCTGCAAGCGCACTTGGATAAGCCGTCGGGGACGAGCACCAGTCCGCCGGCGGCAATAGCGTTGAACCAGCAATTCGGCCTTATGCCGCCGAAGTTCTCCGTGCCCGCATCACGCGTCATATCGAGATAGCCGAGCGTTGCCGAGCGGAAGAGGAACATGTGCGTGCTGCCGGCGATCTGCCCGCATCCATAGGAACGTTTGAAGTTCCACCGAACCGATTCGCCTGTCTTGAGCACCCAGGCGCCGCCTTCTGCGTAAATCACATCGTCGTTTATCAGCGGTCGGGTCCTGTGGCTGACCCTGTTGTCCCACAGGCGCGTGCCGGTTTTCACATCGAATGCCGCCATTCGCCCACCGATCTCCGAGGGCAGTTTGAAAAAACTGTGCTTGACGGCCTGATAGTACATCAGCAGAACGCCGTGCTTATCACTGACGGCAACCTGAGTCCCGAATACATCGTCGTCGTTTCTCCAGAGGACCTCTCCGGTTCGGGCATCCATCGCGATAAGCGCACCGCCGGGATGTTCGCCGGGTTCAAGTGGAGGACGATGTTTTGCGTCCCGCTGCGGCTCGGTGATGCGGTCTGCCAAGGCTATGGGCCGGTCGATCAAGTAGACCTTTGCGCCCGCAATCGCGATCGTGTTATTACGAATCGAATGCTTTGGCTTGTGCCGCCACTTGAGCCGTCCGGTCACGGCGTCCAGGGCAAAGAGCATGACGGATTCATTTCTAAGTCGTATGTCCCCATAGCGGGGGCTGGTTGTATGCTCGTCGTTCAGTATCGAGCCAAACAGCAAACCGTCTGCGCAGGCGATGTAACCCCAATTGCGATTCTCTGCTGATTGTTCAACCGGTGTTGTGAACTCAGCGATTTTCCTGCCTGAAGACAATTCAATCTTCAGACATTTCTCGTCGGTGCGCACGAACACTGCCTCGGCACTCAGGCAGCAGTTGCCGCCCACATCACCGACGCCGACGTCGTGATGCACGCCGTCCCAGTCGGCGAGGACATCCGGGATCGAAAACGTCCAAACGGTATGACCGTTGTAGGCATCCAGTGCACAAATCCCGTGGACTCCCTCTACGACCAGGTACCCGCGATTGAACAACGGCGCGGGCCCTTGCGCATGGCGGTCTGCAATTTCGAGCGCACCGTCCCGATACCATGCCATCTCAAGCGGACCGCGGAGGATGCTGTCGGCAGAGCAAATTGTATTGGCCGGATCACAGTTCTGGTGCGTCCAACTACCGGCCCCCTCCAGCGGACCACGACGTCGAACCCGCAATCGCCCGGGCGTTCCAAGGCAAACGACGCCCCCGTACGGTCGCTGCAGACGTGTGATTTGGGCCCTGTCCAACAGGCCGGCCTCTCCGGCAAGGGTCCGCGCCGAAACGATCAAATTGGCAAAATTGCGCGGATACGACGTTTTGCACGGATCCCCACGGTGAATCGACACTCGGCTCCCGTAAACGCCGGCATCATCGAGTATGCGACGGGCTCTGCTTACGTCAGCAGGATCCGAGTCAATTCCGATTACGTGAAGCTTTGACCGCCGAACCAGCTCCAGAGCCAGCTCGCCTGTCCCGCATCCCAGATCGAGGCAAATACCTGCTGCGATGCCGCTCTTATTTAGAATTTCCTCGGCGGCTTTGGCATAGTCGATGTCACTCGGCCGGGCAACAAGCAATGACCCCTTGAGTGCACTCGGAGCTGAATGTTGCGATCTCCCAAAGCAGTAGACGATGCCCTTCGACGTGGAGACGACGAGCAGGCCGTTTGCCGCCGCCAGACCGATAGCGTCGCCTTCGACATCCTGTGACCATCTGAGGCGACCGTCATCGAGGTTAACGATCCGCACCACGTCCGGCCCGCCGCACACCGCTTCTCGGGCGGCTGCGATCACTTCGTACCGTCGTTCATAGGTGGTAGCCAGGAACGGGCCGACCTCGCCGCCCAGCGCTTCAACATCCGGTCTGGACTGAGACAATGTGCGTTCCAAACCCGTTTGCTTGGGCACGTCCTCGTCGACTTGCCCGAATCGCACTTGCATCCGGTACAAACTTCCCAGAGCAGGCAACTTCTCGACGACCTTCTCGGCGCGTTTGCTCTCGGCCGATTCATCTTCCAGGGCGACTTGCCTGTACTCATCCAGTCCCCGATACCACACGAGGTTGCCCTTGCGGTCAGGCCTCTCCATTTCGGCCCAGCGATACACAAACAGCGTTTCTCCAGTCGATCTCAGAATTCCATCGGGCAAAACGCCAAACACGCCTGGTCCTGCACGGGCGGCAAGGTTGCCGGTGTCCCTTGCGAGGAAACAGCCTGCATTGATGATGAAACGGTCACCAACAAGCGCACGCGCGCCGCCGATGGATCCGTTTTGCTGCAGGCGATAGTACTCGAACTCTCCATCGCAGCGCCTGAACGCCGCCGGCACGGCTCGTCCGGTGGGGACGAACAGACGCTCGTCTGTAGCCAGCAGATACCCTTGTGGGGCGACGCCGCTGTGAGCATTGGCACCGCCGTGTGGCTGCGGCATATACATTCGGCCCGTGCTGTCATTGGTCCAGAGGACCTGTCCCGTTCGGGCATCCAGTGCGTGCAGGAAGATACCGTCGCTGGGCCAAATCCCCGCGGCGTAGTAAACTGTGTCATCGGTCACCACCGGTCCGCCTCGTGCGGGCCAGCGTGAGATCATGCGTTCGTTACCAAGACACATCCTATCATTCAGTCCGCCGCGATGTTTCCAAAGGAGTGTGCCGTCTTCGACTCTGATTGCGTACAGACAGCCGTCATCACTGGCCACGAAGATTCGGTCGCGCCACGCCGCCGGGGCAAAACGCACGGGACCGCCCGTGAAAAACGTCCACCGGGGCCTACCGCTGCCGGCATCGATGGCAACTACCTTATCCTCAGAAGAACTGCCGAACATCACCGCATCGCCGACAATGATCGGCTGATACGCAAAGTCATACGTTATTCGGGACGAGTCCGGCCATGCCGGCGTCGGCGCCGTTCGGCCGCGGTAGATCCAGCGCAGCTCCAGGTCCTCCGGCAGTGGTTCGGGGCAGTAGCCTGTACGGGCTGCATCCGCTCGAAACATGGGCCAGTCGCCGGCACGAAGCGAACCGCTCGCCAGCGCCAAAATGGCCAGTAGAATAACGAAATTGCAGAGTCGATGTCTCATAGTATCTCTCTTTTCAAACCGAGTAGTGTGCGGGAGTTTCGCATGGTTTCACCGGGCATGTCGGACTTCTTTCTCCCACTCTGCGAGCAACGCTTTGAGTCGCCTGGCTTGCCTGGGTCGTTTCTCCAGCAGATCGTGACTTTCAGCCACATCACTTTTCAGATCGAACAGGTATTCTTCCGACTTCTTGCCATCGGTCTGCCATATATACTTCATGTCCCCATCCCGGACCGCCTTGCGGGTTCGCTCGCCACGGCGTCCCCTCCAATAGAGCGTCCTTTCTTGAGGCGGTTGGCCTGTTTCCACGAGCTTGAGGACGTCGATCCCATCGAACTCGCGACCGGGCGGCACGTCGGCTCCGGCGATGCGCACGATAGAGGCGGAGAAATCCATAGTGATGCAAGCCTGGTCACTGACTGCACCGCTGGGGATCGCTCCTGGCCAGCGAGCCACGGCCGGTACGCGAATGCCACCCTCGAAAGTGGTGCCCTTGGCCTTGGACAGAGGCGTATTGCGGGCGCTGCCGGTGCCGCCGTTGTCGCTGCTGAAGATGACGACCGTATTGGCGGCCAATCCCTTCTCGTCGAGCTTCTTCAATATACGCCCGATGCATTTGTCCATCTGCTCGATCATGGCGATATAGACATCAGGCGGGGCCTTGCCCTGATTCCATAGCGGCGAGTCCAAAGGCAACGGGTCCGGCTTGTAGTCATCGGGACCCTGGAACGGCGAGTGCGGGGCAGTGTACGGCACATACAGGAAGAAGGGTTCGTCGGCATGAGTGTCTATGAATTTGACTGCTTCGTCGGTAGCGAGATCGGTAAAATAACCTTCGCGCCGGATTGGCTTGCCGTTTTGAAACAGGTAATAGCTCGCCACGTTGTCGATATAGTGGAAATAGTCCATTCCGCCGCCGATGGCGTAGAAGGCGTGATCGAAACCGTGAAGATGCGGGGCGAACTTCGGCTCGTATCCAAGATGCCACTTTCCCGCGATTGCCGTGGCGTACCCGGCGTCTTTGAGCATCCGTGCTATCGAGGTCTCCTCGACAGGTAACCCAAGATCGTTTGTTTCGCGCAGGCGAATCGCATCATCATATCGACCCACGTTGCCGTTGCCGATCGCGCACTCCAGGCCGCCGACCCGGTGTTGGTAGCGGCCCGTCAGGAAGGCTGTCCGCGTCGGACTGCATTCCGGACCGTTCGCATAGTACTGCGTGAACTTTACTCCCTCGGCGGCAATTCCGTCGATCACCGGCGTCTTGATATCCTGCCTGCCGTAACATCCGAGATCACCGTAGCCTAGATCGTCGGCAAGGACAAAGACGATGTTGGGTTTCCTGGCGCGAGACGCCGCCCGCCCCCAGGCATTGCCGGAGAGCAATGATGACGCGGTCACCGAAGCGGCGGTCAGACCTGCTGTTTTGAGAAACTGCCTTCGTGTTTTCATGTTCATGTATTGCTCCGTGCTATATGAGATATGTTTATCATTAAAGAGTTATGCTATGTATCCCGCAGCGCTGCGAACTTTCGCGTGTATCCGACGTTCTGGCTGATCTGGTCATCGAAGCGGGGATACATGCCAACGATCACGCCGTCGGTCGGTTTGAGATGCTCGAAGGCAAATTTGAAGGCGGCCTCGACTTTGTAGGCCTTGTCGCACATCCGACCAGCCGCCAGTATTTTGAAGCCCAGGCAGGGCTGATCGACTTGCCTTGCGACTTCGGTCATGGCAAGCGGATCAGAAGCGAAGAACGAGTACCCTATCTGAGCAGTGACCACCGGCGGCATCTTCTCCAACTCGTCCTTCGTCCTCGTGAGGTAGTAAAAGCAAGTCATAAACAGATCGACCTTCCATCCCTCGTCGGCGATTCGCTTGATGCAATCGGGATTGTGTGCCGAAACACCGGCCAGCACGCCTGCGTCCTTGACACGCTTGACAAAATCATGGACTTCATTGCTCTTGCCCTCGCGGAACAGTCTGTCGGTAACGCCGCCGTGATGAACGATGGCGATTGGCTGGGTCTCAGTCACCACCTTGGGCACCGGCATTTTGCCCTGCCCGCCGGCGTGAAGGCAGATGAACTTAATCCTGGAACCGCGCTGCCTCAATGTTCGCAAGATCGGGCCCATTCTCTCCGGTCGACTGCCCTGATGTGCATTTACGCCCTCGCGCTCACAGCGCCCGAGGAACTCGGCGATCCTATCGTCGGTGAAGTACTCTTTCATGTGCCGGTCCATGATAGGGCCCATGTAAGAATATCCGCTAGTGGGATTCGAGCCGGCGATCAATCTGGCGACGCGGTGCTCGCCGAGCCGTATCGTCGCCAGCGGAGGCGCCGATGAGCCCACATCTGCCGAACCGCCACTCGCCGCCACACTTGTCCTGCCGAAAGCCAACATCGAACCGGTTGCGGCAACCGAAAGTTGCGACAGAAACTCCCTGCGTTCGGGGTTTTGTGGTTTGCCTGTATTTGAACCCATATTGCTCTCCTAATAATCGTGTGTACACTTGGGGCACGGTTGCGATTATACCATCTTGTATGCCCAGGGGCCACAGGAAACGTTCCGAGCAAATCATCACCAGGAAGATTTGCAGGCGCATGGTCCGCGACATGCCGGACAGCCGACTCCACGTTTGCCGCAGTCTTGGCCACACCGGGCAACGTATGTTAATTCAAGGGACGAGTCGATGTCCGGATCGGCCTGCCGAACAAGGGCAATCGCCGTGCGCCGGGACTCGCCGGCTCGCAGACAATCGACGGCAAGAAGGAGCTGATAGTTGAGATTGTTCGAGAAATCTGCCCTTGGCCCAGAATCTAACCTATGTTAGGACTCAATTGGGGCAAAATTGGGGTTTATAGTGACAAAATGAACAGTGTGTCACCCGAAAACAATAGTGTTTTTGAGCTCGTTAATGAAGGTGACTTTGCGTGTGTTTTATCGATTTTCCACAGCTTCTGCTTGTGGCAGTCTAGCTCGCCACTCTTCGGCCTTTTCCGGCTTGTTCCAGGCTTCGTAGAGATCGATGAGGTTGTTTAGTGACTCGATTGTATGTGGGTGGGTGTCACCGAGCTTGAGGCGGCGGCCACTAAGGGCTTCGAGAAGGAGTGGTTCTGCTTTTTCGTGATCACCTTGCTCTTTGTAGAGAACAGCAAGGTCGTTCTTGGTTTCCAGGGTGTCCGGATGATCGTCTCCTAACTCACGCTGCCTGCCCTTCAATGCCTCATCAAATAATATCTTGGCTTGGTCGTATTGCTTCTGCCTTGTGTGTAGCACGGCACGGCCATTCTCCAAGAGTAGTGTTAGTGGGTGATCCTCGCGCAGTCGTCGACGAGCTATTGGCAGCGCCTCGTTGAATATGGTCTGTGTCTCTTCGTGGCGGTCTTGAGCCGTATACAGGCGTGCAAGACCGCACATGGTGTGCAGCGTGTGTAGGTGCTCATCACCCCGCGCCAGGCGCTGCGTCTCCAATGTCTTGACAAGCAGCGCTTCTGCTTTGCCGTACTGGCTTTGTTCTATATATACATTGCCCAGGTGATATGCGTACTGGAGTTCCCACCACTTGCCAAACTCCTCAGTCCACTCGGCATTTTCCAGCATCTCCACAAAAATCCGCTCTGCTTCTTCGTACCGGCCCTGACGCCAGTACACAGCGGCAAGGTTGCACTCGACATAGGGAAGACGAAGAACATTCTCCTCCCCCAGCTCACGCCTGTCCGTCTGTAGTATCTTGTCGAACAACGACTCTGCTTCCTTGTACCTGCCCAGGTGGTAGAGCGCCACGGCAACGCTGTTCATGGCAATCGCCTGCTGTTCCACAGTATGTACGCGTTGCCCGATTTGGACATTCTTTCTACACAGGCGCTCCATATCGTGATACCGACCTTGGATCCCGTAAACCATAGCAAGCTTACCCTGTGCCTCCAGTGTCACCGCATGCTCCTGGCCATGGTGCTGCCGATAGATTCGGATCGCATTCAGTATGTGTGGCTCAGCCCTTGTTGACTCATTAAGGAGCCAGTACATCCAGCCCAGCTTCTCGCGGATCCTTGCCTCAATGAGCGGCTTGTCATTGAACTTGCCCTCAAGGTTCTTAGATGCGGCATCGAGAAGATAACTGACGGTTGCTTCACCGGCCCTGGCATCGCGCACCGAACCCAGAACATCATTCTCGAGGAAGTCAGCGATGAGCTGGGTTTCGGCATGGCGTCGCTCGGCCTTGATAGCAAATATTGCGATGCCCACTACACCAGCAATGAGCACAATTAGTACCGCTGCAATGCCGCCTACCAACGCTCGGTTCCTTCGGACAAGTTTTCCTAGCCGGTACACGGTGCTCGGCGGCCCAGCCAGCAGCGGAGCGCCCTTTAAGTAGTTCTCGATATCATCGGCAAACTCGGAGGCCGAACGATAACGTTCAGCGCGTTCCTTACGCATCGCTTTAAGAGGAATCCATTCAAGCTCTTTATGTAGCTTTTTAGCAAGCGCTGCTATATCCGTCTGGCGGCTCTGTGCGACCTTTATAGCATCCTCACCCAGATTTGTCAGGCGTGTGCTCGGCGTCTTGGGGTCTGTCTCTCGAATAATCTGCCGGATACGGTCTATGCCGCCTGCACGAAGTGTATCGGAATCGAAAGGTAGAGCACCTGTCAGAAGTACATAGAGAAGCACTCCTAAGGAGTAGATGTCCGAGCGGGTGTCGATGTCCACATTGGCCATATCCGCCTGCTCAGGGCTCATGTACTCAGGTGTGCCGAACAACTGGCCCTGCTCGGTAACAAGCGTTCGCTCAGTCAATGGCTGGGCAAGGGCCTTGACTACCCCGAAGTCGATAATCTTAGGTACCGCCTGGTCATCCTGTAATGAGACCAGGATATTGGACGGCTTGATATCCCGGTGGATAATACCTTTCTGATGGGCATGATGGACGGCGAGACAGACTTGCCGGAATAGATTCAGCCGGTCTTCAATAGTCAGCTTGTGGCGGTCGCAATGCTCGGTAATGGATAGGCCCTTGACATGTTCCATCACGAAATAGGGCCGACCAGCCTCTGTCGTCCCGGCATCGTGGACATGAGCAATATTGGGATGGTCCAGTAGGGCCAAGGCCTGCCTTTCTGCCTCGAAGCGGGCAATGACACGATTGGAATCCATACCCGGCTTAATTACTTTTAGGGCCACCTGGCGTCTGATGGGCTGCTTTTGCTCGGCCAGATAGACAATCCCCATTCCCCCTTCACCTAAGACACTCAGTAGCTTGTACCGGCCAATACGACCCCCCAATCCCACTGCAGACGGCGCTGAAGAGGCCGTTCGGTCGCTCTGCTCGCTGGCACTCGATTCTTCCAGGCCGATAGCCGTAAGAAGTCGTTTCAACTGCTCCGGCCTTGCGCCAAATGTCGATTTCTTGCTCATGATTATATATCCACGAATTATTTGAAATCCTGCGCGCTTTTTGAGAAAAATTGCACAATCTCAGCAAATTCTTCGTGAATTTCATCGTCTGATGTCGCCGTATTGCGAAGGTACTGCTTCAGGGCTTTCTGCAGGCGCCTCTTGACGGTCGTGACCATGTTCGCGGCCTTCTTCTGATCGTCAATACCGTATTTCTCACAAAGATCTGCAAAAGAAGGAGGCGAAGTATCTCTTAGGATGGGTTGCACGACCTTGTCTTGAAAAACCCGCCAGTGAGCCTCCAAGTCATCCTCAAGGCACCTGGCCTCTACCTCTGAAAAGACCTGATCCAACATCGATACTGTCCAGGCGTAGTTGTAAGAATCCTCCGGATCCAACTCTGAGACAGCTTCAGGCAAAGCGGGTGGACTGATGATATCGAAGGAAACGAGCTTGCCTTTGGGAGTGCGTTTCTGGGCGGTCTGCCTGCGTTTCTCATTCAGCAGGTATTGATCCAGAGCGTGCAGCAAAAACGTTCGAAAACGGCCTTTGGATTGATCGGCGCGTTGAACGAGGTCCTTGTTCAAGACTACTTCGTGGAAAAAACCCTGAGTCAGGTCTTTGGCCTCTTCGTTGCCGTTTCCTTTGTGGCGTAAATAACAGTAAACGGGCTTCCAGTACCTATCGAGCAACAAGCCGATCAATGCCCGGTCCTTATCGTCATCCGATTGGATATGCTCGACCAAGGACCAATGCGTGGTCAGAAACGCCTCCCGTACGCCTCCCATATCTGTTTGATCGTGGTATCCGGCCACCTTGGCATCCTCAGAATCCGCTACCAGCTCTTTTTCCATCCACTATAGACAGTAAATAGCGAATGGTCAAGTACTTACATTTTAGAGGGAAGCCACAAGCCAAGATTCTTCACTTTTTTTTCAGAATCTGCGCAGAACTTGAGATTTTTGGTGGATATTACAGGGATCGCGGCGTGAATCGGAAAACGCCGGGCAAATATCAACCTTTATTGAAGGGGCAGAAGAATGAAACGGTTGAATGGTTACAGAATGAGGTATGTGTTAGTTGGAGTTGTGGCCGCTATGATGCTTATCGGCGGGCGGGCGAACGCAGTGATCATCATGAGCGAACCGACAAATGTTGGGCCGGTGATCAATGATGCTTATGATGTACAGGAGTCTGACTTCTCACATGATGGGCTGCAGTTGTACTTTGCACTGTGGAACCGGCCTGACGGATTTGGCAGTGGCGACATATACATGGCCGAGCGAGAAACGCTCAGTAGTCCCCGGCAAGAGCCTGTCAATCTTGGGCCAAACGTCAACAGTTCAGCAGGCGAGATCGAACCGAGTATCTCATCCGACGGCCTGGAGCTTTATTTCGGGTCCTGGGATGACTGGTTTATACGTGTGTGCAAACGCTTGTCCAGGGACGACTCATGGAGCACCCCGGTAAAGGTGGAGTCGACGATTGGCTATGACGCTTATGGCCCTGATATCTCGGCCGATGGTCTTTCGCTATACTTTGCCTCCAGGAGGGGCGGCGGGCATGGTGGGCACGATATCTGGGTGGCGAGGCGGGCCACGACAATCGACCCCTGGACAGAACCGGTGAATCTTGGGCCTAATGTGAACAGTGGCGCTACCGATTGGTCTCCAAGTATCTCTGACGACGGGCTAACACTCGTCTTTAGCCGAGGATTACAGAGCATTTGGGCAACGACGCGAAAATCAATCGAAGATGACTGGGGGGCCGCTGTGCAACTGGGGATCAACGGTCCTGGCAATTCCTTTAGCCCGGCGCTCTCGCCCGACAGTTCCACATTATACTTCCAAGCCGTTAGCGGCTGGGGTGGATTCGGAGAAAACGACTTCTGGCAGGTGAAGTTCATTCCAATCGTTGACTTTAACAGCGATGGAATCGTTGACATCACCGATCTGGCAGTACTAATCGAACATTGGGGGGAGGAAGATCTGTCATTTGACATTGGTCCTTTGCCTTTGGGCGATGGTATGGTAGATCAGGCGGACTTAGAGGTTCTAATGAACCACTGGGAGCAAGAAGTTCTACCGCCTGATTTAATTGCATATTGGAAGCTGGATGAGATGGAAGGCGATATAGCCTATGACAGTGCCAGAA
The DNA here is from genome assembly GCA_016782865.1 of Phycisphaerae bacterium. GTDB lineage: Bacteria > Planctomycetota > Phycisphaerae > Sedimentisphaerales > Anaerobacaceae > SG8-4. The sequence goes on from JADHXR010000020.1 coordinate 20,532, forward strand.
CAAATGACGCGGCTGTACTCGGAGGGGCTGCATGGCTACCGAAAGGCGGTATGGTCGACGGCGCAATTGCATTCGATGGGATTGATGATTACATTGATGCACCCTTTGTCTTGAATCCAGCGGACGGAGCATTCAGCGTCTTAGCCTGGATCAAAGGAGGCGCCCCAGGCCAAGTGATCGTATCTCAGACAAACGGCACTGTTGACTGTGACAGCATATGGCTCTGCGCTGATCCCACAGACGGCAGACTCATGACCGGATTACTGCCTCCTCCGGGCCGGTCTCAACCAATGCCGCTGGGGTCAGAACATGTCATCACTGATGGCCAGTGGCATCATGTCGGCTTTGTGTGGGATGGTTCGTACAGGCATTTATACGTTGACGGAACTGAGGTAGCCAAAGACGCTGCAACATTGTCTGACTTGGAAAGTGCAGACGGCGGCCTGCATTTTGGCGCCGGCAGTACTCTCACTCCAGGCACCTTCTTTTCCGGTTTGATCGATGACGTTCGCATCTACAACCGAGCTGTAAGCCCGTAGGAAATCACAGTGTTTATTCAATAAGCCCTTCAGGGGCAGAAAGTGAGGTGTCGTATGTATTGGTTAAATGATTACAGAATGAGATTGATGTTAGTTGGAGTTGTGGCCGCTATTGTTCTTGGCGGCGGGTCTGCGAAGGCAGATTTCACCTTCGGCGAACCTACGAACCTTGGGCCAACTGTCAACAGTTCGTCTGACGAGGGATCGCCGAGTATCTCGGCAGATAGTTTAGAGATATTCTTCGATTCAAGTGGCACTGGTTCAGGTGGTTATGACTTATGGGTATCGACGCGACAAACGTCAGAACGAATACCAGAGGGTTACTGGGGTACACCAATAAATCTTGAGCCACCTATCAACACGCCCTTCTATGATCATCACCCCAGTATCTCGCTCGATGGACTAACGCTCTACTTTACTTCCGATCGCCCCGGAGGAGGATATGGAGATCGAGACCTCTGGGCGACAACACGGTCTGCGACAGGTGAGCCTTGGTCAGAGCCAGTGAATCTTGGGCCAACGGTTAACAGTTCGTCGAGAGAATCTGCCCCGAGCATCTCAGCCGACGGTCTGGAGCTTTTCTTCACTTCCAACCGATCCGGTGGGCAAGGTGATGTCGACATATGGGTAACGACCCGGGCAACTACCTCCAACCCTTGGGCCGAACCGGTGAATCTTGGACAAGGGCTGAACAGCTCGTCAAAGGATGGAGCACCGGACATTTCTGCCGATGGTCTGATGCTTTTTTTCAACTCTCAGAAATCCGGAACATACGGTTCGAGCGATATATGGTTTTCAAAGCGAGCAACAGTAAAAGATGACTGGGACATGCCAGCACATCTCGGGCCACCGGTTAACACCACTGCGAGAGATTCCGGCCCAAGCGTCTCAGCCGACGGTTCCATCCTCTATTTTCATTCAGACCGCGCCGGTGGGCTTGGTGTCGACCTATGGCAGGTGTCCATCATCCCCATCGTGGACCTTAATGCTGACGGAATTGTCGATTCTGCTGACATGTGCATCATGGTTGACTACTGGGGTACAGATGAGCCGTTGTGCGATATTGGCCCGATGCCCTGGGGTGATGGCATCGTCGATGTCGAAGACCTTATCGTCCTTGCGGAACATTTGTTCGAGGAAGTCCCACCGGTTGAATCGGTTAGATAGAACGCACATAAAGACTAAAAGGACAATGTCGCATAGAAGTCTTCATCTGTCATGTCGAGCCCGTTCGGCCTTGCTCAGGACAGGCTCCGTCGAGACATCTGGTCACATATGGAGCGAGTTTTACAATCGCAACCAGATTCCTCCACTTCGGTCGGAATGACAAAAAAGAAAGGAAGATGTCACATGAAATGGCAAAATGGTTACAGAATGAGAATAGTGTTAATTGGAGTTGTGGCCGCTGTTGTGCTTGGCGGCGGAAATGCGAAGGCAGACTTCACCTTCGGCGAGCCCACGAATCTGGGGACAACGGTCAATAGTTCGGCTGACGAAGGTAGCCTGAGCGTGTCAGCCAGTTGCTTGGAATCGTACTTCGCCTCCTACAACAAACCCGGAGGCCATGGCCATTACGACATATGGGTAACCAAGCGAAAAACAATAGATGAAGACTGGGGCAGCCCGGTAAATCTTGGGCCAACGATCAACAGTCCTTCTCGCGAGATTGCTCCTGAGATCTCGTCCGACGGTCTGACACTTTACTTCCACTCGGATCGACCCGGTGGATATGGGGATCGGGATATTTGGATGACGAGACGTGCTTCAATGAGTGACCATTGGCGCGAACCTGAAAATCTTGGCCCAATCGTAAATAGTCCGTATGATGAAGCACACCCAAGTATCTCGTCTGATGGCCTCTCGCTCTACTTCAATTCAGATGGTCGTCCCGGCGGGTACGGCGAAGCAGACCTATGGGTCGCGACAAGGCTGACGACAGAGGATCCTTGGTCTCCGCCGGTCCACCTCGGGCCAATGGTAAACAGTTCTCATAGCGAGTTCAATCCGGAAATCTCGGCCGATGGCTTGGCGCTTTTCTTTGTTTCGAATCGCCCAGGTGGATTCGGCGGTCAGGACCTGTGGGTGACAATACGGGCGACAGAAAACGATGACTGGGACACTCCGTTGAATCTTGGGCCAATGGTCAATAATTCGAGTGGCGACGGCGGGCCAGCTCTCTACGAGGACGGATTTACCTTGTACTTTAACTCCGATCGCACCGGCGGAATGGGCGGCAAAGACATATGGCAGGCCCCCATCATCCCCATCGTTGACATCAATGGCGACGGAATCGTTGACAGTGCAGATATGTGTATTATGGTTGACCACTGGGGCACAGATGAGCCGCTCTGTGATATTGGCCCAATGCCCTAGGGGGATGGCATCGTCGATGTTGAGGACCTGGTTGTCCTTTCCGAGCATTTGTTTGAGGAAGTAAGTGATCCCACACTGGTAGCTCACTGGCCGTTGGATGAAGCACAGGGAGTTACAGCCTACAACAACGCCTCGGATCGTGATGGCACCTTAATGGGCGGCCCCGTTTGGCAACCTGACGGCGGTGTGGTGGCTGGAGCACTTCTACTCGACGGTGTGGATGACTACGTCAGTACTGACCCTGTCTTTAATCCGGCAGATGGCAAGTTCAGTGTAGTCGCCTGGATCAAGGGTGGTGCTCCCGGCCAAGCCATTTTGTCGCAGGCCGATGGTGCGAATTGGCTGCGTACCGATTTCGTAGAAGGCAAGCTGATGACGGAGCTTACGAACTCCGGTCGGTCCTCTGTCGGCCCGGTGCTCTCACAGGCAAACATCACCGACGGTAACTGGCACCGTATAGGCTTCGTCTGGGATGGCTCGTACAGATATCTATACGTTGACGGAGCGGAGGTAGCTAACGACGCCGCACCATTGTCCGACTTGGAAAGTGCAGAGGGCGGACTATACTTTGGCGCCGGCAGCACTCTCGCCCCCGGCACCTTCTTCTGGGGCATGATCGACGACATCCGTATCTATGATCGAGTGGTAGCGCCGTAGAGGCAGTGGTTAGTGGATAGTGGTTGGCGGTTAGTGAAAAGAATTCTCGTAGAATTGTCTTCGAAGAGAATTCTTCTGGCTGCTCAAGGTCAATATGGTAAGATTCTTAATGTCGTACGGAGTAAATTGTGTTTAGGAGAGTATTTTAAGTTTTTGCAGAACGACACATGGGAATTTAGGGGGATCTGCTGTGACATCACCGAAGATATAATTGAAAATGGAGTACGTGAAGCATGATGAATCGAATTCTTATTGTGGCAATAGCCTCCTTTGTGGCGGGCTGTCAACATCCTGTTTTGAACCGTGAGACCATCTCGACCGCCAAGGCACCCGCTGCCATCGGTCCCTATTCCCAGGCCGTCAGGGTCGGTAACAGGCTCTATCTTTCGGGCCAAATCGGCACCGATTCCGCAACGGGGCAGATGGTAGCCGGTGGCATTGAGCCGCAAACTCACCAGGCCTTGAAGAACCTGAGTGCGGTGTTAGAGTCGGCGGGATTCAGTTTTGATGATGTAGTTCAGGCGCAGGTGTTCCTGGCGGATTTGGATGATTATGCCACCATGAATGCGGTGTATAAGACCTATTTTGACGAATCCTTCCCTGCTCGTGCCGCAGTCCAGGTTGCCCGGCTTCCCCGGGATGCGCGAGTAGAAATCATGATGGTCGCGGTGAAGAAGTGATATGACATGTATAAGCGCCGTTGGACTTGGAGAAGCTACCTCCTTCAGGCGGTAGTCGTCTACTTCACCCCGTCGCTCTACCATCGGCACACACTAGCTTACTCTGTCATATAAAGGATCAGGAGCCCTGACGTTTGACATAGAGCGCCACTTCACTTCCCATCGAATCCGGCTTGCTCCAGGTGACATTGCCCGACGAGACTGAAACGCCTGCCTGGGTCACTGTGTCGCCGTCAACCGGATCAAACCACTTCAGATTGTACCTGCCAGCAGTCATGTCCTTGATGCCCATCGGGCCGGAATAGTCGTAGGTATATGCAATGTACGAGCTGCCCGGATTGGCAAGCACCCATTTGGCCGAGCCGGCAGCCAGATCATCCCGTGACTTCATCTTGTGGAAATCAGTCTGCTCCATGAAGCGGTTGATACGACCGTCGTCGGCCAGCGTCTTCTCATGTGAAGCGTCACCGGCGTGATGGTAGGCCTCCAGGCAATGCATGCCCGTCATGGCGCACGACCACATATAGACTCGACTCGAACGCCCTCGGCGAGGATGATGATATGTTTCATTCTTCATCACCACGAATTTGTCTGCATCGCGTTTGCAAAAAGAGAGGTACTCCTGGTGCTGCTTCTCGAAATCGTCTTTATGGGGCACCACATGGAGCAAGGTCACCACACGGACATAAGGGTCGCCTACATACTCGTCGGAAGTGATGCCCCCTTCGGGGAAATCGCCTTCTGGATCGTTTGTCACTACAAAACTCTGCACGATCGGGTGGTTGTGATTGTCTGTTTTGGCGATCAACTCGCCGATCTTCTTGAAATGCGGCGTGCGGGCGGCCGGGAGTTTGTTGCAGCTTTCCTCGATGCCCCACATGATGTTCTTGTGATGCTTGAATTTCTTCACGACGCCTTCAATCCAACGCTTCTCATCGGGGGGCAGATTGCCCTGGGAATCCAGTTTCCAGCCCATCATTTCCACATCGGTCGCATCGTTGTAAAACTCCAGGTGAACGATAATTCCCTTTTCTTCAAGCAGATCGAGCCAACCGTCCCATTGATTGAGGACGTCGGCGTCCAGCCCCTTCGATGGGTCATGGTCGACAAACGGCGTATGCGTGTCGTCCCCTTCGTCCTTGTAGTTGCACCGTCTCATACGGGTCATCTGACAGTGGAAGGCATTGACGCCGGCACGAGCCATGCGCTCGATAGCCTCTTGCTGGCCGCCGCCCGAACGCGTACCGTCGGAATTCAATTTGCCCCCGAACAGGAAATCCTCGGGATTATCCGGGCCGCAGAGAAAGACGGGGCCCCCGCCGTTGTACTTGAGATATCCCGGATTGGAGCCTGCAACGATGACCTGACCGGGCAAGGCTGCCGGATCGTCAAGAGTCCCTGGCGAGGAATCCGGGGCCGCGTCCTTGCGATTGAACTGCACATAGTCGAGTTTCGTGTATCCACCGTCCCCGCTTCGGGCTGCCACCAGGATCTCATCGCCGCCGCTGACGGTTACATCCGGAATCGTTTGCGTCGTCCACTCGTCGTTATTCTTCGATGCGCTCCAAAGATCACCCTGCCTGGAACCGTTGACCAGAAGCGACAAACGGCAGCGGCCCTGTTTCGCATCGAAATATCGAATGTCAACATCATAGCAGCCACTTTCGGCCGTATATGGTTGATTGAATGGCGTACGTATGCGTCCGCGCCCATCAGGGGCGAGTCTGACGCTGAGCCTGTGGGAGGCTCGTCGATCGTTGCGGTGTTCCACCTCAAAGCTTTCCAGAGCGAGGAAGTTCTCCGCCTCGAATCTCACGTAATCCCTCGGATCCATCGGCGCCGGGATTTTCTTGTCATCGAGCAGGGTTTTCAATTTAGTCAGATCAGCGTCTTCGTCCCCGGTCAGAAGGAAATACGTCATGGTCGAATTGGAAATATCGGCTCTCAGCTCCGCCTCCAGTCGGGTAAATATCCATTGGAGCCTGCGGTCGCTCGAATCCCTCATCCAATGGTACATACGCCACTGCTGCGGCGTGGACTTCCTGCCGACACCCCCCGGATGTGCCAGGTTTCGATTGCCGTCCTTGACCTGGATCCAATTGATCCCGGACGGTATGACGTCACGCTTGTTGTGCTTGTGCAAGTTTTGATCGTCGCGCGTGTAGCCGTCATTCCACCCGCTGTGGGAAATGCAATAGACATACTTTCGCCTGGCCGGGTCGGACTTCTCTATCCCGAGATACGGGACCTCCATCGGGCCTGCCAATACGTAGTACAATGGATTGTCGGCCGACGACACATTGATAGCATTCTTGATGCTCTCAATGGCACCGTCCAGGTCCTTTTGGCAGTCAAACAGAACCGACCGAGGAATGTTGTATCTCTTTGCAGAGCCAAGGACACTTTCAGCCATTTCTTTGTAGAAGCGTGGATCATTCTCGGCCAGTATGTTGCAGTAGTCAACGTGGACTAACTTGTCTGTCACCCCAAATGCGTCCAGCATGGCGGCGGCGACAGGAAAAGCCCCCCAGTCGTCCTCGTCGTTGTAATTGCCGTCGGAGCTGAAGGCGATTCGGCCCTTGAAAGTCTTCCCATCGAAAGGCCCGGAATGTGAGTAGAGCGTTGAGGCGGACAAAAGGATGACGATTATTGCTGCACACATGACTTCGATACTGCGTTTCATTTGTTGCTCCTGTTACCCTTGGTTCCAAGCCTCGAATTTCATCACTCCAGGCCATTATTTGACAGCCTTCACAAGAAAGTCAAGGACTTCCTGTTGGACGGACTAGTCAGGATCGCTTCCGGGGCTCAAGCCGTTTTCCAATGAACGGAGTAAAAAGGAGATTTCTCATCTGCTCCTCAACTCCCGCCGCAATTCCTCGAGTTGCTCCACGGCTTCCTGCGGCAAGGGTTTCGCACCTCCCCATATCTTGGCCAGCGTGAGCGTACGAGCGTGCATTTCCAGGGACTCTATACAGAAATGGGCCTGCTTCAGCGACGAGCCCAAGGTGAGAGCGCCGTGATTGCCTAAGAGGAAAGCGTCGTGCCTTTCCACACACTCAGCCAGACGTCCAGCCAATCCGGCCGGCGTGGCGTAGTCGATCCACGCCACGTCGCCGATGTAGACGAAGGCCTCAGGGTGGCTCGGCGGACCGAAACGCTCTCCGGCCAGGGCGAGCCCTGTCGTGAACGGGGGGTGTCCGTGGATGATGCCGCGCACGTCCGGACGCTTGCGATAGATGAACGTGTGCGTCGGCGTCTCGCATGATGAATCCAGGTCGCCGGCCAACTTATTTCCATCCAAGTCCACCTTCACGAACCATTCCGGCGTCGCATCGGCCAGGGCGTGGCCTGTCGGCGAGACCAACACCTCGCCCGACTCCAGACGGACGCTCACGTTGCCGCCGTTGGCCGGCACAATGTCTTTGTCATACAACCGTCGGCAAATGACGACCATTTCCCGGCGAATAATCGTTTCATCAGCGATCACTAATAGTCTCCTTTGCGGCGCGTTTCAACGAGGTCTCTCCGTTTCGTGCAGATACGGGAAGCGCTCCCAGCACCAGCGCCAATCCTCGTTGATACCTGCCGCAGGCTGGAGCGTGGAAATAGGCAAGTCTCCGATAAAGATCTTCCACGTTTCGGTATGGACCCACTTATGTCTCCCCGCGTGCCCGTCGGCGAAGCCAAAAGTGGCCGACTTGCTGTGGAAAGTGGCCAGCGCATCTGTCCATCTATTGTCTATCCAGGGAGCGAAACTCCAGCCGCCGTGATCGTAGTTGAAATTTGGATTCTGGAATTCGCTTTCGACAAAGACGTACTTCCTGCTGGCGTGCGTAATCTCTGTCAGCTTCTTAGGGAAGTACTTGTAACGGGCCTCCGTCCAGGAATGAAATCCTTTCCTCGCCGCCGACAGGACATCCGGGATGACGTAACTGCGATACATCCGCTGGTGCTCCGGGGCCCCCGTCTGATACCGGTTATCGCCCGGGCAGTGGTACATCTCGTGGTCGTTTATGTAAGGATACATGGCTCCCATTTTGATGCCACGAACACGATCCTCGAGCAGCGGGGTGCCGCTAATGTACGCGCCTGTTACGTCTATAGGAGGCAAGACCCACATAGGACTGTCCAGATTGCTCATATCTACATGGCCACGGACGATGCGGCTGTCGTTGTCGTCGGCGTACATCGTATAGGCCAGTATCAGGGACCGCTGGTTGGCCAGGCAATTCGAACTACGCGCCAATTCCTTGGCAGCCCTGAGGGAGGGCATCAGAATGCCCATTAGTATGGCGATAATGGCGATTACCACCAGAAGCTCTATAAGTGTAAAGGCCCGTTTCTCGAACATGTATGATCTCCTTGTTGTGTCAGGTGCCTTTGTTATACACCCCTTTATTATACCGGGTTATTTGCACAAATGAAAGTAATATGCAAACCATCCATCGCTCGAATCTGTTCCATGATTTCTCAAATTGTCTTCATAATAGGCTTTATCCACGATTGGTTGTATGAACCATTGTTCAAAATCTCTTCGTCATGTTGCAAGGCCCACAGTTCCTGTAATAATGGTGGATTGTAAAGGTTTAGCTGGATAGAATCATCACCAGTCAAATTATGCTTGTGAAGGCGACCCGGATCGTCTCCAGGGCCTAAACCGTTTTGTAATGAGTGGAGTACCAAGGAGATTTCTGAAATGCGCAAAGTCACCTATCTCGGAAACGTGATGCTTCTATTGGCGGCCTGCCATGCCTGTTGGGGCCAGAACCTTAAGGACAGCGGCATACGACCCTGGTCGGAGAATCCGCGCTATTGGCAATATAATGGCAAACCTGTGATGTTGTTGGGTGGGAGTAAGACCGACCACATCTTCTTGCTCGATGACCTCAAAACACATCTCGACGAAATACAGGCGGTCGGGGCCAACTACGTACGCAACACGATGAGCCAGCGGGAGGGCAAGGATCTGAAGCCACACAAGCTGCTGCCGAGCGGAAAGTTCGACATGGATCAGTGGAACGAGGAATACTGGAAGCGCTTCGGCAACATGCTCAAGTGGACCGCCGAGCGGGATATTTTCGTGCAGATCGAGGTCTGGGACCGGTTCGATTACGCCAACTGGGTAGGACCCGACGGGGACGCTTCCAAGAGATGTTGGGAGCACAGTCCGTGGAACCCCGCCGGCAACGTGAACTACACTAGCGAACAGAGCGGCTTTGCCACCGAGTACGGGGGCGACGCCATGTACGACAATCAACCGTTCTTCTATTCGATCAAAGGCCTGCCGCACTATGATGAGCGATTCGAACTCATTCGGTCGTACCAGGAAGCCTTTGTCGCCAAGATGCTGTCGTACAGCCTGGACTACGGGCACGTGCTGTATTGCATGAACAACGAGACGTCCACCCCGGCGCAATGGGGGCAGCACTGGATTGAGTTCATCCAGGCCAAGGCCGCCGAAAAGGGCGCGCTGGTCCACACGACGGACATGTTCGACGATGCGTTCCGAGCCGAAAAGGCCGAAAACACCCGGATCATACTCGGCGATCCCGACCACTACACGTTTACCGATATTTCCCAGGTGAACAGCCGCAACTTCGATGAGACGCACTGGGACCGGCTGCAGTGGCTCATCCGTGAGGTGAACAAGACGTATCCGCGGCCCAGCAATCACACCAAGATCTACGGCAGCGGCTACCAGACGTTTGGGACGGGCGGGCCCGAGGATGGGATTGAGCGGTTCTGGCGAAACATCCTTGGCGGCTCCGCCAGTTCCCGGTTCCACCGCCCGGACTCCGGCAACGGTCTCAACGATCACGCCAAGGCGAGCATCAAGGCAGCACGCATTCTGGAGGGCCTGATCAAATTCTGGGATATCACGCCGCAGATGGGTCTGCTTTCGGACCGCGGGAGTAACGAGGCCTACCTGGCAGCTGAACCCGGAGAAAGCTACGCTCTCTATTTCACAAATGGCGGGTCCGTAGGACTCGATCTGTCCGGCGCACCAGGCTCCTTCGATGTGACGTGGATTAGTGTCTCCATGGGCGTAACTACGCGGTCGTCTGCCGCAGGGCGCTATCGCCTGATGGACAGGACCATCCAGGGCGGCCGTGTTGTGACGCTCTCGGCGCCGTACAAAGGCGGCTGGGTCGTCGCCATCGTGAAGAAGTGAACGTTGAAACCGCGCAAGTGCGGCATTATGATAGCAAAATCAGGCCGGGTCATTTCCGGGCCTCAAATCGTTTTCTAATAGATGGAGCACAAAGGAGATTTCTGAAATGCGCAAAACCACCCTTATCGGGAACGTGATTCTTCTGTTGGCGAGCTGCCATGCCTGTTGGGGCCAGAACCCGAAGGACAACGGCATAAAACCCTGGTCGGAGAATCCGCGATATTGGCAATATCGAGGCAAGCCGGTGTTTTTGCTGGGCGCCAGCGATGACGATAATCTATTCCAGTGGCCCTCGCCCGACTTAGAGCGTCACCTCGACGCGATGAAAGCCGTGGGGGCCAATTACGTTCGCAACACTATGAGCGACCGCAAGGACAAGGGATTCGAATTGTACCCGTTCAAGCGGCGAGCGGACGGCAAGTATGATCTCGGTCAATGGAACGATGCCTACTGGAAACGCTTTGAGCGTTTTCTCGCCGAAACGGCCAAGAGAGACATTATCGTTCAGATCGAGGTATGGGATCGATTCGACTACTCCACGAACAACTGGCCGGGCCATCCCTACAACCCGAAGAACAACGTGAATTACTCGGCCAAGGACAGCACCCTGGCGGCGGTCTATCCGGATCATCCGGGCCGAAACGCTCAACCGTTCTTCTTCACCACCCCCAAGCAGCGAGACATCACGACCGTGCTGAAATACCAGAGGCGCTTTGTCGAAAAGATGCTATCGTATTCTCTCAAATATGATCACGTACTCTACTGCATGGACAACGAAACGTCCGGCGCCGAACAGTGGGGCCGCTATTGGTCGCAGCTTATTCTGGATCAGGCAAAGGCAAAGGGCAAGAAAGTGTACGTGACGGAAATGTGGGACGATTGGGACCTCAAGGCGGACAGACACAAACGCACATTCGATCATCCGGATCATTATACCTTCTGCGATGTATCTCAAAACAATCAGAAGAAGGGACAGGAACATTGGGACAACTTCCAGTGGACTCTTGCCTACACGGCCAAACAGCCCCGGCCGCTGAACACGGTCAAGACCTATGGCGCCGACGGCGGAAGACACGGCAACACACGAGACGGAATCGAACGCTGGTGGCGCCACGTCATCGGAGGCGCTGCTACGGCACGCTTCCACCGCCCCACTTCCGGCCTGGGCCTGTCGGAGCTTTCTATCGCCTCGGTAAAGGCGGCACGCAAGCTCGAATCGGTAATGAAACCCTGGGACATCGCGGCGGCAAATGAGCTGTTGACCGAAAGAGAGAACAACGAGGCATATCTGGCCTGCAATCCCGGCAAGGCCTACGCCCTCTACTTCACCGACGGCGGCGAGGTCGGGCTCGACCTGCGCAAGGCTCGCGGGCGATATTCATTGAGATGGATCGATCTTCGCACAGGTGACTGGAAAAGCAAGGATTCAATAAACGGTGAGAATAGTGTGAAGGTCAAGGCTCCGGGCAAGGGTCATTGGCTGGCGGTAATCACTCGAATATAGCCTGTAGGATGAGCAGGTTTCCTGCCCATGCGGCTCGCTACAAAGCCTCGACTATAGGATTGAACAGATATTTTTCCAGGCCGCCCCAGAATCCTTCGCCTTTGGCCGAATCGTAGAGATTGCCGCCGTTGCGTACGACGATCAGATCGAGGCTGGGGACCACCAGCAGGACTTGGTTGCCGGCGCCGGCTCCCGCAAAGGCATCGCACGGGACTTTGGGCCAGACGGCGTCGAAATTCGTGTACCAACCCAGACCGCAGGCCGGCTGCGGATTTCCAGGCGGGCGATCGGGCAGCGGAGTCCCGGCGTAGCGCAGCACCGTCTCGACCCATCGCCGATCGACAAGCTGTTTGCCCTGCCAATCGCCTTTTCTGAGCATGAGCCGCCCGACGCGCGCGATCGCTCGCGCCGCGCAGGAGCCACCGCCCCAGTTGGGGACGAGTTTCAATCCGTCGACGTCATATGTCTTTCCGTACCCTATCGACCATTCACTGTCCTTTACCCCGATGGGTTTGGTAATGCGCTCTCGCAACAGGGTTCTGACATCAGTGTGTTTGGTTTCTCGCAGGCCCGCGGTGACAGCATAAGACAGCATCGCCATGCCGGGATTGCTGTACGCATACTTCGTGCCGGGGGCGAATATGATCGGAGCTCTGTCACGCGACAGCGTGAAAGGATCGGGGTCTTTGCGCCAGAAGCCCCCCTTCCAGCCCGGCAACTCCATGTGCGGAATGTCGTCCTGCTCGGCATCCTCGACACCGGATGAATGCGTCGCGAGGTGGCGGATCGTGATTGTGGACTTGACGGGATGATCCTTCCACTGCGGGACGTACTTACAGACCGGGTCGTCGGCAGCCACAAGCCCATCGTTGAGGGCAACCAGCAGAGACATGCCCCCGACCAGCGCCTTGGCCAGTGAGGCGGTGTAATGTTGCTTGTCCGGCCCGTGTCCCTCGGCGTACCACTCGCAAACGATTCTGTCGTTCCTGACGATAAGCAGCGCCTTGGTGTTCCTGGCTGCGAGCGACTTGATCATCTCATCAAGCTTTTCAGCAGAGAACCCCTGACTTTCAGGCGGGACGCTCTGCCACTCGAACTGAGCTGCCGGACAAGATGCTGCAACACCCACACAGACAACAGTGACGACAATGTTTCTCACAATACTGGGCCGATTCGAATTCATGGGTTGGTCTCCTTAAACATTTTCCTGTCCGACTTCTTACAGTGGCTCTTTGCCGCCGACGCACTACCTCTGCCGAGGACGGTCAGCCGGACACTTGCCTGATGATACACGTTACCTGGCCCGTTGTCACGTCCGCCTCAGGCAACCATTCACACTCATAGAGAGCCAAACGCCTGGGGGCAACAGCATCTGGAGCGTTACGGCGGTCGACCTACGCCCAGTCGTGCCCATCTCTTCGGCCTCTAAAACTGTCAAGGTCTCTATGGCTTCTTGCGCTATATCTTGGTACAATGAGTTCATGCAGTACAAATTATGAAACTGAATTACTATCCCGAAACAGATTCGCTATACATTGACCTTGCGGAACGATCGAGTGCCGAGAGCAAGGAAGTCTCCGATGGCGTCGTTCTCGACTACGATTCGGAGGGCAATCTTGTCGGCATCGACATCGACAATGCCAGCAAGAAGCTCGATTTAAAAACACTCGTGCTGAGCAAACTTCCTACCGAAACACAGAGCCTTTCAGCATAGGGCAATCATAAACTCACTTTGCTACGAACGGCGACAGTTCGCGAAGCTGGTTTACGATCGCGGGCATTTTTTCGATTGTGTAGTCCACTTCTTCTTCGGTGCTGTACCTGCTCAGGCTGAATCTTATCGAACCGTGGGCGGCGGTAAACGGCACGCCCATCGCGCGCAGCACGTGGCTGGGCTCCAGCGACCCCGAAGTGCAGGCCGATCCACTGCTGGCGCAGATGCCGTATTTGTCCAGCATCAGAAGGATTGCTTCGCCCTCGATGTACTCGAAGCTGACATTGCAGGTATTGGGCAGACGGTCCTCTGTGTCGCCATTGAGCCGGCAGTCGGGGCACTTCTCCAACAACGCATTCTCAAGTTTATCGCGCAGGATTTTGACTTTGCTGTTCTCTTCTTCGAGGTTTGCCGCCGCCAGCTCGCAGGCCTTGCCGAGGCCGACTATGCCGGGGACATTTTCCGTGCCGGCTCTTCGGCCCGCTTCCTGATGGCCGCCCAGCATGAACGGTGACAGCCTTGTCCCCTTGCGGACGTAGAGAATACCAACACCCTTGGGCGCGTGCAGCTTGTGGCCAGAGAGGCTGAGCAGGTCGATGTCGCTCCTGGCGAGGTTCAGCGGTATCTTGCCGACTGCCTGCACTGCGTCGGTGTGGAAAACCGACCCTTTGCTTCTGGCTAATTCGGCGATTCTTTCGATCGGAAAGACCATACCGGTCTCGTTGTTTGCGTACATTATTGTAACCAGGGCCGTGTCGTCGTCGATCTGCTCCTCCAGCTCGGCGAGGTCGAGCCGGCCCTGTCTGTTCACACCCAGCTCCAGGACCCTGTAGCCGCGATTCTCAAGCTCCCGGCAAACCGTCAATACGGCCGGATGCTCGACTCGGGTGGTTATGACCTTGCGTTTGTTCGGTACGGCCGCCAAGGCGCCTTTGATAGCCGTGTTGTCGCTCTCGGTGCCGCAGCCGGTGAATACGATTTCGCTCGGATCGCAGCCAAGCAGAGCGGCCGCCTGCTCCCGAGCCCGGCTGATTCTGCGCCCGATCTGACCGCCGAACGTGTGCATGCTGGAAGGATTGCCGTAAAGGTCGCAGAATAACGGCTTGATCTCTTCAAGCACTTCCTCAGCCACTTTCGTTGTGGCGTTGTTGTCGAAATATATCGTTTCCATGTCACTCGATCCTGAGTCATTTCCAAAATCCGACCGTGCCGCTCGCTACTCTTTTATGTGCTCGTGCGACTGGTCTGTCGAGTCCGCGTGCTCTTCCACGAAAAGCTCTTCGGAGACAAATTCTCTCAATTTGACTTCGACCACCTCTTTCATCGTATGTTCGGCGAGCTGGCACTGGGCACACATGCCCCTGAATGCAACGATGACTTTGTTGCCTTCGATGTCTATAAGCTCGATGTTGCCTCCGTGGGCCCTCAAAGCGGGCCTGACCTGCTCGTTTATCGTCTGCTGAATCAACTGCATCTTCTGAATGTTGGTGAGCCTGCCCGCTCGCCGAGGCACGGACACGGGCTCGGCTTTAGCCTTGTCGCCCTGTATCGTTTCTATCATCTTCTCGATCGCGCCCTGGCATCCACCGCATCCGCCGCCGGCCTTGCAGTAATTAGTGACCTCATCGACAGTCGTCAGGTCATTTTCGCGTATTACTCTTTCGATTTCCTTGTTGGTGACGCCGAAGCAGGTACAGACGACCTCGCCTTCGATCTGGTGTTTCTTCTTTCCGCCGCTTCGATAGTTCTCGACCGCCGCTTCGAGGGCTTCCCGGCCCATCACCGAGCAGTGCATCTTCTGCTCGGGCAGACCACCCAAACACTCGGCGATATCCTTGTTCGTCACCTTGACGGCTTCGTCCAGCGTCAGGCCCTTTATCATTTCGGTCAATACCGACGATGTCGCAATGGCGCTGGCACAGCCGAAGGTCTTGAACTTGGCGTCCATAATCCTGCCGTTCTCATCGAGTTTGAATGTCAGCTTCAGAGCATCGCCGCAGGCCAGAGAGCCGACCTCGCCCACGCCGTCCGGGTCTTCCACTTCGCCGACATTGTGCGGATTGAAGAAATGGTCCCTTACCTTGTCTGTGTATTCCCACATGGTTAGTTTTGAGTCCTCAGTTTTGAGTTCTTAGTTACTGTTGACATATCCTGCCGCTCATCATCTCCGGTTTTCACGATACTAGTCAAGACTCAGCACTCGCTTTAAGCGCCTGGTCGAAATCTGCGATGATATCGTCAATGTGCTCGGTGCCGGCGGATACACGGACATAGTCGCCTGTTACGCCGGCGGCAATTTGTTCTTCCTCATTGAGCTGCTGATGTGTCGTGCTGGCCGGGTGGATCACCAATGTCTTGCTGTCGCCGATGTTGGCCAGATGGCTGGCCAACTTGACGCCGTTGATAAACTTAATACCGGCTTGCTGGCCGCCTTTGATGCCGAAGCCGAGGATGGCGCCCTGACCATCGGGCAGATATCTCTTGGCCAATGCGTGATCGGCGTGCGATTCGAGCCCTGGGTAGTTCACCCAGGCCACTTGTGGTTGCTTCTCGAGCCACCGCGCCAGCGCCAGCGCATTTTCCGAGTGCCTTGCCATGCGCAGGTGCAGCGTCTCGATCCCCTGCAGGAACAGGAAGGCATTGAACGGCGACATGCAGCTACCCATATCGCGGAGGAACTGTGTCCGGGCCTTGATGATGTAGGCCAGGGGCCCGACGGCCTCGACGTATTTAACGCCGTGATAACTTGGGTCCGGCTCGGTCATCTCGGGGTAGCGCCCGTTCGTCCAGTCGAATTTGCCCGAGTCGACAATCGCCCCGCCAATGCTTGTGCCGTGCCCGCCGATGAACTTTGTACAGCTATGCACAACAATATCGATGCCGTGCTCAATCGGCCGCAGCAGTATCGGCGTGGGGACAGTATTGTCACAAATGACCGGCATACCGTTCTTATGCGCGATTTCGGCAATTTTGTCGTACTGAAGAATGTCGTTCTTGGGATTGCCGACACTTTCTATGTAAACAAGCCGGGTATTATCCTTAATAGCTTTGGCGAAGTTTTCCGGGTCCTTGGGATCGACGAAAGTCACTTCAATGCCAAGCTTGGCAAACGTCTGGCTAAAGAGCGTTACTGTACCACCGTAAAGCGAATTCGAGGAAACAATGTGGCCTCCGGCGCCACAGATATTGAAGATACTCACGTATATCGCCGACTGGCCCGAACTGAAAGCCAATCCGCCGACTCCGCCTTCCATCGCGGCCAGCCGCTTTTCCAATACGTCGGTGGTGGGATTCATCAACCGCGTGTAGATATTTCCGAATTCCTTCAACGCGAATAGATTCGCCGCGTGATCTGTATCCTTGAAACAATAGCTTGTGGTCTGATAAATAGGCACGGCCCGGCTGAGCGTATCCGAATCTACTGTCTGGCCTGCGTGCAGGGCCAATGTTTCCAAACGATATTGTGACTCTTCCGACATCTATTTCGATCCTTTCTTCTATTGTGCAGGTAAAATCTCTACCATTCTATCGAGGGCTTTTTTCGCCTTGATTCTTATATCATCAGGTACGGTAACCTTATGCTGCATATCCTCCAGCGAACCGATGACCTTGTCCAGAGTAATTTTCTTCATATTCGGGCAAATTGCCCTTTGCGTGGCGCCGAAAAACTCCGCCTGCGGGTTCTGTTTCTTCAACGCATGAATTATTCCGATCTCGGTAGCCACTATAAACTCTTTCGCCGTACTCCTGGCAGCAAACTTTAGCATCTGGCCCGTGCTGAGCAGCTCGTCAGCAAGTTCCCTGACCGGCGCGGTGCATTCCGGATGCGCCATTACGATCGCATCGGGATGTTGTGCTCGGGCGCTGGCAATATCGTCGGTGGTTATCACGACATGTGTTGTGCAGTAGCCGGGCCAGAGCACGAGGTCCCGGCCGGTCCTTTCGGCGACAAACTGGCCGAGATTGCGATCCGGGACAAAAATGATCCGCTTGTCCGCCGGCAGTGAGTTTACGATTTCCACGGCGTTGGCGCTGGTGCAGCAGTAATCGCTCTCGGCTTTCACCTCAGCCGTACTGTTTACGTAACATACAACAATCGCGTCGGGATGATCTTGCTTGAGCTGCCGCAACTGCTCGGCGTTTATCATATCGGCCATCGGACAGCCGGCGGACTTCTCCGGCAAGAGCACCGTTTTCTCGGGCGAAAGAATCGCGGCGGTCTCGGCCATGAACTGCACGCCGCAAAAGACGATTACATCGGCATCAGTCTCGGCCGCCTTAATGCTCAATCCCAACGAATCGCCCGAAAAGTCCGCAAGATCCTGGACCTCCCCGCACTGATAGTTGTGCGCAAGGATCACGGCTCCACGGTCGTTCTTGAGACGCTCGATTCTCTTGATCAACTGTTCATCCATGTCATATCTCGTATGTATCGCCGTCGGTCCTGGGGGTCCTGCACACCAGGTTGGCATTGGCGGTCGCAACGGTGAATCCGGCAGGCACGGACTGTTTTACCCAGACGTTGCCGCCGATGATGGCGCCCTTTCCGATAGTGACATCCCCCAGTATTGTCGCCTCTGCATATATGGTTACGTCGTCCTCTATCGTGGGGTGTCTTTTCTGTCCCTTTATTACCCTGCCTCTTTCATCTTTCGGAAAGCTCATGGCTCCAAGGGTAGCGCCCTGATAGATCTTCACATTGTCGCCTATAATCGTCGTTTCGCCTATCACGACGCCGGTGCCGTGATCGATAAAGAAATTCTTGCCTATCGTGGCTCCCGGGTGTATGTCGATGCCGGTCTTCGAGTGGGCACATTCGCTCATTATCCTGGGAATCAACGGCACCTGCTTGAGAGACAATTCGTGGGCGATGCGGTACGTGGCAATTGCATGGATGCCTGGGTAACTTATCACGATCTCCTCGTGAGACTGTGCGGCCGGGTCCCCCGCGAACGCCGCATCGACGTCGCCCTTGAGCAATTCTCTGATCTTGGGCAGTTGGGTCAGCAGATGCTCACTGGCGCTTACGGCCATCTTCTCACAATCGTTGGTCTGGCAGTTCTTGATCCTGCACTGATATCGGTAAGCCCGCTCTATCTGCTCGGCCAGCTCACTCTGGACCTGGCAAAGAACATCGCCGACAACGAAATTAATATTCGACTTTGTAATCGATCTGGCGCCTGTATGGCCGGGGAAGAGCACCTCAAAGAGCAAATCGAGTATCTGGACGATCTCGCCTCTCACGGGCAGGTTCGAGGCATCGATGAAGTTGATGCCGGAATCGCCCTTGTACGTATCGGCGATCTGATCGACAAGTTTCTCGATCTTCTCGTTGGTCAAACCGTTCTTTCGCATTTCCAATATCCTTTGAAAGGGCCAGGCCCACCGCCCCTTAGGCTCTGTCTGAAAACTCGATCTGGCTTCGAGCGGCTTATTTTCTTTAGCTATTTCATGCTGCTGACGCAGCTACTGTCGGATAAAGGCAGCCGCTGTTGTCCGCCTGGCTGCATCCGGCTGCATCGACGATATAACCAATATCGCCTGCTTCGCCGTCTTTGCCAGGCGAAAAATCGCTCGCTCTCGGGCCGACGACGGAGTTTTCAGACAGAGCCTAGTCAAACATTTCCGTTGAGATATATCTTTCCCCGGTATCTGGGAGAATCACCACTATTGTTTTGCCCTGGTTTTCCTCTCGGCGCGATATCTCAATCGCGGCCCAGAGCGCGGCGCCCGAGCTTATGCCACCCAGTATCCCTTCTCGAGCCGCCAGTTGCCGGGCCGTCTCCAGGGCGTCATCATTCGAAACCTGTACAATTTCGTCAATCAGATCGGTATTCAAGACGTCCGGCACGAATCCTGCGCCGATGCCCTGTATCTTGTGCAGGCCCGGGCTGCCCCCGGAGAGCACCGGCGAATCCTCGGGTTCCACCGCCACCACCTTCAAGTCGCTGTTGCGATTTTTCAGCACCTCGCCGCATCCGGTCAGCGTCCCGCCGGTCCCGACGCCGACAACAAGAATATCAACCTTCCCATCGGTATCGTTCCAGATCTCTACGGCGGTGGTCTCTCTGTGAATCTGCGGATTCGCAGGATTGCTGAACTGTTGGAGCATCAACAGGTTTGGGTCCTCATCGGCGAGTTGTTGAGCCTTCTTGACGGCCCCGGCCATGCCCCGGTGAGCCGGGGTGAAAATGATTTCGGCGCCGAACAGCTTCAGTAACTGGCGTCTCTCGACGCTCATCGAGTCCGGCATGGTCAGGATGAGCCGATACCCCTTCGCGGCACAAATGCAGGCGAGCCCTATGCCCGTGTTGCCACTGGTTGGCTCGATTAGCACGGTATCGGGCGTTATCAGCCCCTTCTTTTCCGCTGCCTCAATCATCGACTTGGCAATGCGATCCTTCACACTGCCGCAGGGATTGTACGATTCGAGCTTGGCAAGAATGACAGCCTTGCCGGATCCCAGCCTGTTGATACGGACCAATGGCGTGAATCCGACGGCAGCCATGATGTCTTCGAATACTGCACTCATAATTCTCTCTCTGACGCCCCAATAGTTGATGATCAACGCTCGTCTTGGTTATTCGTCACCTTCGGCCGCGGTCACCGGGCTTCAGCGCCACAGAGTATAGCCAGATCCGGGCCTTTGGCAAGCTATCTTCCTTCTATTGCTACCGTAAGGGTAGGTACTATACGGCTATTTTCGAGTCAGGTGCAAAGGAAAACAGAGAAAAAGGCGGGAATTTCGGCCTGGTTCAAACCAGGGTAACACTTTTCTGGAGATGCTACTCACTCCAAATATTCGTAACGCCTTGTATTGTCGATGGTTACATCAAGTATGTTTTATGTAACAGCTTGTACAAGTGTTACCCTAGCCCTGGCGAAACTGAACCAGGCCGGAATTTCGGCTCATCCGGGGGATAGAGTTGTCTTCACTTGACGGAGACAGCCATTATTTTGTAGAATAGGCTCCAGAGAAGACAGGGAAAGGTAGACAGGCATCCTGTAGACTGTTGGATGGGGGGCGAGGGCAGAAGATTATGGAAACGACAGCGCCACGACTTTTGCGGACGATCCCTTCAGTAATCTGTTCTTGAGGAGAAACAGTCATGAAGATAAATCTCAGAACCGTACTTTTCCTGGCTGGTGTGCTTTTGATTGTGTCCAATCCCTGCTCTTTGGCCCATACCGATGTTACAGCAGAGCAGGCACGAGACCTCGTTGATTCTACGAATGATCTGATTGTTGTGGACGTCAGGGAGCCGTACGAATACCGTGACGCCAGAGGACACATTCCGGGGGCGCTGAACTACCCCTGGAGTTCGGGAGTTCTGAGGGCCCGATATGAAGAACTGCCCACCGATGGTCCGGTCCTGGTGGTCTGCCGCAGTGGCGGTCGAAGCAACGCCGCTGCCAGCTTCCTGGACTCGAACGGCTTTTCAACGGTCTATGACATGCTGGGAGGCATGAGTGCCTGGCAATGGGAAACCACCCCCTGCAAATACAGCGGCGGCAGCGGCACGGCGGACGACCCATACCAGATCGCTACGGCCGGCGGCCTGATCGCACTCGGCGAAAGTCCCGAAGATTACGACAAGCACTTCATCCTGACCGCAGACATCGACCTCGATCCCGACCTCCCCGGGCGGAAGGTTTTCGACAGAGCGGTTATCGCCCCGGATACAGATTGGCTTACGTGGGATTTCCAGGGAAGTCCCTTCACTGGTGTCTTTGACGGCAATGGTCACACGATATCCCGTCTATCAATCAAGGGAAGAACAGGGCATTTGGGTCTATTCGGGCAGTCCGCCGATGGAGCGAACATCTTGAATCTGCGCATGGAAGCCGTAGATGTCAGTGGAAATTGGCTTGTCGGTGGTCTTGTGGGGCAGAACTACGGCAGCATCACTACCTGTTGCAGCAACGGCACGATTAATGGATATCTGTACTCAGGTGGAGGTGACTACACCGGGGGCCTCGTGGGCTTCAACAACGGCAGCATCACCACGAGTTACAGCAACTGCACGGTCAACGGCATGGTCAACGGGAAACCTGCCGGGGGGTCGATGTGGGCTAATCGGGAAGTCGGCGGCCTCGTAGGTGAAAACTGGGGACACATCACAACGAGTTACAGCACCGCAACGGTTAGCGGTGGCAAATATGTCGGAACCCTCGTAGGCTACAACGGCGGCTTCACTGGCGGAATAACCATGAGCTACAGTAACGGCACGGTCAGTGGAAGTTCGAAGTGTGGCGGCCTTGTGGGCGGTAATGCTGGCAGCATCAGCACAAGCTACAGCACCGGAACAGTCACTGGGTATACCGATGTCGGCGGCCTTGTAGGCAGCAATAGTGGCGACATCACCAAGAGCTGCAGCACCGGCTCGGTCAGTGGAGATTCGCAGGCTGGTGGCCTCGTGGGTGAGAACTGGGGAGGTAACGTCAACTCAAGTTTATGGGATATGGAAACCAGCGATCAGACAACAAGCTATGGTGGGACAGGTAAGACCACAGCCGAAATGCAAACAACAAGTACCTTCCTCGATGCCGGTTGGGACTTCGTGGACGAAACAGCCAACGGCACCGAAGACATCTGGTGGATTCTGGAAGGCCAGGACTATCCGAGATTGTGGTGGGAAACTCAGAATTGACTATTTGCGATTTACTATTGACTATTGCTTCGTGCTGCCTCTTGTTATGATCCGCGTTTATCCGCGTTCATCGGCGGTTTCAAAGGGATTGATTAGATGGAACTGCAGATTAACGCTGATGAACACAGATTAGATCGGAATGAAACGAGCCAACTGACGGAGAGAGTGATCAGGTGCGATTTCGCCGTCAGCAACACTCGCATCGTCAACATATACTGAACATCAGCGTTCATCTGCGTTCATCAACGGTTTCATCACACAACTATCATTCGTGATTCGGAGGTTGGCAATTGACTATGGATTATTGTTGCTGCCATGAGGAAATCCGAAACTCGAATCCTTCGACTACGCTCAGAGCCTGTCCTGAGCACGTCGACGGAACAGACATCGAAATCCTAAAGAAGCTTGTCCTGAGCAATGTCGAACGGATCCAAATGTCAGAAATCCGAAATTCAAAACGGGCAATGGACTATTGATTATTGTTTTTCTTCGCGGCGAACACGAATCCGTAATACTATCCTGCGATTTGTTATCCTTTATGCTCGATCTTGTTTCTGCCGTAGTCGTATCTTTGTATAAAAACGCAATTTAGACTGTCTCACACAGAGACACCAAGAACACAAAGATTTGCTGATATAAGTTGTTTTTACCTAGTGTCTTCGTTTCTTGAGTGAGCGCAGCGAACGGGTGTGAGGAGACGGTTTGGTTGCGGCCAAAGGCCGCGCCGTGTTCTCTGAGTAATCCGTGGTTAAGTGCTTTATTCTTCAAGATGTCACCCGCAAAACACCCGTTGGTATTATCGTACAGTACATAGCTTACAGCGTATAGCGTGGAGGGGACAGCAATAGCAAAACACCGAACAAAGGAAACAGAAGGGAGAAAGTAAAGTAAAAAGTAAAAAGTAGAAAGGCAAAAAGGTAAAAGGGAGGCGAAGAGCGTTGGAATATCCAGTATCGAACAAGGAATATCGAATGTCGAAGTGCAAGTTCGTGTCTTGGCGGCTTCGTGGCTATGGGCCAGTTGTGCAAAACAAAGCCAATATGCGAGAAGGCCGAGTCCGAAGTCCTGGATTCCCGCTTTCGCGGCAATGACGGGCCAGGCGAAGGACAACCTGGCATACGAAAACGAAAAAGAGCACATTTTGTGCGAATCCCGCGCCCAATTCGCTTGACGGGCCGGCCAGACGTCTCTAAAATAGTAAGCGGCAGTTTTTGCGTTGAGAATGGGGCATCGTGGATGGCAAATAGTACTGCGAAGAAGGTAGTGTTTATTTCTTCCTTTCTACCGAGAAAGTGCGGAATTGCGACTTTCACATCAGACCTTGCCAAAAATACTGCGATAGCAGCCAAAGGTGAATTCGAGCCATTGGTGGTCGCCTTGCGCTCGGGGGACCACAAGTACGACGACCCGGTCAAGTTTGAGATCCGCCAGAATGTCAAGAGCGACTACATCTGCGCCGCCGACTATATCAACTTCAGCCACGTGGACGTCGTCTCGGTCCAGCACGAGTTCGGCCTTTTCGGCGGCGAAGCGGGCTCATATCTCAGCCTGCTGCTCAACAGACTGAAGGCCCCCATAATAACCACGCTTCATACGGTCATTGACGAGCCGAGCCCGGCCTACCACAAATCGCTGGTCGATGTGTGCAACGCGTCGTATCGAGTAATCACAATGAACAAACGGGGCGTCGGCATGCTGCGGGATATTTACCATGTGCCCGCCCGGAAAGTGAAATTGATCGCACATGGCATACCCGATCTGCCGTTCGTCGACAGCAACTACTATAAGCACAAGTTCGGCCTGGAAGACCGAAGAACCATTTTGACATTCGGCCTGCTCAGTAAGAACAAAGGTATTGAGGTGATGCTCAAAGCCATGCCTGCCATCGTCAAGGCGGATCCCTCGATCATCTATATAGTTCTGGGCATGACGCATCCGAACGTACTGAAACACGAAGGCGAATCTTACAGATTCGGCCTCAAGCAAATGGTAAAGGATCTGGGTCTGCAGGAGCATGTGATCTTCCACAACAGATTCGTGGACGACCAGGAGCTTCATAATTTCCTGTGTGCGGCCGACATCTACGTCACGCCTTATCTGAACGCAAAGCAATTGACCAGCGGCACGTTGTCGTTTGCGGTCGGCACGGGCAAAGCGGTCGTCTCCACACCCTATTGGGCGGCCACCGAACTTCTGGCCGACGGCCGGGGCAAACTGGTCGGCTTCGGCGATTCGGAGGGAACCGCCCGGGCAATAGTGGAGATACTTAAAGACGATTCGCTGTTTTATTCGCTGAGAAGACAGGCATACGAATACGGCCGGTCCAGAACGTGGCCCAAGACGGGCCAGATCTACTGGAAGTTGTTCGGCGCAAAACGGCAGCCTCCCGGCATGGCCGCCAAAGGCAAACTTTCGGCAGGCGAGACTATATCGCACATCGAACTGCCTGAGCCATCGCTGGACCATCTGCAGAAACTGACGGACGATACCGGGATGTACCAGCACGCGAAGTTTACGATACCAAACCGCGAATTCGGCTACTGCACGGACGACAATGCGAGGGCCGTGATCGCAATGACCAACTACTACGCCCAGTACCCCGAACCTCAGGCTCTGAAGCTCCTCGATACATATCTGTCGTTTACGATACATTCGCAGAACGAAGACGGCACAGTTAGAAACTTCATGGATTTCAACAGAAACTGGCGGGAAAGTGAACCTGCGAACGATACATTCGGCCGGGTCCTCTGGGCGTTCGGAGCGATGATGGCCAACCCCCCGTCGCCAGCTTACCTGTCGATCGCCAAAGACTGCTTTGACAAATCGGTCAAGCACGTCCAGAGGCAATTGCCCAAAGGTATGGCGTATTCGATGTTCGGCATGAGCGACTATCTCAAGCAGTTCCCCGGCGCCAGCGACATCAAGCGCCAGTTGGAATTGGCCGCCGACGGGCTGGTCACCCAGTACGAAGAGAATAATTACCCCGATTGGCACTGGTTCGAGGACATACTGACCTACGCTAATGCCGTTCTGCCGCACGCGCTGTTTGTCGCCAGCTTGACTTTCGACAACAAGCGGTACAGGGAAGTTGCAGAAGAAGCCTGTGAATTCCTTCTGGCAAATACCTTCAACGGCGGGCATTTCAGCTTCATCGGCTGTAATGGCTGGTACGAACGGGGCGGGACAAGGGCTACATTCGACCAGCAGCCTTTGGAGGCGGCCAGTACCGTTATGATGTTGAGGGCCGCCCATGACGCGACTGCCGATGACAGATTCCTGAGACTCCAGAGAAAGGCTTTCGACTGGTTCCTCGGGGCCAATGACGTGCGCGTTCCACTCTATGACTTCAGAACAAGAGGGTGCAATGACGGTATCGAGCGCGATGGCGTCAACACCAACCAGGGAGCCGAAAGCACGCTCAGCTTCTTCTTGAGCTTGCTGGCAATGGTCGAAAGCTACGCCACGGTGGAAAAGACCAAGGTCGGCAAGAGCGTTCCGCTGCTGCAGGTGAACCTCATCGAGCCGACAGTTAAAAAGAAACAGGCCATAAAGGCGATACCGACCAGAACCAGGGCCGCAAACAAACAGGCCGAGGAAGTTAGTTGATACGCCGGGCACTTCCTTGTTGAGGCGATGCAGAACTCACGCAGTTACGCAAGCAAACCGCCCTACCGCTCTACGATGTCCTGGCCTTTCTTGCCGATCCACGAGATGTCGCCGCCTATACCCTGGACAGTCTTGCACCCGACTACCCAAAGGACCGCGACTACTAAAGCAATTGCGAGAAACACTTTCCTAACCATACTAACACATCTTCGATTTTCGATTTGCGAGTTTCGATTTGCGACTTCCTATTGGAAAATTGGCAATCGGCAATTGGAAATCGGCAATCACTTTATATTTTTTCGGCAGTTTTGCCCGTTTTTCATCAGTTCTCCGAGCGATTTCTATGCCCTTCTCGGCGCTGGGCAGCAAAATCGCATCGCTGCCCTTAAGGACCTCGGCTACATTCTCTATTATGAGAACAATCAATCCGTACAGGCTTCCCATAACACAGAACACCTTGTCTGGCTAAAATCTGTATCACGAGAAAATAGCTATTGCTTAGTAGCCCCAAATTTGGTACCATGGCATTAATACAGGGATTTTGGAGCAACTATGTCGTGGCTCTTGGGCCGACAAAACCAGTCCGACCCTGACAGTCGTGTCGATCGTTGTCATTTCACGAAGTAGACGCGTTCGGTTACGCCGAATAGAACCAGGCTAATTGGAAAGGTGACTTTCTTACAAATGAACGAGCGGCCATCTGTGACAAGGCGTTGCCGATCGGGCAGTTCCTGGGAGATACCCGCCTTCGCCGCGGTGCTATTGGCCGGATCGATCTGGACCGGGCCAACCAATGCCAACCAGGTTGAAACGGTTCCTAACCCTCACGGAGACCCCACCCTGTGCTCGGCGTGTCACACTTCTGCCACGGCCGCCCGTGGCGACTTGCGTTTTGCCGGCAATACATCACAGCTCTGCCGGTCCTGCCACGACGGACACCTTGCCGCCGGCGAACCTCACCCTGTGGATATGGCTCCGAGCGCGCAAATGGTCCACAGAATCCCCTCGGTGTTTCCGCTCGAGAACGGAACGCTCAGTTGCTTGAGCTGTCACGAAGTCACCTGGCACTGCAAGGTCGGCCGGCCCACTGCTTCGGCCAACCGCAGTTTTCTGCGAGGAGATCCCGTATCCCACCCCCTGGCCTTCTGTTTCCAATGCCACAAACGCCAGAATTACCAGCCGTTCAATGCTCACGATCAGCTCGAAGCGGGCAAGATAAGAACCGACACGTGTGCCTGGTGCCATATCGGCATTCCGGACGTCAAATCGCGACTGGCCGAAGGCGCCTCGTACGCACTGCGCAGCGAATCGTTCGGTGTGTGCAACAACTGCCATCTTGTCAATAAGGGCCACCCCACCGGCGACCCTCACATGTATGCGACCCCTCCAACCGAAATGATATGGCACATGTCCGCCTACGAAATGCAGCCTCAGATGCGACTGCCCCTCAAGCAACTTGAGCAATACGTGCGCGCGGCCAAACGAAAACCTCGCTCAATTCCCCTGGACGAGAAGGGTCGTATCACGTGCTATAGTTGTCACAACCCGCATGAAAAAGGACTCTTGCCCAATTGGAATCTTCGCTCAGTCGGCGCCGAGCCGAAACAAGCTACAAACCATCGCCTGCGCGCCCATGGAGGTATTGCCTGTAGAGCATGTCACCTGAAATGAGGTATCACATGAAGCACTCAAGAATCATCAACTGTGGCACCACTCGGTATTCGAGAATCCCGCCCCTGCGCCCTGGCCCGATCCTCCTCGCATTCACGCTGGCACTATTGCTGCCGCAATCGCTGCATGCCGTGGACTCAGAGAACTGCCTGATGTGCCACCGGTTTCGGGGTCTTGCCCGCGTGGACAAAGAGGGCGACTATCGCCTTTTCTACGTGGATGAAAAGCTTTTCAGCCAGGGCCCGCACGCGCGGGTTAGCTGCAAGGGCTGCCATGCCGACATAGACAAGATCCCACACGATGGCGCCAAACCGGTGGATTGCCTGCGTAGCTGCCACATCGAAGAACCTACGCGTGAGATCATTTTCACGCACTCCAAAGTGCGTGAGCATCTCGAAGGCAGCGTTCACGCACTGACCGCCGACGACGGCACGCCGCGAAGTCACGCGGACGATTTTCCCGGCTGCAAGGATTGTCACGACATACCTCTTTTCAGGCCGGTGTCGCTGTTCAAGACGGTAAGAGCCGGTGTCTCCGACCGCGCTATCAGCCGGTGCGTAGTGTGCCACTCAGATGAGCACTTTACCCGCTACTTCTACTCCCACGTCACGACTCGAATGCACAAAGCGCGCGATTCTCGTGAGGTTGTGGCAATGTGCTCGAGCTGTCACGCCGACGCCGCTCTGGCAAAGCGCCACGGTCTGCCCGACGTTGTATCGAGCTACCTGGAGACATACCATGGCAAGGCGGTTCTTCTCGGTTCGACTCTGGCGCCGGATTGTCTTGACTGTCACTCAAGCAAGGGCAACATTCACGAGATGCGCGCCGGGACCGACCCGCGATCTTCGGTCCATCCAGATAACCGTGCCGCCACTTGCAGCGCCCAGGATTGCCACAGTTCCGCCGGGCCGGCGCTGGCTTCCTTCGATGTCCACGCCACCCGCAATCCTGCAACGCACAAGCTCGAATTCGGCGTAGGCATGTTCTTCGTCATCATGACCCTTGCGATTCTTCTTCCGATCCTGACTCTCAACGTATTGGGCCTCATACGAGAGCTTCTTCCGAGTCACGAAGCCGAGGAGGAGATCGAGCGCCTTACGGAGTTTGCGGAAAACAGAGCGGTCGCCGATGGCGGGCTCAAGCGTTTCACACGTGAGCACAGGCTGCAGCATGCGTTCCTGGTCACAGTTTTTGTCGTGCTCTGCCTGACGGGATTCCCGATGAAATTCCCCGAAGCCTCATGGGCCCCGACGATCTACCAGCTTTTCGGGGGGATTCGAGGCGCTCCAATAGTGCACCGCGTAGCCGGCGTCTCTTTGGTGATCGGCTTTATCTTTCACGTGGGGATGATACTTCTGAACGTTGCTCGTTCGCTGGCGCGCGAGGGCAAGCTTAGCATAGTCAATTGGATCAAGGCCGTACTGGCGCTGCCCATGATTCCCAAGCCGCAGGATGCGAAGGATATCGTGACGCTGGTCAAGTATGTGTTCTTCCTAAGCCCCAGGCGACCCAATTACGGCCGTTTCTCCTGGAAGGAAAAGCTCGAATATCTCGGGCTCTTCTGGGGCATCGCGCTGCTGGCAGTCACAGGTGTCCTGCTCTGGGCCGAAAGCCTCTCGACTCGCGTGTTGCCCGGCTGGGTACTAAATGTTTGCTATCTGGCCCACACTTATGAGTCCATTCTGGCCGCGGCACATATCACCCTCGTGCACATCCCCGGCGTTATCGGCAGACCCGGAGTCTCGCCGCTTTCCAGCATGATAGTCAACGGCAACATCTCACCGCGCGCACTGGCTGAAGAACACGGCGGCGAGATCATCAACTGGACCCCGGCAGAGGAGGTCAAATAATGAGTCACAACCAAGCCGCATGGAAGAAATATCTGCTCGTGCTCTACGTCGGGATGTGGAGCGTCATCCTCGTGGCCGCTTGCATCTGGCTGACCATGTTCCTCGTCGGAACCCTGGGAGACAAGCAGGAGCAGGATCCAGACCTGGATGTATTCGACAGTGTTGTCGCGCTGACTGAAAAGAAGGTCGTCCGCTATCTCGGAGAATGGGAATTCCTCGAGCCGAAACTCCCCGGGCACTTTCATCACGTCGGACGGTGGTACCAATCCGACAAATGGAACTTCTGCATCGAGTGTCACGGACCGACGCCTCATTCCAGGGCGCCGCAGCAACGTGCGTTTCTCAATATGCACAATCTCTTCATCTCATGCCAGGTCTGTCACGTGCAGGAACAAGAGGGAATCGCCCCAACTCGTTTCGGTTGGGTAGACGTAAGCAACGGCAAGCTGTGCGCGAATCCCGGCATGGCAGAGGGTGTCTGGGGCGAATACGGCGCAAAGATTGTCCCGCTAAAAGGTGCCGGGGAGAATCTCCAGCCCGCAACGCTTGATGAGGAAGAGACTTTCGCCGCGAAGTTCCGCAAGCAAGTGGACAACCTGGACGACCGCCAGAAGGTGGTGGGTAACAAGTTCATCCACCGGCGCTGCGTCGAAGCTCCCGTGCGTTGCGCCGATTGCCACAACTCCGAGAAGGCGTTCCTTCCTTACACGGCGCTGGGATATTCCTCGGAACGCTCGGAATTCCTGGTCAGTGCCGAGGTGGTCGACCTGGTGGCGCGTTATGAAACGTTTTATATTCCGAACCTGCTCAGGATCGACGAACAATCGCGGGGACAGACGAAAGAAGATTCCCAATGAAACTGACGGGGGGTAATGGTAGGGTGTGCACTGCCCACCAATCACATTACGGTGTGCAATGCACACTTTGCGCAGCCGCAGTGCGGTTGGCGCCAGCACCGCATTCTAAAGCAAGAACTTCTTTCTTTTTCCTATTGTCTTTTGCCTTTTGTGTTGCCCTCGGGGCCCAGGGACGAGCCGAGTCAGAGCCCGCCTTCAATGGAATTCGCATACGGACCAAGAGCGTGATCGCCGGCCCCAGGGACGAACCGTTCAGCATGCCAAGCGATGCCGCTGTTGGACGCGGCGGCAGCCTCTACGTACTCGACGGCGTGCACCACAGGGTTGTCGTTTACGATCCCGCGGGACAATTTCTGTTCAAATTCGGTAGTCGGGGCAGCGGCACGGGCCAGCTTCTTTTTCCCCTCGGAATCACAACGGCACCGGACGGCAAGGTCTATGTCGCAGATTCCGGAAACCATCGTTTTCAGATATTCACTGCCAATGGAGAAACGCTGGGAGCGGTCCCACTGCCAAGCACGGCCTCGGGCGCCCCGCCGGACCCGACTGATGTATCCGTGGATGCGACCCGATCGAAGCTCTACGTCACCGACAACGACAACCACAAACTCCACGTGTACAACCTCTTGACCAACAGCTTCGAGCAACCCTGGGGCAGCCCGGGGCAAGGCCGGCGGCAGTTCCGATTCCCATTTCTTACCGACATCTCCAACCAGGGTTATGTCCTGGTGGTCGAACCGATCAACACCCGGGTCCAGGTTCTCAACCCCGACGGCAAATTCGTCAACTTCATCGGGGCCTGGGGCGTCAAACCCGGTCAGTTGTTTCGACCCAAGGGTGTTGTGACCTTCGAAGATCGAGTTTTCATAACCGACAGTTACCTCGGTCGGGTGCAGGTATTTGACATGCGCGGAGGCTTCCTCGGCGTGCTGAGCGATTTCAGCGGAGCGCCTGTGCAACTCGCTGCGCCTACGGGAATCACAGTTGACGCCAAACGCCGGCGTCTCTACGTCGTCGAACTCAAGGCAAATCGCGTCTGCCGGATGGACCTGGAGTAAGACGCCAATGGCCAAACCAAGACGACTGCTCTGGTCGGCACAACGAGAATGTAAAGACCAAAGATCAGAAATCAAAATTGCGGAATCGCCGCTTCGCGGCGATGACTTCCTTTCCCGGTGCGCCGGGATTGCATTTTGCATTTTGATTTTTGCTTTTCTTTTGTCAATGCTTGTGCCTGTCTCGGCGCAGAACGCCATGCCCAACTCAAGCAGGGAATGTGCCATCTGCCACATTCGATGGGTAGATGCCCTGGTGAGGAACGGTCCGCGAGAGGACCTCATGGAGAAAGTCCTCGATCGCCAGGCCGGCAGCGGGGACATGTGCCTTTCGTGCCACGACGGTTCGGTAGTCGATTCACGCTTCAAGGTCTGGTCGACCCGCCACCACACCACCGATTCGGTGCCTTCGCCCGCAGTGACGATCCCGACAGATACGTTCCCGCTGGATGAGCAGGGTCGCATGACATGTGCAACATGCCACACAGCGCACGCAGTGCCCGAGAGTTCCGATCTGAAGACCGTGATTTTCCTGCGCCAGCCCAACGTTGACTCTTCGCTCTGTCTGGCCTGCCATCCCGAACACGCTGCGAAAAACGCCTTCCAGCATCCCCTGGGCCGTGCGGAGGACCCGGTGCCGCAGGTGATCCTGGATGCCGGAGGCAAGACTTCAGCGGACGGCCACATGGTTTTCTGCCAGACCTGTCATGAACCGCACGGAGCAACGAATACCGCGATGCTCGTCCTGCCTGCCTCCAAGCTCTGCATCGCCTGCCACACGGACAAGGCCCCCGAAACCAAGCCCGCGGCCGGCGCGCCGGTACACAGCATCGGTCATACATATCCAGGCTTCCAGCCGCCGGCAACTCTGTTCGAAGAGAAGGCAACTTTTGGCCCGAACGGCGAGCTTGGCTGTCTCTCATGCCATCGCCTGCACGACGCGTCGGGCGCCAGACCCCTGCTAATTCGAAAGAACGAGGACAGCTCGCTTTGCATCGAGTGCCATAAAGAAGAAGAGAAGGTCATCAATTCCCGCCACGATCTTCGCCTCAGTTCCCCCCAAACCGTCAACGCAAGCGGTCAGAAGCCCTCAGCAAGCGGCCCCTGCGGTTCATGTCACCGCGTCCACGGCTGGGCGCGCGATGTCCCGGAGACTAACCGCCCCCACAGCTCCGGATGCATGGAGTGTCATAACACCGGCGGACCGGGATCGCACAACCGGCCCTATGTCGATGCTCACCCCGTTGGGGCAGCTCTGTCACAAGACATGTCGACCACTCTGCCTCTGGACTCAGCCACAGGGAGCATCGGCTGTCTGACTTGTCACGACCCTCACTACCCCCGCGCATCTGAAGTCGGGGTCGAAGAGGCCGATTCGCAGGTTCCGGCACCGCGATCGTTCCTGCGACACGAGGGCTCGCAACTGTGCGTTCTATGCCACGACAAGATCGGCCAGTCACATCGGGCGCCGCACGACCCCGCAAAGTTCGCGCCGGCCGTGCGCGAAGAGCTTGCCCTGCATCACTCGGTGGGCCCCTGCCGGGTGTGCCACACAACCCACAATGCTCAAGGCCCTCACCTCTGGACGCAAAAACCCATTGCCGATGTCCAATTGCCGATTGCCAATTCTGCAATTGGAAATCGAAAACCTGTCCTGAGCGAAGCCGAAGGATCGGAAATCGAAAATATATTTCTCATCCCGAACCTCTGCGGCGCCTGCCACCAGGACAAGCTGGGCGTAAGGAATTCCGTGCATGACCCCGGAACAAACGAGTGGGCAAGGGAACTTGGTTTCACATCCAGGGGCTCTTGCCTCGACTGTCATCCGGTCCACGGTGAGAATGAGAAGGAGAGCATCTGGGCTTCTCTTGCCGAGCACGACACTCCGGCACAGACTTGCGAGGACTGCCATCGACCCGGTGGACCGGGTAAGGTCATGGAAACACCGCACATGGGTAAGAAAGTAATTTCCGATTTCCGATTGCCGATTGCCAATCCCGGCGCGCCGGGATCGAAAATCGAAAATGTATTGAAGCTGAGCGATGACAGGCGAATACTCTGCACAACCTGCCACGACATCCACCAGGGACCCCAAAGCTCTAAATTGCTCAGGACCACCGTTGGCGAGCTCTGTGGCCTCTGCCACCAGGACAAGCTGGAAATACAGGATTCCGCACACGATCCCGGAACAAACGAGTGGGCAGACAAGCTCGGCTTCGTCTCCCAAGGCTCCTGCGTCGATTGCCACCGAATCCATGGCCCCGCACGACAAGGCGGCATCTGGGAATTCATCCCGAGCCAGGACACGCAAACGCAGCTTTGCCAAACCTGCCACCGGGCCGGAGCGCCAGGCAAACCGATCGAAACGCCACATGTGGGAAAGACGCTCGCAAACGACTCTGAGATTCTTCCGCTAAGCGACCAGAAGCGGATCCTGTGCACATCCTGCCATGACATACACCAGAAGGTGCAAGGCCCGAAGCTCAGAGCCTCGCGGCAGGATTCGAGCCTCTGCCTGGCTTGCCACTCAGAATTCGGCGGGCTCCTCTACACTCGGCATGATCTGAGGACTTCGGCACCGGCGGTGCGTAACGTGCGGGACGAAACAGCCGGCGAATCCGGCCCTTGCAGCTCTTGTCACACGGTACACCGCAATTCGCGAGGAGGTGGATTCTGGGCACAAGGCTCAATGTCCAAGAGGGACTTCGGCCATACGCTCTGCACATGCTGTCACCGCGAGGGTCAGTGCGGGGCCAAACACATCCCGACGCACACGGACCATCCCGATGTTCCTCTGCTGAACCGCACTCAGCCCGGTCAGCCGGGTCACATGCCAACCTTTGATGTTCGCTGTGAACCGTCGCCACAAGGAGTCATCTCCTGTCTGACATGCCACGAGCCGCACGCAGGTCCCTCAACTCCGGAAGCAAGGACCGGGGCATCCGAGCCCCGCAACAAGTTCCTCAGGCCCGCCGAGCAC
The DNA here is from genome assembly GCA_016782865.1 of Phycisphaerae bacterium. Taxonomy (GTDB): domain Bacteria; phylum Planctomycetota; class Phycisphaerae; order Sedimentisphaerales; family Anaerobacaceae; genus SG8-4. The sequence continues at coordinate 54,844 of JADHXR010000020.1, forward strand.
CGACAACTTTGTGCCGATTGCCACGGAATCGAGGCTCTCTGGCGCTTCCTCTACTACCACAAGGACCAGCGTAACCCCCACCCCGAGCGCGAAATGAACCCGCTCTCGGTCGATACGAAACCCTGAGCCCCGCGCCCCACCAATTTGCAGTATGCCAGTCTCTTGCCTGTCATCGCTGAAAACACCAAAGTTTTCCTGCAATTTTCTTGCAACAGGTGTTTGTCTGATGTAAATTACGCCGTGTTTTGTCGCAGCGTGTTTTGATCTTATGTTTGGATCAACGCTTTAGAGGGCAGGTAGCTCAGTTGGTAGAGCAACGGACTGAAAATCCGTGTGTCGGTGGTTCAAATCCACTCCTGCCCATTCATAAACGCGGTTTTTCGAGAGAGTCCAAAAAAAACTTGTCCGGTGCTTGTCTTCTTGAGATATGGCCGGATTCACGTACCTGTCAAGCGGGTTTTTGAACGACGTTTGGACGGTGAGTCAAAGGAATAATTCTTTCAGCCTTGCCGTGTTGTCCTTCATGTCATTAGGTAATCCTTGAAAAGAGACTTTGCCGAGCTTGAGAACGTTGACCTTAGTGCATATATCGAGGGCTTGATGGACCTTCTGTTCGACCCACAAGACGCTCACTCCGGTATCACGGTTGATAGTTTTGATTGTCTCAAAGACACTTTTCACGATATCCGGAGGACAGCCATAACCATGTGGTTTGCAAATGGTATGAGTGAGCATGATGTGATGGTCCTCGCAGGTCATGCAAGTTTTGCAGCAACCCACGAGTCCTACCTTGCTGTGGCCGATGACTTGATCAGCCGTGCAAGGGCTGCAACTGCCCAGGGGCTGCGCCAATTGGTACACTTTGGTACGCCCCGCATTTGAGGTAAAAAAACATTGACAGCACGTGCAAGAAGTTGTTATGCTCCCAAGCTTTAGAAATTGTGGCGGCGTAGCTCAGCTGGTTAGAGCATGGGATTCATAAGCCCAGGGTCGTTGGTTCGAATCCAACCGCCGCTATTGAATTGAAAATCCAGATAAGATACGGCAAAGCAACTTGCCCCCTTCGTCTAGTGGCCTAGGATATCAGGTTCTCATCCTGGAGACAGGGGTTCGACTCCCCTAGGGGGTATTCTTTTTTCAGCCAAGATTGCGGTTTTGATCGCGTCTTGGCTGTTTTTGTGTCTACGGTTGTCTACTGAAATCTCTTGTTGACAAACGCTTGAAGCTTTGTTCGAATTGTACCTATGGAGTTGGAAGAAGGCAAACTACTCCTGGAAAAAAGGACGCGATAAAATGAGTACGCAAGACGAGAAATACATGCAGATGGCGTTGACGCTGGCCCGGCGAGGTATCAGCTCGGTGGAGCCGAATCCTGTGGTGGGAGCCATTATCACAAAGGGCAGTCATATCATTGGCAAAGGCTGGCACAAAAAGTTCGGGGGCCCGCATGCGGAAATAAACGCGATGGAAGATTGCCAGAGCATAGGCGTAAAGCCGCGCGGGGGTACGATGTACGTTACGCTCGAGCCGTGCTCTCATCAGGGCAAGACCGGCCCGTGTACCGAGGCGATCATATCCGCGGGGCTGGCCAAGGTTTTTGTCGCCATGACCGACCCGTCCGAGCACGCCGGCGGCAAGGGCATCGAGCAATTGCGCCAGGCGGGCATAGAAATCGAGACCGGCCTCTGCGAGGCCGAGGCGAGACTGCTCAACGCCCCCTTCGTCAGATTTGCTATCACCGGCAGGTGCTGGGTCACCCTGAAATGGGCGCAAACCATCGACGGCAAAGTTGCCTGGGCCGACCGAACCGCCGAACAAAGGTGGATTTCCAACGAATCGAGCAGGAGAGACGTACACAAATTACGCCGGCGCGTGCAAGCCATATTGGTGGGCATCAATACGGTGATCGCCGACGACCCGCTGTTGACAGCCCGACCGAGCAAAGGCAAGAAGGCAACCAGAATCGTAATGGACAACTCTCTCAGAATCCCGCCGGATTGTCAGCTTGTTAAGACGGCCGCCAAAAGTCCCGTAGTGATCTTCACAAGGCGGGAATCGGCCCGGGAGAATTCCCAACTGGCCCAGGAGCTGACCGGCAAAGGAGTAGAGCTGCTTGCCTACCCGGATACACAAGGTGGCTCCAACCTCCATTTTCTGCTCGATGAGTTGAGCAATCGCGGCGTCACGCAGTTGCTCGTCGAGGGCGGACCGAGCATCTTGACATCGTTTTTGAAAGAGGATCTCGCCGACGAGATCGTTGTTTACGTCGCACCGAAGATACTCGGCAGCCGGGGTAGTGCGGGCATAACCGGACCGATGGCGGCATTGCCGGAAGCCGTCGGTTTGCAGAACGCCGATGTCACGAACTTCGGCGATGATGCCCGCCTCAGCGGTCTGACCGAGAAAGCGATACGCGATATCTCAAACCATCCCGGCAAAAACGCCGATCTCTGCGCAGTTTCGGAATCGGTCTATGGATAAGAGGCACGTCGTCAGGCTGGTGATCGAAGGACACAAGGTGCCCTATGTGCCGTGGCATTGTGGCTTTACCGTGGAAGCCGCCGCCAAATTGCGAGAGCATTTTGGCCAAGACGATCTCGATCAGGCCATAGACAACCATTTCGTCAAGCTGGGCAGTGACATCGGCTTTTTCTGCGACCTCGGCAACGATCGCTTCCGTGACGTCTTCGGCGTCGTTTGGGACCGGAGCGTGGACAAGGATATCGGCATCGTCGAGGGAAGGATTTTGCCCGAGCCCACCCTCTACGGATATGATTTTCCCGATCCTCTCGACAAACGTTTTTTCGACCGGATCCCTGAAAAGATTTCCAGATACGCCGACTGTTTCCGCGTTTTCAAGATTGGGTTCTCGCTTTACGAGCGGGCCTGGACGCTGCGCGGCATGGAAAACCTGATGATGGATTTCCTGGATGAGCCTGATTTTGTGCGCCGTTTGCTGCGCTCGATAGCCGACTACAACATCGCACAGATCACCGAGGCTTTGAAATACGATATAGACGCAGTTTATCTCGGGGACGACTGGGGCCAGCAGAGTGGCCTGCAGATGGGACCGCGAATCTGGCGGCAGTTCATTGGGCCCGAATTGCAACGGATGTACTCGCACATTCGCGGCGCGGGCAAGTTCGTCTTGATCCATTCGTGCGGCAAGGTGGATGAGCTGTTCGACGATTTGATCGTAATCGGGCTCAATTGCTTCAACCCGTTTCAGCCCGAGGTCATGGACGTTTTCGATCTCATGAGAAGGTATAGCGGGCGGCTCGCCTTTCACGGCGGACTGTCCACGCAGCAAACTCTGCCGTACGGCTCGGTCGAGGACGTCAAGCTTGAAACAAGCAGGCTTTTGAAGGCCGGCGCCGACGGCGGATACATCTTCTCCCCGGCACACTCGGTTGAGGGCGATGTCCCGCTGGAGAACATGCTGGCCTTCATTGACATGCTGAACGGCCAGACCGGCTACAAGAATTTGAAATCTGAAATCCTTTGACGCAGAGAGGATTATACACAAGTGCAAAGAATAGTCTTTGCAGATTCCTGGTCCGAGTTTTTTGCCGAAGCCGGTCTCAGGTCGTTCGACGATTTCTTCGAGCACCTGGCGGCCGAGGCGATAGGTGCGAACAATAAACGCAGCGTCGTGACATTCAACCTGGGTTCGGGCTCGCATGGAAAGAAGTTCTTCATGAAACGTTTCTTACGTCCCCACTTCAAAGACATATTCTCAGCCCGGCGAAACGTCGGCGAATCCTGCTCCCAGGGCCGGTACGAATGGGAAAATGCCAGGCTCCTTCTCGACAACGGCATCGAAACGTACAGGCCCGTCTGCTACGGCGAAGAAACCAAGTGGGGCATCGAGACCAAATCCTTCGTTGTCACCGAAGAGCTGCGGTCGGAGTGTCTGAGCGATTTTGTCCGGGAGAAATGGCACACTCTGGAGCGATCGCAACAGGAAAAGATCGTCGCCGGTCTGGGCGCGTTCGTTCGCAGGATACATGCCTTGAATGTAAGCCTGCCCGACCTGTACGTATACCACATATACGTCACCGAGAGCGCAGCCGGCGAGTACGATTTTGCAGTCATAGATTTGCATCGTATGTCACGTGACGTTACGAACAGGAATAAGAAGTCAAAGAACCTCGGCAGGCTGCACCACAGCATGCTTGATGACTACTTCGATGACGAACTAAAGCAATTGCTCGTCAAATCATATGCAGCCGACAGTCGGGAAAGCGACGTCACTACCCTTGTCGCTCGGGTTGAAAGGCTCTCGGCTGTAGTCTCTGCCAAACGCAGGAAGAAAGGGTACTAGATGCTCGATTCTGGATACTTGATACTCGTCGTCGAGCGGATTTCGAGAATCCTGAATCGAGAATCGAGTCTCATCTTATTAGTTTCAGAATCTCTTCAAGGTCGTTCGGTGCCTCTACGGGGGGGTTGCTGAACTGGCCCTGTTTGTCCTTGTGGTAGTTGACCGTCCGGTCGGGGTCTTTGAGCAGATGGCCCGTCAGCACGCAGGCGACGTGCTGGTCGCCGCCGATCACGCCCTCTTCGCGAAGGTGCCTTAAGCCGGCGATTGTCGCCGCCGAGGCTGGCTCACAGCCAAGGCCGTGTTTGCCGATGATCGCCTTGGCGTCGACGATCTCTTCATCAGTCACCGCGCGCACAACGCCGTCACAGATATCGATCGCTCTGAGGCATTTTTTCAGATTGACCGGCCTGGATATTTCAATTGCCGATGCGCACGTGTGGGGCGAATAATTGCGAGCCGTCAGGTCGGCGTAATAATCGTCGATGATTCGCTGGTCGACCTTGCCCTCGTTCCAGGAGAGCTTTTTGTTGTTGACCAGGTCGGTCAACGTGTTGGCGCCGGTGGCGTTGATGATCGCCATCCTCGGAATCCGGTCGATCAAGCCCAGTTGCTTGAGTTCAAAAAAGGCCTTGCCGAACGCGCTGGAGTTGCCCAGATTTCCGCCGGGCACGACGATCCAGTCGGGAACTTCCCAGCCCAGGCCCTCGATGATTCGATACATGATCGTTTTCTGCCCTTCGAGCCGGAACGGGTTCAGCGAGTTGAGCAAGTACAACCCGAGCTGCGTGCAGACATCCTGGACCTGCCTCATGCAGTCATCGAAGTCGCCGAGTATCTGAATCGTCTGAGCGCCGTAGTCCATCGCCTGGCTGAGCTTGCCGAAGGCGATTCGGCCCGAGCCGATGAAGACTGTGCATTTTACGCCGCAGCTATGTGCGTACAAGGCCATCGATGCCGAGGTGTTGCCCGTCGAGGCACATGCGCTGGCATTTGCGCCGACCATTTTGGCATGGCTGAAAGCGGCCGTCATCCCGTTATCTTTGAACGAGCCCGAGGGGTTCAGCCCCTCGTATTGCAGATGCAACCGCCCCGCTTCCATATCGACATACTCACCCACGGCGTTATTCTGCTGCAAGATCGTCTGGCCCTCGCCGATTGATACTTTGTGCCGGTCTTCGCAGAAGTTCAGCAGCTCGCGGAAACGCCAGACACCCGAGAAGTCCAGCCGATTGTCCCTGGTGCCCCATCGTCCGGCAAATTCGCTCAATTTGCCGGGGACCTCGATCTTGTCCCAGTCATAGCGTATATCCAGCAGCTCGCCGCATGCCGGACATTTGAAAATCGCCTGCCCGCAGTCAAACTGGGCCCCGCAATCGGGATTTATACATTTTTGAAAAGCTGCTTCGGCCATGTTCTCGTATCTCGTATTTCGTATCTCGTCGTTCGATCAAGGGCGACGAATTTATGTATCGACCTTTTCTGTTCACCGCTGCAATTGTAAATGATTAACGGAGCTATAGATACGAAAATTGGCCTTGACTGGCTTTGTTTTCCTGGAGACTCCGGGACGGGATGTATTTTCATAATCCTTTCTTACAAAAGAGCTTGCGCCCGTTCGGGCCGGCGCACATTGGCCTTGTTTTTCAAAATGCCTCCGTGAATTGGGCCTGTTTAGGATCCATTCGGCGTTGCTCAGAGCCTGCCCTGACCAGAGTGGAAGGGACGGGTTTAGGGTTTAGTGCTTTGGATTTCCGGCCAAAGGCCGGCTACTGGCTTTGTTCTGCATAATTGACTCGTAGCCAGAAAGGCACGAAGACACTGGGTTGTCCACCTCGACATTGGATGTTCCTTGTTCGATGCTTGCCCCGAGCAGGGTCGAGGGATTCGATATTCCAGCCCTCTTAGCCTACCTTATGCCTTCCTGCTTTTCCCTTGTCCCTGCCGACTTCTGTCTTCTGCCTTTTCCTATCCGCTCCACGCTACACGCTATAACTAACCATATTTTCAAATGAATCTTCCTCGTATGTATTTGGGCTGTTTGAGTTGATGCCAACAAAGTTAACACCTTTGGGCTCAAAGTTCTCTACGGTCTGACGGGGCACCTCATCTGATCCGATCACATAGGGGCAGTGATTACAGGTAAAAAAGATGACCAGAACTTTCACATCTGTGAAATCTTTTAGCGAATAAGTACTGCCATCAGTAGCTCGAAGTGAAAAGTCCGGAGCCTCTGAACCAAGCAATAGTGTAAAGGGCATGATCTGTTCTCCTAAGAAAGAAGTTTCCTTTACTGGCCGGCAGTTGTGGGCGGTGATTGTTTCGTCAATCTGTCAAATTCTTGTTTTCAATCTATCCCTTTCTTCAAGATAATTCTGCAGATGCATTTTGCCATTTTCAACTTCCGATGACATATTGCCACCTGAAACTAATCTCTCTACAGCAGCAACGGAGACTATCCTACATACCACCGTCTTCAAATACGGCGTGGGGTCTTCATCGGTTTCCCCTCCTTCTCTCCACATGTGCCTTAGGACATCACAATCAGGTGCTTCATCCGGCAAATCATACAAAAGTCTACCCGCAACCGGATCAGGTATCCACTCTGCATCAAAAGCCCATAGTCGATTTCGTACGGTCTTGAACATGACGTAATCGTTTCCTATTGTTGCCATATACGCACCGCGATGCTAGACCTCCAAGGGTCATTTGGTCCTGGATTTGGTCGTGGGGAATAAGGAGGTATTGCCAGGGAGTCCCGCTGCGGTGGCCGAAGGCTTAGACGATTGCTGATTGCGTTGACGTGTTGAATCGTCATGATTACTTTTCTCCCTCTCCGTCCAAACGCTTCCGCCGGTCTTCAATCTGCCTGACTTCTTCGACTGCTTGAATGAAGTGTCCTTCGACCGGCGATGGCTCATTCAGTATTCCCTGTTGGTATTTGTCGTACTCCTGTCGGGCCTTCTCCAGAGCCTCTTGGTGGCCGACCGTTCCGGCATGTGTCAGAATCTCCCGACCGGTCATCTTCAGAAAATCGTCCAGCCGCACCACCCAGTCCTTCATGTACATCGGCTGCCGATTCAATGCCTGTAATTCCGCCAGTTCCAGGTAGGCCGTCACCATGCGGTTCAGAACTTCAAGCTCTTGCGGCCGAAGGTAATTCTTCGCAATCCCGACATCCATCCTGCGAATCGAGTCGCCGGGCCAGTTGGTCATCTAGATTGAAGTAATCCAGGTTGCGTTGGACCTGTCGCTGACCCTCCTGACGAACTGTCAAGAATTTCTTGACAGTTGCCTCCGATTGCAGCTCGCCGTCATTGTAAACACTTTGAATATGTTGACTTACGTTTTGCTTGGTCGTCTGAAACAACTCTGCTATCTGCTGCTGCGTCAGCCAGAGCGTC
>JADHXR010000238.1 GCA_016782865.1 Phycisphaerae bacterium
CGGCACAGCCCCTGCTTTTCCTGCCCGTTATGCTGCTCAGCGGCCCGGTGAGCAATCAGTCCTCCCTACGGCACTTTGGGCTTGACTCGAACTGGCAAGAGTTGCTACAATACACATATCAACATAGCCTCTAAGCCCCTGCGGATATCTCGCTTTTTCCTCTCCCTCCGCTACGCAGGGGCCACTTTCAAGAATACGTATTTATCAAAAAAAACTTTGAGTAGCCGACGCACGTGGGTATAATATATGTTGTGGCGAGGAGGGTTACTCGCCGCTTTCTTGAGCCCCTGCCGCCTGCAACCCAACACCCAGGTGCAGGGGCCTTTTTCTCATAAGCGGCGACGATGAACGCAGCCCCGGCGAATCCGATAGAGAATGGGCTCATGAGCGCGTCAATGGACAACACGACGGAACGGGTGATGATGATGTTGATATCGTCATTAGCCAGAATGGTACAGTTACGGTTCAGTATCGCCCGTGAGCAGCCTTGTAGAGGGTCTTATACGGATCTGCATAAGACCCCTGGACAAATCGCAGAGATTTCTGTATCTTTTTGACTGACAGTGGTTAACGGTTGGATCACGATTTAGTCGCTGGGTTCTTATGCTGCAAAACCAGCGTTGTTTGGGTTCTTATACGGAACCATATATACACTGTTGGGTTTCAGTTGAAATAAGGGACAGATGTAATGCATGCTCTTTTGGATAAATTCCCGCCGACATTCTCCACAACTTTGTCGATTGACGCAATGTATTTCCATTCAGCCAAAAGCTGCTGTGAGTTTGCCAAAACATCCTTGAAGGCTATTGGAAAAGCGAGAAAAGCATTCGCCCATTTAAGGGATGAGGAAGCCGGAATTTTAGCGCAATATGATGGCGATTCGCGGAAAGCCTACGATGATCTTGAACCAATCTACATTCAAATGGATCGTGCAGAATATGATATCGGCGCAGCATATGGGCCATATTTCCAGAATATTGCCTTAACTCACATCCTTTGCGCAACCGCATTAGAGGCTTATATCAACCTTACTGCAAAGGGACGTTTAGAAGGAAAATTTGGAGATAACTTTGAAAGACTGTCAATAGAAGCTAAATGGCTCTTTTTGCCAAGAATCCTTGGAAAAACCACTTTTAATCAAGGCTCGGAACCCTTTCAGAGTTTTGGCAAATTGATAAGATATAGAAATGAGCTTGTTCACTACAAGGGAAGATAAGGAAAGCTGGGAAAGTTTTGAGAAGGGCATGCCCAAATTCCTTGACAAACTTGGCCTATCTCTACGTAAAGCAAGAAAATCGATTTGGGCAGTTCGGGAAATGGTTCTTGAATTATCGAAAATGATTGATGAGGAACCTCCATATTGGCTCAGAGAAGGATATGATGGTTTACCTAAAGATATTGTGACTAACTTCTTTAGAGTGGATGTGGATATTGAAAAATTGCTATACGTTAAACTCAACAAGGCTAATTCAGCCGACGCAAAAAGCCGCGCGGCTGAGGTACGGCGTTAGCAGGAAGAGAAAAGACCAAGGCGGAATTGTCCAATGTGCCTCCTTCAGAATTATGCCCTTTGACTATGACACCCCCTTGCCAAATTCGCACACTTCCGTCACGTCACAGCTACCCTACAGAAGGCCCTCAGGATTTCTACACAGGCCCGTGACGGACTATCTGAGCGATGATCTGTCTTTGAGGCATACCATAGGGCTTAATTTCAGAGATCGCGCTTTCAATCGGCTCGGAGCAAAACAACCGGGGCCTATACCGAGTGAATCAGTACAGGCCCCGAGTTCATAAACATGTCACATCAGCAGCGCAGTTGCTTGCTGCCTCAATTAGCCTCCAAAGAACCTACCTAACCAGCCTAATGTCGTCGAAGTACATCGTCCCTGGGCCGCCGCCGGCAGCCGGGGCGTTCTTGGTGCCGACGCCAATGCTAATCGAATTGACATTGGTAAGGTCAACGCCGAACGTTGCCAGGTCGATGACCCACTCTTTCCATCCGGAGAGCTGGGTTGCGCTCGCGTCATCATGATAGACCACTGCTGTGCCGTTTAAAGCGACGAATATGCGATCGGCGGCATTAGCCGAGCTGCCTCTGACCCACAGGCTGAGCTTCGTAACGCCTTCGGCGGTCCAGTCACGCGGATATACCAGCGTCAGCGTTGCCTCAGAGGTCTTGTTGGCATTATCGTAGAAGTAAGGCATCGACTGGGCGCCGCCGTGAACAGTAGTCTGCTCAGCGTAGGGCGGAAGGTCATTACCAACCAAGGCTCCGTTCGTTGTGGTCCCAAATCCGTCTATCCACTTGTCGAATATCCTGTTGCTCGCATCATCGGGCGGGTCAATATCATTGTACGACTCGAAATCGTCCACAAGAATGAAGTCGGCAGTCGCAAAGCCCCAGAGGAGACCTTTGACTGTCTCAGCCGGATAGACCTCATCTACTCGCCAGTAGTAGGCGGCATCCCAGGCGAGCTTGCCGGGATCGTAGCTCTCGGAACCAAGAGCCTTGGGGCCTACGTACTCAGGTGAAGCTGTAGTGGCGTTTTTGACGGCTTCGCCATCGGCGCCGAAGTATAGCTCATGTGAGGTGGCATTATCCGCCGCCGTCCAGCTTAGAGTCGCTATCATCTGCACATCCACCGCGCCATTCGCCGGCTGTGGGTTGCCCACGGCACCAGGAGTTGTGAAGCTCCAGATATCGCCTTTATGTGTGAAGGGGGGATCGAACTCATCGACGCGCCAGTAATAGACCTTCTCTGATTCCAATGTACCCGGACTGTAGCTGGCGCTGCCCAAAGGCACGCCGCCTGCGGCATTGTTTACGTCGTCAAAGTTTGTGCCCAGATAAACATTGTGCAGTTTCGCTCCAAAGCCCCCTGTCCAGCTAAGCTCCACATCCAGGGGCACAGACTCCGCCGCATCAGCCGGGACGGGACTGTACGCCGTCTTGGGCGGAATCGAGAAACTCCAGACATCGCCATTCCACGGACTGTTCGGATCCGCCTCGTTGACCTCATCGATTCGCCAGTAATAGGTCGTTCCCGGGACAAGACCCTCCGGGTAAGGAAACCCGGGGAAGCCAACAACCAGACTCGTTTCCGCCTGATTGCCCCGGAATACACCTTCGGCCCCGTCGTTCACATCATCAAAATTGTCGCCCAGATACACATCGTGCGAGACTGTAAAATCTCCCGCCCACCAGCTCAGGTTAATCCACGTATCGGCATGCAGCGTACCATCTTTCGGGACAGGGCCGGAGGAATACGGATATCCTTCTCCGCCAGTTAGCATCACGGTCTGAATCTCTTCTTCTGTCATCGCATGGTTGTAAACCCGAACTTCATCAATCATCCCCCGCAGGAACTCCGTCACGCTCCTGGCACCCCCGATCCAGAAATCGCCGGCTCCTGTACCGTCCCGTGGGCCGCCGCTCCAGTCCACGGCGCCGTCGATGTATGTAACGCCGGTACCCGCGGCACCATCCTGAACGTAAGCGATGTGAACCCAGACATGGGTAACCGCAGGGCTGCCGCGGTTCTCCCAGCCACCGCCCATCCACTCGCCGCTGTCGGTGATCCAGATCCCATAATGGTTCCCCTGATCACGGCTCTTGGCCATGATCGCCTGCCATGACCCTGGAAGTGCCTCCACGTATATCCATGCCATGATCGTGTAGCTATCCGCAGAGGAGAAAACCATGTCGTCGTCATGGGGCACCTCGACATGACCATCGACACCGTCCACGCTCAGAACAATGCTTCGGGAGGTATCGTTGACAAAACTTGCTCCTCCTACCAACGTACCGTGGTGGTTACCCGCCACGTCTATGGCGTCGCCATTCAGTGGCCAGTATGCTACTAGGTCGGGTGAAGCGCTGCTGACCAAGCTCAGCACCAAAACAAAAGAAGTTAAATAGATCGGTCCTCTACACATAATAAACCCCCTTCAAAAAGGGTTAACACAAAGTGACCCACGCTGGTCTCTACTCTTGACTGCATTTTGCCCGCATCTGCTGAGGATATTTCCATACGGTTTGAGACTGCCTCCTTCTTTAGATAGCCCGAAAGACAAGCAGAATCCTGCCCGGATGGCCTCAAATCCACGGACTTAACATTACCCTGTTTATACCAGATCAGCCACCTCCCCGTCAAGAAGAATCATTGGATGACTGATTTCAATATGATGCTTTTGCAGGGGGGGCTTCGAGGGTCAGACCCTTCCTTATTCCTTTACTCTGCTACAAACGAAATTGTGCGCAAAATGGTCACAAGACTTTTGGCTGTAAAGCGGTAAACCATACAATTGATTATTGTCCCTGCTTTCGCAGGGATGACAATATTATTGATTATTGTTCTTCCCGTTCGACAGGCTCAGGGCAGGCTTGGTGGCCAATCCACATCCGCCTTTATCCTGTAATCCCGTCTGATTATTGTGTTTCTTCCCGTTCGGCTTCGCTGAGAGCCTGCCCTGAGCTTGTCTAATGGGGCAGGCCGCGGTGAATAGAAATCCGTGTTCATCAGTGAAATCTGTGTCTAATTCACTTGATTTTTTCTCTGTACCCTCTGAGCCCTCGGTGGCCCTTGTGATTGATTCCCGATGGGTCGGGATCTTCGATATTGTTTTTCTTCATAGTGAATAGAAATCCGTGTTCACCAGTGTTAATCCTGTCTAATTTGTTGCTCTTTTCTCTGTTTTCTCTGTGGCTATTTTGCCTTTTCACTTTCTACTTCTCCCCGCTCTCGGTGGCCGAGGCAATTGACTATAGGCTAATGACTATTGATTATTGTTACTCTTACTGGTTCTTAGTGCCTTCTTGTATACGCGAACATAGTCTACTTCGAATCTTGCAGGAAACTTCGTCTTCGATGCGTCACCTCCGCTCGCTCCGCCGATTGCGAGATTCAGGATCATATAGTGCGGCTGTCGGAACGGGTTTTTGCCCTCTCTGTCCTTGTTGAACGTCTTGGTCACGTCGATCTCGTTCAGGAGCAGATCGTCGACATAGAGCTTGATGCTGTCGGTGTCCCAGTCCATACGCCATACATGGAATTTCGCCGACCAGCCGGGATCGTCGAATTCGGCGATCGGCTTCCTGACGTCGTCCCATATGGGTGTCCACTGCCGGCCCGAGGCCCAGGCGGCGTTGGCCAGCAACATGCCGCGATAGTACTCCATGATGTCGATCTCACCGTTGGCGGGCCACCGCCCCTTGGCGCCCAACATCCAGAAGGCAGGCCAGAGTCCGGCACGCGTATCGATCCGCCCCCGCATCTCGAACCGGCCGTACTGCCAGTTGTGCAAGCCTTTTGTCGTCACGCTTGCGGACGTATACTCGCAGTACTTCCTCTTCTGGCCCCATCTCCTGCCCTCAGGATCATAGCCGGGATTGGCCTTGCGCTCGCGTCTGCCCTCGATGACCAGGAGCCCCTTTTCGCATCGCGCATTGTCGCTCCTGTACCACTGCAATTCCTCGTTGCGGACAAAGCCGCGCTCGTATGTCCACTTGCCGGGATCGGGCCGACCGTCCTTGTCAAATTCATCGGACCAAACCAGCTCGTATCCGGCGTATGCCCGCACCTTGTCCTTCGCCTCCTCAGCCGACATTGTCTGTCCTGCCATACAGGTCGAAGTAGCAAGAACAAGCGACACAATTATGAGAATGGGCCTTCGATTCATGATGGTCCTTCTGAATGTGTTCTATGGACGGTCAAGTCAGTCTCCCTTGACTGTCACCGTTGTCGTGACCGTTCGTTTTTCTTTGCCGGCTCTGGATTTCACGTCTGTTTCGGTTTTGTCGAGAACCAGAAGCAGGCGAGTTCCCAATCGCTGATAACGCTGGGTGCGTATTGCCCCTGCGGAGAACTTGAACAGCAGCATCCTGCCCTCGGTCTCAGTCTTGAAGGAGCCCGCCACGGGACAGCCGTCGGCGCCGATCCAGAGTTCTACATCTCGCACGGTGGTTGAGCTGACTCCGAACTTCTTTTCCTTCTTCTCTGACTTCAGGCGCCAATGTCGGCAGGCAGAACCCTGATGCAAGCCG
>JADHXR010000117.1 GCA_016782865.1 Phycisphaerae bacterium
GCTAATCTCAAAACAACAACTCAGTCTTGTTAGTGTCAATTAGTGTAGATTAGTGGTTCTAATCTCTTCACTCATTCTTACTCTGTGTCTTCGTGCCTCTGTGAGAGATAAATTGGTTGCGGCCAAAGGCCGCGCTGGGAAATCTGTGTCTAATTCAGTTGGTTATTGCCCTCTGTGGGATTTATTGGGGACGTTTACCGATTTCCGAATATGCTGGCGGAGAATAGAAATCCTCAGGCTTACGGGACTGATGGAGAATACAGGACACAGGAGGCGAAATACGAGTAAGGATGCAGGGGAATTCTTAAAGCTCTTGACAGGGCGCCTGCGAAAAAGCCATAATGTGGAAAAACCGTAACACTCTAGCCGTGTGCGGCAAAAGTGTTGGTTCCGGGTTAGAAGGTTCACGGTTCAGGGTTGGTGGCTGGTAAAACTAGTTTTGTCGATCAATTGTGAACCTGGAACTGTGAACCCTGAACCGCTTTAGCGAAATGCTTCACTTCGCTAAAGTACTACGAAGAATCATAGTTGGAGAAGGTTTCGATCATGGACAACACCGAAAGAATCGCACGAGAACATAGTGACGTAACGAGACGTTATTTCCTGCAAATCGGGGCGGTGGGAGCTGCGGCGTTGAGCATCTCGGAGCTTTGGGCCGCCGAACAAAGCGGGCAGACGCCTCCGCTGCTTGCCGAGGCCATTTCGAAGCTGGGGTATCTCACGCGGGAAGAAGACTTTAAGAATTACGGCCGCGGCAAGCCGAAACCGCATACACTGGGGCCCGAGAAGCTCCGCGAAGTGGGGCTGGTGCGCGATACGTGGTGGCTCGAGGTTCTGCCCGATCGAGAAAGCAACTCCGAGGTCGAGCGGCCGCTTTCCAGGGCTTCAGGAAACGCTCTGGACTTCGCGGGTCTCATGAAGCTCGCCGAGACTCGCACCGTGAGATTTATGAGCGTGATGACCTGCACGAACGGCCGCTCTCCGTGCGGCATGGGTTTGTGGGAGGGTGTACCCATGAGGGAAGTAGTGTGGCTGGCTCGTCCGAAGAGAAATGTCCGCCGTGCTTTTTATTATGGCTACCACAACGATGACCCCGCACAAAGGTTCCAGAGTTCCCTGCCGATCGGCCGGGTGCTGGAGGACCCGCCGGGCGAGCATCCCGTGATACTGTGCTACAAGCTCAACAATGAATGGCTCACCCCCGTGCGAGGCGGGCCGGTTCGCGTGATAGTCCCCGAAGAGTACGGCAACAGGTCGGTAAAGTGGCTCCAGCGCATCATGCTCACCAACAGTTTCAAGGCAAACGATACATACGCCGAGTGGAACAACGACACCGTCAGTCATTTAAAGACCTGCGCGCGGTTTATCCATACGCCGGAAAAGATCAAGGCCGGCGAGCCCGCGGCGATAACGGGAGTTGCGCAGGTTGGCATGTCGGGCCTCAGCAAGGTTCAGTACTGGTTGTCTCCCCAAGGCAAGACTCTCGCAAAAGACGATCCCTATTTCAGCAAGGGTCAATGGAAAGACGCCGACATCCTGCCGCCTCCGGATCATTGGGGCGGAGGACTTGAGGACGGCAAGCTGCCGCCGGTCCCGAGCCAGATCGACGCCGCGAGTGGTAAGCCGCACGAGTGGCCGATGCGAAACGCGTTTGCCCATTGGGCGACGCTGATTACCGCCCCGCGCCCGGGCAAGTACGACCTTCGTTGCCGGACGATCGATTCCAACGGTGTCGCGCAACCCATGCCGCGACCGTTTGCGAAGTCAGGGCACAACGCTATTCAGAAAGCTCAGATAGTCGTCGAGGCGTAAGTTGGATACGCGCAAACACCAGACGCGTTCGGACTTCACCTGCGGTCCGTGTTCAGAAGCCTTGTGTCGCTGCAACTTCGTTTCAGGCGCGTTTAGCAAGCGCTTGCTTTACTCGCTCCGGTGTCATGGGAATCTGACGCAACCTTGCGCCCGTGGCGTCGTAGACGGCGTTTACCAGGACGCCACCCATGCAGATTATCGCCGGCTCGCCGGCTCCCTTGGAGGGCTCGTCGTCGGCATCTATCAGCACCGACTCGATCTCGGGCACCCAGGAGAAGCCGGGCAGCTCGTACGTGTCGAAGTTCTCATCACGTACTACCCCACCGGCGAAGTTGACTTCCTCGGTCAGGGCGTAGCCCAGTCCCATGGTGATGCAGCCTTCGACTTGCAGCGTGACGCCTTCGGGGTTGATGACCAGGCCCAGGTCCTGGGCACAGACGACACGCTTGACTTGAATGGCTCCACTGCGCTCGTTGACCTTGACTTCGGCGAAGAGAACGACGGGCACGCCTACGTCGAAGCCGCAGGCCATGCCGTAGCCGCGCCCGCTCGGTGACTTCTTTGCCGGCGTCCAGCCAAACTTGTCGGCGCCGGCCTTGAGGACCCTTTGGAACTTTTCGTCCTTGATGTTCCGAAGGCGGAAATCCAGCGGGTCGATTCCTGCACGCGCGGCCATCAGGTCGATGTGCGACTCGCGCGCGAAGCTGTTGGTATTGTTGTCGGGGGCGCGCCACGCTCCGGTTTTCAAAAGATGGTGTCTCTGATAGATGGTGACACGATTATGGGGTACGTCGTAGAACAAGCTGGCGCCTCGACCACCCATGCCGTAGATGGAGTAATCCCACAGGACGATCTTGCCGGAAGCGTCAACTCCCGACTTGATCTTGACAGCGGCCGCAGGCCTGTGCGTGTCGTAGAAGAACTCATCGGCACGACTCCAGGCAAGCTGGACGGGTTTCTTTGCGATCTTCGCGATCTTGACGACCTGTATGGCCTGGTCGTAGTTAATCTTGCCGCCGAATCCGCCACCTACGAAAGGAGCGATAACGCGGACATTCTCGGAGGGCATGCCGAGGTCGCTGGTCAACTGCCGCTGGCAGCCGAACGGTGTTTGGGTGGATGCCCAGACCGTGAGCTTGTTGCCCTCGAAGTGCGCGACGGCTGTGTGGGGCTCCATAGGAGCGTGAGCAACATAGCCGTTCAGGTACGTTTGTTCGACGACCTCTTTGGCGAGCCTGGCGCCGGTATCGAGATTACCGGCCGGCTTGCCGTTCACTCTGCCGTTGCCGGCATTCTTTATGAAATAATCGAAGACGGTCTTGTCGTCAAAACGCGGCTCAGGAATATCGTAATCGACCTTGAGCTTCGACAGAGCCTGCTCGGCCAGGTCGGGATACTTGTGCAGCACGGCCACCAGATCACCGTCCCGCACCACCTGGAATCCTTCTTGGCCGTCCACGGCCGAAGCATCGAGGCTCTTGAGCTTGGCGCCGTGCGAAGGAGGCCGCAGGACCTTTGCGTACACCATGCCGTCAAGTCGGATGTCGCCGGCGTACTTCGCCCGGCCTGTCACCTTTTGCACAGCGTCAAGCCGGTTGATAGGTTTGCCTATCAGATTGTACTGGCCGACAGTCTTGATCTTGGGCGCGCTCTCCAGGTGTCGTTCGATTTTCTTGCCCTTGGTCAGTTGCGCATAGGTGACCTTGCGCGATTCTTGAGTCTTGTCAAACACGACGCCGTCTTTGACAGCCAGCCGGTCCTTGGGCACCTTGAGCCGCACGGCCGCCAACCCGATCAGGACCGCGCGGGCTTCTGCTCCGGCAGCTCTGAGAATTGGCCCGAACTGCGGTGTAGTTGTGGAGCCCCACGTGCCGGCATCGAACGGACAGCGGGCTGTGTCGGCCATAACCATATCAACCGAATCCAGAGATACGTCAAGCTCGTCGGCCAGCGTCTGCGCCAGGGAAGTCATGGGGCCCTGCCCCAGTTCGACCTTGCCCGTGAAACACGTGACTCTACCGTCCTCGCCTATATGAAGATACGCGTTAAAATCGGGGCGCTGGCCTCCGCGTCCCTGTCCGGTGGCGGGCGGATCGCCCACGGCGAACAGGATTACGACTCCACCGCCCAGGCCCTGCAGAAACTCTCGACGGCTGACCGGATACTGACTCTCGTCACGGCCGCGCTCGGCGACCTGCAATTTGTCCTCATTCATCTTTACCTGGCTCCTTTCATTTCCTGGGCGGCTTCTTCGATCGCCCGGATGATCCGAGTGTGCGCTCCGCATCGACACAGGTTGTACTCCATGCCGTCGATGATTTCCTGCCGGCTCGGCTCGGGATTGCTCGACAGCAGGCTATACGCGTTGAGAATCATACCCGGCGTGCAGAAACCACACTGGAGGGCATCGTGCTTTGCGAATGCCTCCTGGATCGGATGCAGCTTTCCGTTCTTTGCCAGCCCCTCGATGGTAAGAATCTTCCTGCCCTCGACGTTGCTGACGGGAATCACGCACGAGCGGACAGCCATACCGTCCATGATGACAGTGCACGCGCCGCAAAGAGCCTTGCCGCAGCCGTACTTGGTTCCAGTGAGTCCCAAATCGGTGCGCAGGACCCATAGAAGGGGTCGCTCGCCGTCTGTGTTTACACTTACAGCCTTGTCATTGAGTGTGAAAGAAATGTTTTCGTTCATATCGGACCCTCTCTTGATTTTTAGGTTCCAGACTAAAGTTCTGTGGCTAAATATACGCGGAATCATCCCCAATTGTCTACAAAAATCTTGCCAAAAACTCACTTGTCAGAAAAAGAGACTGTTCTCAGATGTGGGAGTCAGTGTATAATCTGATACGAAATCCGGATTTAGTGGAGGATAGCTATGGATGCCACAATTACTCTGATCGTCAACGGTCAAAAGAGAACCGTTGTAACCGATCCCGAACGGCCCCTGCTTGACGTCCTGAGAGAGGACCTCGATGTCATGGGCCCCAAGTACGGCTGCGGCGAAGGCCTCTGCGGTGCCTGTACGGTGCTGATGGACGGCAAACGGACGCTTTCGTGCATTACGCCTCTCGGCGATGCGGACAAGAAGAAGATCACAACGATCGAAGGGCTTGCCGACGGCGACCGCCTTCACCCGGTTCAGCAGGCGTTTCTCGACGAGGGTGCCATTCAGTGCGGGTATTGCACGCCCGGCATGATTCTGAGTGCCGTGGCCCTTCTTAAGGAAAACCCTCGACCGACGGACGAGCAGATCACCGAATGGATGAATGGAAACATATGCCGGTGTAACGGGTATGCGAAAATACTTAATGCCGTTCGCCGGGCCGCATCGCAGATTAAGGAGGTGACACGATCATGATCGAAGATACTCTTGCAGAAGAAATGGTCGAAACCGCACGTCCTGACACTGTCAAGCTGAGCCGGCGTACCTTTGTCCAACTGCTCGGCTCGGGGCTTTTGATCACGGTGACCGAGGGTGTCTCCCTCGGCCAGGGACGCCGCGGCGGCGGTGGTGGCAGGTCCATCCCCGTAGCGGCCCGGATCCACATCAATAAAGACGGCACGATTTCCGTCATGACAGGCAAGGTCGAGGAAGGCCAGGGCCCCAGGGCTCAGTTGTCGCAGGCAGCCGCCGAAGAGCTTCGCGTCCACGTTGATCTTATCCGCCTGATAATGTCCGACACGGGTCTTGTCCCGGACGATGGAATAACCGCCGGCAGCCGGACGACACCATCGACGGTGCCTGCCGTACGCCAGGGAGCGGCAACCGCCCGCGAGCTGCTGACAGACCTTGCCGCCAGGCAATGGAAGGTTGATCCCGGTACTCTTATTGTGCGCGAAGGCAGTATCCGGAACGAGGCAACGGGAAAGACTATCACCTACGCCGATCTAGCCAATTCAGCAAACGTCGATGATGCTTTCAAACAGAGCGTTTCATCTGACATCGCGCTGACGCCTGTAGACGAATGGAAAACAATGGGCACTTCGGTTGCGAGGCCGAACAGCCGGGACGTTGTCACCGGCTCGCACAAGTACCCTTCGGATATCGTGCGTCCAAATATGCTCTACGGAAAGATCCTGCGCCCGCCCTCCTACGGAGCCAAGCTCGAATCGATAGATCTTTCCAAAGCCAAGGCCGTGAAAGGCGTCGTTGTCGTGCGGGATGATCAGTTTGTCGGATGCGCTGCGCCGTCGTCACTTGCCGCCAACCGGGCATTGGAGGCCATCGCCAAGACCGCATCGTGGAAGACCGTTTCTCAGGTCTCCAGCAGGCAGGTACATTCCCATCTTAAGAAGAACGCCCGCCGGGGCGGACGTCCCGGAAGCAGAGGTTCTGTTAAGAAAGGCTTTGCCGATGCGAGCAAGGTCCTGAACGAGACCTACGAAGTGGCGTATGTTCAGCATACCCCGATGGAACCGAGAGCGGCCATCGCAGAGTGGGAAGACGGCAAACTGACCGTCTGGACGGGCGTCGACGGCCCCCAGAGGGTGCAGGGGGATTTGGCCCGTACTTTTCAGGTTCCATCCGAGCGCGTCCGCGTCATCGTGCCCGACATGGGCGGCGGCTTCGGGGGCAAGCATACCGGCGAAGCGGCCGAAGAAGC
This sequence comes from Phycisphaerae bacterium, assembly GCA_016782865.1. GTDB lineage: Bacteria > Planctomycetota > Phycisphaerae > Sedimentisphaerales > Anaerobacaceae > SG8-4. The sequence continues at coordinate 6,419 of JADHXR010000117.1, forward strand.
CGCCCGCCTGGCCAAAGCGTTCGGACGGCCGGTGGCAGTACACTGGACACGAGCTGAGGAATTCACCTGGGCCTATGCCCGCCCCGCCGCGGTCATTGAGTGTAAAGGCGGCCTCGATGACAAAGGCTCGCTCATCGCCTGGGATTTCACCAGTATCAATCCGGGCGGTTCGGCGATCGATACACCGTACAGAATAGCTAACACCGCCATCCTGTCGGCGAGTTCCGATTCTCCGTTGCGCCAGGGTTCGTATCGGTGTCTGGGTGCGACGGCGAACAACTTCGCCCGGGAGTCCTTCATGGATGAGCTAGCCGCCGCCGCAGGGGCTGATCCGCTGGCTTTCAGGCTTGCCCATCTCGATAATCCGCGTATACGAGCCGTCCTTGAGGCGGCCGCCAAGCATTTCGATTGGCCGAGGCGCAGAAGACAAGCCACTGCAGATGTCGGCATCGGGCTCGCCTGCGGGACGGAGAAGAATTCTGTCGTGGCCGCATGTGCTCAAGTGCGAATCGACCGCCGACGAGGCAGGATTAAAGTGGAGCATGTCTGCGAAGCCTTCGAGTGCGGGCCGATCCAGAATCCGGCCAATCTGCTCTCTCAGGTGCAGGGCTGCATCACGATGGGGCTGGGTCCGGCACTGCGCGAACAGTTGCAATTCGAGGACGGCAAGATCCTCAACGCGAGTTTCGCCGGCTACCTGGTGCCCCGATTCAAAGATGTTCCCAAACTCGATATCCAACTTATGAACAAAACCGATACTCCCTCGGCCGGCGCAGGCGAGACACCGATTATTGCAATTGCGCCGGCTGTCGCAAACGCCGTTTTTGCAGCGACCGGCATACGTGTCCGTTCCATGCCGATGGAAGATGCCTTGCGCAAGCAACTTTGACTTGTCGGACGCCAGTTCCGGGAGACCAAGATGGACAGAGACAACAGCCCTACAGAGATTCATCAGAGAGTGGTGGAGTTCATCGATAGCGGCCGGTCTTTCGCCGTGGCGCTGGTCCTCAAGGCGGAAGGTTCGACACCGCGCAAGGCAGCGGTCAAGGCCGTTATAGACGAAGCCGGAAAGATACACGGCACCATCGGGGGCGGCGCCATTGAGGCAGAGACCCAGCAGAGAGCGATCAAGTCTTGTCGCGCGGGGCGTCCAGTTATCTTCGAGATGGCTCTTCACGGCTCCGACAGGAGCGCCGAGGCCCCAATTTGTGGCGGGATGATGCGCGTCCTTGTCGATCCAACGGCTGCAAAGGACAGGGCATGCTATGCGCAGCTGGCTGACGCGATCCGGCAGCGACAGCGAGGCGTTATGCTCACTACCGTGCGGACAGGCACAACCACCGAGGTCGCAGCTCAGTGGTTCCCGTCGGAGGCTATCCCGTCGGATGCCGCTTTTCCGGGCGCAGACAACATCCGCTCCTGCCTGGCACACGAGATACCGGAACTCTTTGAGGATCCAAGCGGTGGGGCAAGTCCCATCCTTCAGGTGCTTGTCGAACCGGTAATTCCGCAGCCGCTTCTGCTGATTGCCGGCGGAGGCCACATCGGCCAGGCGCTGGCGCTTCAGGCCAACCTCGTCGGCTTCGATGTCACCGTAGTGGACGACCGCGGCGAATTTACAGATGCGGGCCTTTTTCCAGAGGGGACAACGACTCTTTGTGGAGACATCCCGAAGCGGATTGCCGACCTTTCGGTCGGAAATGATACTTATGTCGTCCTGGTCACTCGCGGGCACAAACTTGACGCCGAAACTCTCGAAGCGTGCATCCATGCGCCCATCGCCTACGTGGGCATGATCGGCAGCGAACGGAAAGTAGCTCTGATTCGCGAAAACTTCGTCGAGTCGGGCCTCGCAACCGAGGAGGAATTCGACCGGGTATTTTCTCCGATCGGCCTTGACATAGGCGCGGTCACCGTGCCCGAAATCGCCACGAGCATCACCGCCGAGCTGATTGCCGTCAGGCGAAAGGGCGTCATCCACGAGCCCTCTAATACGACGGAGCCGACATGATCTGTGCCGTAGTTCTCGCCGCAGGTCTCTCACGACGCATGGGTGCCCAGAAACTGCTGCTGCCCTTCGGGGGCAAGACGGTCGTGGCCCATATCGTCGATCAAATCATCGGCAGCGCCGTGGACAAGGTTCACGTTGTCGTGGGCCATGAGGGCCGGCGAGTTAGCTGGGAATTGTCCGACCGGCCCGTTTCGGTCGTGACCAATCCCGACTACAAGTCAGGGATGTTGTCTTCGGTGCGCTGCGGGCTGACCGCCCTATCGCCAGAGTGCCGGGCGGTCCTGGTTGCGCTCGGCGACCAGCCCTCGGTAACGTCAGAGCTGATTGACCGGATGGTTCAATCTTTTGCCGCGACCCAAAAGCAGATACTCGTGCCGCTCTACGACGGCAGGCGGGGACACCCTGTTCTGTTCTCGGCCAACTACCGCGACGAGATTCTGACGCAATACGACGATATGGGCCTGCGCGGACTTTTGCGCGCCCATCCCGAGGAGGTGTTCGAGCTGAGTGTTTCAAGCTCCGCAGTGCTGTCGGACATGGATTGCCCGGAAGATTACCAACGGGAACTCGCGTTGATCGAAAAAAAGAACGCTCCGTGAGGAGAATTCCCGATGAGGATCTCTCTTACTGTGTTTCTCCACCGAGCGCCAACTCACCTTTGGGGACGATTTTCAGAACGTAGGCGTAATCGCACGGTGCCTCTGTCGGGAAGACGACTTTGAGACCATCTTCAGTCTCCTCCCATTCGATTGACTCGTCGGATCCCAGCATCGCAATTGACTTTATGCCGCGTTCGCTGACGGGATTCGCCGAGCCGAGAGACTTTATGGTGAAATCGCCGAAATCGGGCCAGCCAAAACAGATGGCGTACAGAGCGTTGCCCTTGACGGTAAACCGCACGGCGTCGGGTCCCATCTTTTGCTTGCCTTGTGCACCGTCATCGCTGATTCTTACCATGGATCCTTCACCGTATTGCCGCCATGGACGAGTACCGTAGATCGCCTCGCCGTTTACCCCAAGCCACTTGCCGATCGCCTGTAGTGTTGTCACTTCCGTATATCGAAGCGTGCCGTCGGGTTTGGGACCCACGTTGAGCAGCAGGTTGCCGTTCTTGCTGACAATGTCCGCCAGGGCGCCGATAAGATAATCGACGGGCCAGAATTCAGAGTCTTCGACGTAGCACCATGCGGCGACGGAGATCTTCTCGTCGGTTTGCCACTTCGACGAGAGCCTTATGTGGTCCATCCCCGATCTCTCGAAATCCTCAACCGCCTGGTCGGGCTCGAGGAATTCACGCTTGTAAGTAAGCACAACGGCCCTGCCCCACTGCTGCGCGCTGTTGTAGTAATGAGCGAGCACATTGTAGAAAGCCTGTCTGAAATACGGTTTTTCGAACCTTCTTTCGCCGTCACCAATGCCGCCGTCGACAAATATGTAATCTGGCCTGTAGTTGTCAACGAGTTCGGTCATGACGTCTTCCCAGTGTTTCTCATCCTCCGGTCTCGGAGGATCGTTGTCGCCACGCCTGTGTCCGTATAGGCCTTCATACTTGGGATCCCAGTTATCATACTCCGGGCGGAAGGTGTAGTAGGCCCAGTGACGTCCGTAGTGGGTCGATACCCCCGTCTTCATACCTGCGCTGCGAGCGGCGGCGACAAACTCTCCCACGATGTCCCGTTTGGGCCCCATCGCTTTTGAGTTGTACCGGATATGCTTCGAATCCCACATGGCAAATCCATCGTGATGTACGGCGGCTGAAACCAGATACTTCGCGCCGGCTTGCTTGAACAACTCCACCCACTCCTGGGGATTCCACTTCTCCGCCTTGAACATGGGGATAAAATCCTTGTAGCCGAACTTGTCGAGTGGACCCCATTTTTCCACATGATGATTGGGGATGTCCTGCATCTCACGCCTCTTTTTTATCCTTTCCGGACTGTACATCCAGAATGGATACCATTCGGTCTTGTACGCCGCCACCGAAAAAGGCGCCCAGTGAAAATAGATGCCGAACTTGGCGTCCTCGTACCACCGCGGGACCTGGTAATTCTTCAAAGATTCGCCGGTCGGCTCGAAGTGCAATTCCTGAACCTTATCCGACGTGGTTGACTGGCCGCAATGCACGGTGAAGAGCAGCATTGCAACTGCACAGATCGAAAACCATTTCCTTAAACTCATTATAGTCTCCTTATGTAGACTGATCTTTGTATCTGATACTCCAAAACAGCCTCAAGCTTCTCCAATTTGCTCAAAATACCAAAAACTTATCGCCAATACAAGAAAATCCGCTACTGCGAGACGGATGCCTGAAGGGTAATGGAAACAAAATAAATTTTGAATTGCACTATCGGCGCCACACGATTAGGCTCTGTCGGTCAAGTGCACCTGATATGCAAAGAAGGAGTAATTGAAAATGACAAACAGGAAGATTTCAAACGCAGCCCCCTGCTTGAGCATCGCCTCGCTCCTGTGCCTTTTCCTGGTGAGCGCGTTTTGTGGTTGCGCGGTGGATAACGGCAACGCAGGCGCCGGCGGCTGGATCAGCCTTTTCAACGGCGAGAACCTCGACGGTTGGAAGGTCAAGATCACAGGTTACGAGCTGGGTGACAATTACGGCAACACCTTCCGGGTTGAAGATGGAGTCCTGAAGGTGTCCTATGATCAGTATGACAAATTCGACGGCAAATTCGGGCACCTTTTCTACGAAGAAAAGTTTTCACGCTACCGTATGCGCCTGGAGTACCGGTTCGTAAGAGATCAGAGCCCCGGAGGTCCGGGATGGGCCTTTCGAAACAGCGGAATTATGATTCATGGCCAGTCGCCCGAGAGCATGAGAAAAGACCAGGACTTTCCGGTCTCTATCGAGGTTCAACTGCTCGGAGGCAACGGCAAGGATAAACGCTCGACGGGCAATTTGTGCACGCCGGGCACGCACGTCGTAATGGACGACGAACTTGTCACCCGCCACTGCACGTCATCCAGATCAGAAACGTATCACGGCGATCAATGGGTGACGATGGAAATCGAGGTCCATGGCGACTCCGTTATCAAGCACATCATTAACGGCCAGGTCGTCCTGGAATACGAGAGACCTCAGCTTGACGAAAAGGATCCGGACGCGCAGAAACTAATTGTCAACGATAACAAGATACTGCATGAAGGTTCCATATCCCTCCAGGCCGAGAGTCATCCGGTGGAATTTCGAAAGGTGGAGATACTCCCCCTGGAGGAATGACAAGAGCAAGGCCTGGTTTCCGAGCTTTTCGCGTGAATGCCCGTTTGCAGAAGACTCAAAGCAAGGAGCTTTACGATGAAACGATTGCTTGTCTTGGCAACTACAGCACTATGCGTAGCTTCGAATGGTATTCGCGCCGATCAACAGACTCCCGCAACTCTGGACATCTATTTTCTGGACATGGTCGGGGGCGGCTCTACCCTGATCGTCACTCCGCTGGGAGAATCGGTGCTCATCGACACCGGCTCGCTGGAACCCAAGCACCGTGACGCCGACCGGATATACAGGGCCTGCCGGTACGCGGGCATGGAACATATCGACTACCTGATCACAACGCATTTTCACTCCGATCACTTCGGGGCCATACTCGAGTTGACCAAGCGGATACCCGTCAAGTGCTTCATGGACAAGGGAGCCTTGCCTCCTAAACACGAGCAGGAAAACAAACGGTTCAAACAGCTCTATCCGTTGTATTTGCAGGCGACCGGTGGTAATATCAAAACCATCCGAGCGGGTGATGACATTCCGCTCAGGAATGATCCGTCCGGCGAGATTCCCCAAATCAAGCTGCACTGCGTGGCATCGGAAAAGCAGGTTGAAGGTTTCTCGGGAGACATCGACGCTCCCGTCGAAGGTTTTACAATCAAAGAGCCCGATACTTCTGACAATGGTCGAAGCATTGCTCTGCTTCTGACCTACGGCAGGTTCAAGTTCTTCGCCGGAGGTGACATTACCTGGAACATCGAGCACCATCTGGCCCATCCCGTGAACCGCATACGAAGAGTTGACCTCTACCAGGTGACTCATCACGGCCTGGACCAGAGCAACAACCCCCTGCTGCTGAAGGCGCTCAACCCGACTGTATGCGTAGCGATGAACGGGCCAAGGAAAGGGATTCAGCCGAACACGTTCGCGGCATTGAAGGCGTTGCCCGACATCAAGGCAATCTACCAGATTCACTACAATACGCAGTACGGTGACGGGGGCAACACATCCGCCGATCTGATAGCCAACGCCAAAGGCCAGGAAGGCGGGTTCATAAAGGTATCTGTCGCCCCAGAGAAGAAAATCTTCACCGTTTCTATTGGCATGAAGCAACGAAAGAAGTGGTTCCCAATCCAGTGAGATAATCTGAAAGGAGGAAGCTATGCCAATCACATTTGTCAAACCCATCCGCACGAAATACCTGCTCATCCTTGTCACATTGATGGTGGTTTGTCAGATGGCCTTTGCCGAGCAGACGGTTAGTTCCGAGAAGCTCGATAAACCACGGGTCATCGTGCTGACCGATATTACCAACGAGCCCGACGACGAGGAGTCGATGGTTCGCTTTCTGGTCTACTCGAATGAATTCGACGTAGAGGGTCTGATCGCCACGACGTCCGTCTGGCTCAGAGACAAGGTTCGGCCAGAGAACATCCGCGAGCGGATCGAAGCGTACGGCAAGGTCCGCGACAACCTCCTCAGGCACGCGCCCGGATATCCGACGAAAGAGCGTCTGCTGAGCGTGACCAAGTCCGGCCTGGCCGAATTCGGCATGGCAGGAGTCGGAGAAGGCAAAAGTTCGCAGGGCTCGCGCCACATAATAGAGGTCGTCGACAAGGCGGACGACCGCCCGGTCTGGATCAGCGTCTGGGGCGGGGCCAACTGCCTGGCTCAGGCCCTTTGGGACGTGAAGAACACCAGAAGCAAAAAGCAGCTCGCCGAGTTCGTCTCCAGGCTCCGAGTTTACACGATCTCCGACCAGGACAACTCAGGACGCTGGATGCGGCTGACATTCCCGAATTTGTTTTACATTGTCACCCCCAGCCAGGTAGGTCACCATGAATACTATAAAGCGACCTGGACGGGGATTTCAGGCGACCGCCACTACAAGAACGGGCCTTTCCACAAATTCGAACTTGTTGACAATCCGTGGCTCGAAGAAAACATAATCAAGAACCACGGCCCGCTCGGGGCGCTCTATCCGAAACTGGAATACATCATGGAGGGCGACACACCATCGTTCCTTGGTCTTATCAGCAACGGATTGGGCAGCCGAAAGAGTCCGTCCTATGGGGGCTGGGGCGGTCGCTATGTCCTCTGCCAAACGTACGCCGAGACCCAGCCCATCTGGACGAACGCCAGAGGCTGTGTGGACACAGTCGTCGCCGAAAACGGTTTGGAATATAGTTCCGCCCAGGCAACTATCTGGAGATGGCGCGAGGCCTTTCAGCATGACTTTGCGGCACGGATGGATTGGTGTGTAGCGGAAACGTTCGAGAGGGCCAATCATAATCCAGTTGCAGCTTTTGATAATGACAAGAGCAAGGCCATTGTGAACCTGACCGTTAAAGCCGCCGAGACCGTGAGACTCAGTGCTGCCGGTACGTATGATCCGGATGGTGACAAGATTAGCTGCAATTGGTTCGTCTACAGGGAAGCTGGAGATTACAATGGCGAAATCAGGATCAGCAACAGCGATACCGGAAAGGCAAGTTTCACCGCTCCGGCTGTAAGCAAGGCAGCCGAGATACATGTGATCCTTCAACTGAAAGACGACGGCGAGCCCAATCTCTACGGCTACCGCCGGGTCATTGTCACCGTCAGGCCTTGAGTACAAGGATCGCCAAATTGTCGTAGTTTTTGCATTTTTGGAATTTCCGACGATACAATGACATGCGGCACGCTGTGAGTTTCAGCGGAAGAATTGATGGAATAGGGGGTTCAATAATGGCAAGACTAACTTATCAACCACGATCTTCATCAATGATTGTCCTTTCACTTTATCTCCCCAGCAAAACAGTACTGTCCCTATGAATCGCCTGGCGAGGCAGCCAAGCCTGTCAATTCCACTGGGGGGGAAACTGAGAACTACGGGCAGTTCTTGGCATACAGTGTTACCATAGCTCAATAGGGTAACCGCCCGTAGTTTCCGAGTTTCTGCCTTGTGTCAATGGCAATCTTCTCAACGAAATATGACAAAGTACCGGCTCTTGTGTGAAAAGCTTAGTTGGTCGTCCCCGTTGTGGCCGCCGGAGCATCGCAGTTCTTGTCGTTGTAGATTGCCATTATGGCCCTCTTTCTGGCCTTGAATGCTTCGATTTCTACCTCGTGAGATCCCTTTGCATCTATAAAGAACCAGGGTACGATCACGAGAAAGCCAGTGCAAAACTCTACGATGTTCCAGAAGTCTCGAGTATCCTTCTCCTGATTCTTAACGACGATGTCTTGGTCAAGCTGTAACATTTGAGCATGAAGAGCATTACATGATCTGTTTTCATCACCTGCATTGTACGGAGGGACAGGATTGGCGGTGTGCCCACCACACCCAGCGATGAAAATTGCGCAGACCAATGCTACGCTTATGACCTTTTGAGCCCATTGCGATTTGTTCATTGTTACTCTCCTGTAATAAAACAAAAATTATCCACGTGCGACACGATGTCGCAACTTAATCGAAATACGGATACATTGCGGGACTTCTACCAATAGAGATTCTGTCGCTATTTGTCTCTGGTGGAAGACGTAGATTCTCAAAACTAAATTCACTTGACTGTCCGGATCGCTCGACGGCGGCTATCCTTTCTTTTAAGCAGAAGCTCGATACACATACTGTCACCATCCTCGCCGCCAGTCCGTGACACCTGCTTTCGGCGCAGTCGGCCATCTGCAACTCACTATTTAGGCAGAAGTTTTCCTATATGTCAAGGCTAATTTACTACAAACACACACTTTTGTCTATTGTATACTCTTTCCGTAAGGGAAATATACAATTTGCATTAGAGAATAGGCCTATTATGCCCATAATTCAGCTTATAACCCTGTAATGAGCTGAAGACGATGTTGGATTATCAAACGGAAAGGGTATAAATACGTATCTTTGCACTTCTTTTTCAGCACTTCCGCGTAAAGGATAGATTTGAGTCAGCGGCAGGTTGCTCTTATTTCTGTAGCCCGTCAGAACATCCAAACAAACTGGATGCCGTACTCTGCGGTTTCATTTTTCGGCTCGAAGCCACCAGGTTCGACCTGTGATTTGTCGATATCCCAGTACCTGAAAAAGGGTTCAATTACAAACATGGCATCCTTGCTCTTTCTCTGAAGCTTTATTGAGGCTCGATAACCATGACCGCTGTTCTGGCGGTTTTCAAGGACGGGAAAGACATGACTCCTCTGTAATCCCCAGAGCAAGTAGTCAAACTCGATTCTGCCCCCCCAGGACCAGTCGGCCTGGAGGTTAGTACCAATCTCATATCCTATCGGGACATAATAATAATTTGACTCCCGTTCATAGCCACCCGGCGCGATGGACAGGTCATCATACAGATATCGATATCCTATCCCAGTATACAGCGTGTTCAACATCTCACCACCCAGCCAATCGGCACCCAACAAAAGTCTGCCCTCAAAAGCGAAATCATCTATGTTATCGACTGTAAGTGGGGATATCTCGCCGGTTTGCAGATCTTTTAATCCTCCATCATAATCCACCTGGCCCAAAGCAAGTCTGCCCTCTGCCCGGAACATAATTCCGCCACCTGATGGACTTTCTTGTGGCGATGAGGGCACCCAATCACGGGAGGTATAGCCGAGGCGCACTGCGTAAAACATGCCTTCCTCCTCCATAACACCCGGTTCTTCATACTTAAAACTGTATACTTCCGGACCTATATCGAAGGAAACTCTTCGCAGCGCTCGATCCAGCACAGGCTGCGCAGCAGGCCTCACTTCAATAGGCTTGGGCTCTTCCGGCCCGGGCTCATTAGTCCAGTTCCACGTATTGTCGGAACCGGGCGCCGACATGTTCTCGGCAGATTCCGAAGTGACAACGAGAGGCGGTAGCAGAACAAAACAGAGCAATAAGCACTTGCAAGCAGCCAGTCCGCCCACAACTTCCCTCGCCTCTCTGTGGAGAACGATTCGCACGATAAGGTCTCCCTTAATACTTGATATTGAAGGCTGAAATACCAAACTGTAGTAACATGCAAAGTATAGTCACTTGCGCAGAATTGTCTACTGCGGTTACTGCTGTAGTGAATTCAATCATGGCCCTGGCATTCTTTTGGGCGTCAAGCCCTGCGGTGTAGCCGAATTTTTCCCTTGAGATAACATCAACTTCTGATATATTTGAATATGACTTTCCCGGGCTAAAAGAAGCCGCTAACGCTTTGAAAGACAAAGCCGATGTCGATATTGCTTAACTGGTACAACGAAAGATCTGGAGACGAGAAAATGAAAAAAGCAATTATTCTATGCTGCATGGTTGTTTTCACTGGCTGCGGCGGATCAAATCAAAGGGGGAATCAAGACGTTCTACAATTGGTACAGGTGAACAAGCTGGAAACCAAATGCCGTCAACTTGAAGCTACCGTAGAAGCACAGAAAGCGGAAATTGAGCAGCTAAGAACGGATCGCACAAATCAGGAAGCTTCACATTCGCAGCTAACTACCGGACTCGAATCCCGAATCAGTGAGCTTCACGCTACTATAGAAGCACAGAAGATTGAGATTGAAAAGTTGAAAACGGCAAGATAAAAGATCGATACTGGACAGACTGCAACGCCAGATACGCAGGAAAAGTAAGAAGGTTGTACATACCAATGTTCAGAGACGAGCCGTGTCATGCGCATCGCTCTCGATCCGCTCTGGGTCTGTAGCGTCCACTTTGCCAACAAGAGCCGATCACAGACTACAATCCATAGAATTGCCTCTTAATAATGCCCGGTGCTGAAAGACCATGAGCAAGTAACCTCTCTTTTATTGCCGGATCCGGCGAGTCAAACTGATGGTACCAGATCTGCTCAGCCGTGGCCGTATCTGTCATATAAAAATCAAGGTAAACGTGACCCAAGTCATAGTAATACACCAGGGACACTACAGCATCATAGTCACTCACGTCATTTGAATCTATTATTGGCGGCGTCGATACTGTGTCAACCGGTTCCCTGGCACTCAGTTCAAGTGGATAATATTTCTTCGACACTTCAGGAAGGCAATCCACTTTTTCAAGAAATCTCAGGTGTGAAATCATGCTCCCAGCCTCCTTGAGTATCAAGGGCCCATAGGCTGGATTGGCGTCTAGTTTTGGCACGCAGATGATTGCCAACCGACCATACTTCTGCTGTCTCAACATACTGACGTCAGCGGTGATCTTTGGGCCACATCCGGCAATCGCGCACGCTGCGCCAACTGCTGTGAACAGGAAACAGGTCATTCTCATAGGGGTACCTCCTTGTTTCAAATGAACGGCGTCATTCATTCTTCATTCTGCAAGGACAGTCTCGATAAAGCAACCAGGCTGTGATCGGTTTGGGCATTCTACCTGAGCTTACCGGCTAGAGCCTTGCCAAAGTTCTTGGCAAGTCTGCTGGCTGTGTATTGTTTCTTATTATCGTAGGAAGCCGACAACAATATCTCCCCGTCCCTGTCTCTTGCCTCCACAGAAACGCTTTCGATAGCCTGCTGACTCTGCCTTGATGCGGATCTCACTGTCAGAAAAGTAGTTCCGGTCATGAAAACAGTCGCCATGTTGGGGTCGCAGAAGTCAATTTTCTTTCTCACGAACTCTTTTACAATGACCTCCTTGATCACTTGTCCTACGTGTGGGTCCTCACTTTGAATCGGCGAGATATGAACACACTTGTGCTCAAGCATCTTCAGCCGGTCCGTAACAACAATGTCGGAATTACCACAACCCGCACATACACCTACAGCCAGTAAGCCCATAAACCAGTGTAATTTGCTCATTCCTTTTGCTCCTATATTGTCTCTTGCCGTCAATAATTTGAGCCACCGCATGTGGCGTTTGCCCTTGCGCAAGACGATACGGCGTTTCTTACTAAATGATAGTAACAAACACCTTTGTGAGTTTCAACAAGTTTATTTTCTCGCTTATCACATAGAGATGGCCTTTTTTTCTTGATTAATGACACCAAGGCTGATATACATTGCACAATATGCCTAAATTCAGAAAAGAAAGGGAACGCCATGGGTAAGAAACTGGATGCCGTTTTGTTACTGATTTTGTTGGTTCTGCTTTCTTGTGGAGCCGGATGTGCGGATATAGGGGGATTGGCAATCTCCGGAAAAACCGGCACATTAGGAATGGGCGGTGAGCTTACAACAGGAATTGCTCCAAATGTCAACGCCCGAGTCGGTATAAATACGATGGATCTCGATTTCGAGGGCGACATAGACGATATTGAATTTGACATTGGGGCGGACTTTTCTTCCTTTTCGGCGCTGGTTGACTACTATGTCTTTGACGGCTCTTTTCGTGTCAGCGGTGGCATTGTTTCAATGAACCATGAGCTTGCCCTGAAAGCAACGGGAGCTGCCGGAGAACGCGAAGATATTGGTGATGGAAATTACGATTGGGAGACCGACATAGGCACTCTATCCGGCAGTGTGGAAATCGATGATGTCGCACCTTATGTGGGAATTGGCTGGGGCAACACACTTGGCCGCAACAAGAGATGGGGATTTTACACCGATCTTGGCATCGCTTTTGCAGGCTCTCCTGATGCCAAGCTCTCCGCAACCGGGGCGGGGGCGACACCTGGTCTCGCAGAGGATCTGGCAAAGGAAGAGGACGAAATACAGGACGAATTGGACGCCTTTAGGTTCTACCCGGTGCTGTCTATGGGGCTTTTCTTCAGGTTCTGAGAATATGATGCTGCGTTGGCCAGTTGTTGTCTTTATGTCGTTACTTCTGTTTGGAACAACCGGGTGCCAGGAACAAATAACCTGGGTCGGAGCACATGTATATCAGGGGGCCACCAAGGCCCCCGGCTCGAAAACGGCGGCTGAACTGGTCCGCGAAGGTCTTAATGCCAGCCCGCGAATCCGAGTGGGATACCTGCCTACCCCGACATTGGGCACGGTCTTCTCCGGGCCGGAGCGGCTGGGACAACACGGGTACAGACCCAACCTCTCGGAACGAAACGGTTTGGTTTACACCTGCAAAGCAGGCCCCATCGATATAGGCCATGCGCGCAAAGCCGGTGATTGGACGATATTCCTCGCCGCGAAGACCTATCGGCAGATAATGAAAGGCGAACCGGAATTCTCATTCAGATTGTACGAGCCTTCGCGATATTCTGTCAGGCTTACCTACCCGGAAAACTGGAAGGATCTGCCACAGCAGGAAAAGGAGCATATCGCATACGAGGTCTCCACAGGCGTGGGCCGATACCTTGCCTTTGTGGGGGTAACCTGGCATGAGATCATCACATGGTTCGGGTTCAAAAGTAAGGGCTTGGAGCCCGAACATCCCTCTGCATTTACATGGGAAGAAACGTTTTCAAATCTGTTCGGCACTCACGTCGCGACCCTTGCCATCGAGGATGGCGAGCACACATTTAATCAGGCGATGACACGCGCCTTTGACACGGAGCTTCGCAAACTGGATGCGAAACCGGCCCATGTCTCAAAACACGCTGCCCAAAGCGTGAGAGGCCCGTGGTTCACCGGGGATTTTTTCTTCATTGTCATGAAAAAGAGGAACCTGGACCTTGGTCTCGATGACGGGTTTGTTACACCGACGCTCATCCCCTCTGTCTCTGAGTGCGAAGGGGCGGAGCCTCAACCATTGCCGGTTCCCAACCTGGAGTTTGTTTCCGAATATGGATTCAGAGTGAAGTTTGAAATTGAACCGAAGATTTGGGAAGGAGATGCGATCCTCGACATTGCATACGCCGACGGGAATCCGAGAAGAGACTGCGTAGAACCGGTCGTTCATCTTGCGCCAATCATGGCTTATATCAGGCAAGACGCCGTGCGGAGATATGGTTCCGAGGCAGATCTGTATCGTTAGTTGGAAATGCAGTACAGTAGGCTGGCCGTGCGGATGAAGAGCCGGCCGTCGGCGATGGCGATCGACGCCTGGACGGGTTTGTCCTCCATGTCGATTCGCGAGAGTATCTTGAACTCCTCGCCGCCGGCGGCAAGGACCACGGCCTCGGCGGCCTCGCTGATGCAGTAGAGCTTATCATCGGCAGCAGTGACAGACGCCCGCCACGGAGGGGTGCGGCCGCCCAGTTTGCCCTGCCATTTCTGCCGGCCGGTCTTGGCATCGAGACAGGTGAGAACGGCGCCGCCCTTGCCGTCGAGGACATAGAGATTGCCTTTGTAGCAAAGGGGCGTGCACACATCCGGCGTCGGGCCGTTGAACTCCCAGGCAACGTGGTCGTCGCCGAGATTTCCTTGCCCCCCGCTCTTGAGCGCGAACAAGCCGGTGCCGCCTCTTGGCCGGATGCCATAGATAAGCCCCCCGCCAAAGCCGGGCGAGCTGATATTGCGCCATCTCGGGCTCTTCTGGCGGGCGTATCCGTAGCGCCAAAACTCTTTCCCGGTCGCCGGATCGGTGGCTGTGAGGTAGTCGGCGCCTAAGACAAGGATTTCATCGCGCCCGTTGTTCTTGTGCAGCAGCGGCGAACTGTAAGAGTCGAGCGACTCGTCTTGCGCGTCGGTCACACGAGGCTGCTTCCAGAGGTTCTTGCCCGTGCTGGCGTCCACCGCTAACATAAATGCGTCAAGATTGCTGCTGTCGGGTGCGCTGTAGCTCCTGTCGCGGCGCTGCACAAGTATATGGAGTTTGTTGTCGTAAAGCAGCGGGCTGGAGCTGTAGCCATACTTCATCGAGATGTTGCCGTACTCGGAATCGAGATTCCGCGACCAAAGGGGCCTTCCCTCGTGGTTCAGTCCCGCCAGTTCACCGGAGCCGTACATGAAATACACGCGCTCGCCGTCTGTCACAGGCGAAGACGTGGCCATGTTGTTGCGGGGCACCTGTCGGCTGGACGCCCCCAACCTCCTGCGCCAAAGCTCCTTGCCGCTCTCGGCGTCGAAACACAGGGCAAGAAGATTGTCACTGTCTCTTTCCGTCGAACTGACAAAGACTCTGCCGTTGGCGATGACGACAGTGGCGGAACTATGCCCCGGCAAGGGCGCACGCCAGACAACATTTTGCGTTGTGCTCCAGGTCTCAGGCAGGTTCTTTTCATCGCTCGTACCGTTTAGAAAGGGGCCGCGCCAGTGAGGCCAATCACTGGACAGAACCGGCCGGGCCAAAACCAAACTGACAATCACTATCGCTACTGAGGCTCTCTTGTTTGTCATTTCGTTCATCCTAAATGTGGTCGGCAAATCCAACCGACCCGCGGCAAACTCAACATGCGCAAAACCCAACTCCTCATCGCTTTTCCGTGAGGTTAAAGATCAGCGCAACTCTACCTGTGCCGCGGGGGCCTGTCAAGAAGAAAAGCCCCGCAAGAGAAAGGCCGAGAATCAGTTCTCAACCCAATACAGACACTTCGGTTCTTCACAGTTTTCTTTTCAAGTGCAAGATTGACGGGCCGCCAAAAGGCGGTGTGAATGTGTTCTTGCCATTGCCTCCCTGGAAGTCTTTGGCTTTGGTGACCCCGCCGCTGACCAGGTTCGTCCATTCAACTGCGTACTTGCCCGGTCTGAGGTTCACTGAGAAATTCTTCGCGCCGCCCTGGGGCTGATAGGCCAAATACTCGACACCGGGATTCGCCAGGCAGTATTTCGTTGACGCCAGATCGTTTTGCGGCGTCAGCAACGCCAGGTCCACGCGATCGCAGAGCCACCGGGCAAAACCCATTGCCTTGCGCGCCGGATCATGTTTGGCGTCGGGCTTGCCGGCTGAACCTGTGCGAAAATCCATGTAGCTGTCCATCAGGATAAACTGATTGCCCCGGAAGAGGTTCTTCCAGACCCACTGCGGATCACTGTTCCAGGGATTTATGTGGTCGTTGTCCACGATTATTACCTTGCTGCCCTTTGTGTCAGGAGGGTCGTTGAGATAATCATTGCCGTTGGGCGAAATCCAGTCGGCCGGGCTCGCAAAGAGCGGCGGATTGTTGATAGGCGAGCTTGTCATGCCGACCGGATGCTGTTTGGGCTTGGCCGCCTCGTACTGCTTGATAAACCGGATCATATGATAATGCCATTCGATGGAATTCGTGTGGCTCTCATTGCTGATCTCCCACAGCACGTTGTCGAGGTCGTTGAGCGTGTCGATCACCTTGCGAATGTAGTCCTCGTGAAGCTCGATTATCGCGCGACTCTCCAGCGTATGCGTCTCATCGCCCTCTCCATCGCCGTTGATGTCACCATTGACGCCGTTTATGTTGTTCTTCAAGTTGTAGGGATGCCCTTCCCAGGCGTTACCCTTTTTCGGATCGACGCCTTTGGCCCCTTTTTGCTCGACGCTGAAACCCTGAAACATCATGACACTGACGTAGATCCCTCGCTCGCCGGCCGCAACAACTCGCTCCCTCAGCCGGTCGAAATAGGCCTGGTTGAATCGCGTCAGGTCGAACCTGGGCTTTGCGTCGATTGCATTGCCCGGACCTGTTCGCATATAGGCCATCGGCTTGTATCGAATCAACGTGTCACCCGGCGCAAACTGCATCCACCGGGCGTGTTCCCATCGCCACATGCGCATGAAATTGTGCCCCAGCTTCTGCATGAAATCGAGGTATCGTTCGTAATTGAAGTCGGGCGTTTCGCCCTCGACGCCGCGCTCCTGGAAATTCGCCCAGGTGTGCGAGCCAGTCAGAAACACCGCCCTGCCCGATCCGTCAGTGAAGTATCTCGGATTCTTCGGATGAACTCGCAACGGCCCGGTCGAACTCGGTGCGTCCTTTGATCTCAACAGCAGGATCCAATCACTTCCGCCGGGCGCTGTCAGCCTCTCGGTGCCTGGCGATACCGTGCGCCCATCCGTCCACTGCCCGCTCCTCGGGTTGAACCACTTGGCTGCGAATGTTCCTTCGGGTAGTCGAACCACGACGCTTGGCGTTGCCTTGCTGACGTTCGCCTCACCCGGCTTGGCGCCGTCGGGGTTAGCCAGGTAAATGATGTAGGTATGATCATTACAGATACACTTGAACTTGCCCGGCTCGTCGCCGACCATCGCGTCATCGGGCCTCATATTCACGAGCGTCAAACCGCTGTCTTTGAAGAATTTGTGGATGTGAACAAAATCGTCGGCGCCCCGTTCGAGCTTGCCCGCGGCGACGGCATCGAAGTAGCCCTGCACACCCGAGTCTTTGCCGTCATACGGCTCGTACGTCCTCAATCCGCCGTACGTGGCATGCCCGCCCGACAGAAGAGAGGCCCACATCAGGCGCCGGAAGAAATATCGATCGTGTTTGGGATTCCGCCAGTGCTCATAACGGTCCTCGTCCAGCACCATAGGCGCCGCTCTCCTGCCGTAATATTCTTTGAATAGCCGCCCGTCGACCTGATCCATGTCTTCGAGCATGATGATGTCCGACCACTGAGCGTCCACGAAATCGTATCCCTTGAAGCGACTCTGATGATTTGTCAGCAATGTCCCCCAAGGCGCCCTTGCCGCCATATCTTCGCCGATCTTGTCGATTGTCTGGCGCAGAACCCTTCTGCCGGTGAGCTTGCCGCCCGGCACGATTTCACGATCATTCGAGATGCACCAGTGAATATTGGGCAGGGCTGAAAATCTGGCCTGCGCATATTGTGCGATCAGCCTGGCGGCCTCATCGCCCTTCTCGTACCGGCGCAGTTCCTCGGTGTCTTCTCCGTACGGTATCAGCTTGAAGATTATATGTGGATGTTTCTCCAACGCGTACTGGAGACGCCTGTCGATCTCCTGCCAATACGGCAAATTCAGTTCTTTGCGCTTGTTGGAAAAGAGAATCTGCACGTCTGAGCGTCCCTGGCAGAACCACGTCCGAATCTTCGTCGCTCCCATCCGGGCTGCCTGGTCGATATATTCCTTCCATTTGGGCTCGGTCTGTGTCACGTATCGGTATCCCGTGTCGCCTATGTGCAGGAACCATTGCCCGTTGTCGTAGGCGAACTGGCGCCGGTCTTCTCTGTGCAACCGAAGCTTGCCTTTGAGCGATGAGGGTTCGACTTCGAACACGCCGCTCCTGTTGTCCAGATCCTCGATGTTGGAAAAGGACTTCCATCGCCACTCACCCACCGCCGAGCAATAAGCTCGAGCTTTGAATTTGCAGTCGCCATCGTAGAAGCCGTCAGCCTTCACTGTCA